>CAXQUZ010000643.1:0-5289 GCA_964226865.1 Myxococcota bacterium | reverse complement strand
ACCAAAGTTTACCTACGTGAATTTTTAGCTTCTTAGGGCTTCTATCTTTTTGCATTTTGATTTGAATATCAAAAGTAATTGCATTTTCTTTTTCAGTATCCACGCCAAGACCTGGGCCCTGCGGGGCTGGCTGCGCCGCGAGCGCGCCCCGGAGGCCGCCCGGGCCGACGTCGCCGCGGCCCTCGACCGCGACCCCGAGGAGCCGGTCGCCCGGGTCTGTCGGGGGCTCTGGCGCATGGCCGCCGGCGACGTCGCGGGGGCCCGGGCCGACCTCGCACCCTTCTCCCACTGTGGCTGGGCCGAGGCGGCCGCCGCCTGGAACGCCTTCGTGGCCGCCCACGGCACCCCCGACGACCACCCGAACCGCCACCTCGACGGCGCCGCTGCCGACGACCCCAGCCACAGCCACAGCCACAGCCACAGCCACAGCCACAGCCACCACCACGGCGAGGCCCCGGGCTCCACCTGCGGCCACTGCCCGTGAGCCTGGCGGCCGCCACCCCCGACCAGATCGCCCGCTTCCAGGCCCAGGGCTTCCTGGTCGTGCCGGACGCCGTCCCCGTCGAGGCGGTCGCCGACCTGCGCGCCCGGGCCACCCGCATCCGCGAGCAGCAGCGCATGCTGGACTGGCGCCGCGACGCCGAGGGCAAGCCCACCCGGCCCGCCGACCAGGTCATCCAGGGCATGCTCGAGCTCGACTGGCTGGCGTGGCGCGAGGCCCCCTTCCACACCTGGACGCTGGCCTTCGCCACGGCCCTCATGGGGCGCCCCACGGCGCTCTGGTACAACCAGCTGCTCGACAAGCCGCCCCGGGTCGGCGCCGCCACCTTCTGGCACCAAGACGGCGCGCTCATGGGCGGGGACGGCGCCGACCGCCTCATCAGCTGCTGGATGCCCCTCCAGGATGTCGACGTCGACAGCGGCTGCATGCACTTCGTCGAGGGCGGCCACCGCGACGGCATCCTCGACCACGAGCGGGTGCTGCCGGCCGGGGCCGACTGCGCCCGAGGGGCCTGCATCGTCGACAGCGACCGCGTCCGGGCCGCCCCCCTCGCGGCCGGCGGGGTCACCTTCCACCACGGGCTCATGCCCCACATGACCCACCAGAACCGCTCCCCGCACTGGCGCCAGGTGCTCATCCAGCGCTTCTTCGTGGGCCGCCCCCCCGGCGCCGGCTGAGTCTCGGAGACCGGTCCTTCCGCACGTCACCAGTGCGCAATCGTCCGCCCGGCCCCCCTGCCCCACCCTGGCGCCCCCACCGTGGAGTTCCCGTGCCCGGCCAGACCCAGCAGCGCGCCAGCAGCCTCGCCCCCGAGACCTCCCTGCGTCCCCAGGCCCGCCCCGAACAGGCATCGGCAGGCGCCGGGAATGCCGCACTGCAGGACGTCTTAAACGACCGCCAAGTGCGTGCCACCGCCGTCTCCCAGATCACCACCTGGCTCTCCACCCAGCAGGCGGCCCTCGAGGGCCTGGCCGGCGACGCCAAGGTCCAGCGCACCGAGGCCGTGCTCTCGACCCTGCGCGCCTGGTGGACCCGCGCCGAGCTGGGCGAGACGGTCGACTTCTCCCAGCTTCCGGCCAGCCCCACCGTGGTCGCCGCCCCCGAGCGGCCGCTGCCCCTGCCGCCCGAGCTCATCGGCGAGGTGCGCCCGCTCATCACGGCCCTCGAGGCCGGCATCGACGGCGCCGCCACCTCGACCGCCGGCGGCCCCGAGGGCTCGGCCCACACCGCCACCGACTGGAACACCACCCTCGGGGTGCCCGAGTACCGCACCCAGTCCGACAACCTCGTCGGGCCCGAGGCCACCTGCAACACCACGACCCTGTCGATGGTGCTCGAGCGGCTGGGCATCGGCCGCGACGACGTGGTGCGCGCCCTCGAGGACCGCCTCAAGCGCCAGTGGATCGACCAGGCCCGCCGGGCCGGCACGGTCACGGCCGCCCGCGCCAGCCAGCTCGAGGGCAACCTCGCCCTCGTCGACGAAGAGGAGGGCTGGGACCGGGACGCCGCCTGGAAGGCCGCCGCCCGGCGCTACCTCGACGCCAAGATGCTCGACCGCTCCTACCAGCGGGTGCGCGGCCAGTCGGCGGTCTCGGGCGACACCCGCGATGCCATCGCCGGCGAGTTCCGCGCCGACGCCCAGATGGAAGACGTGCTCGACATGCTCGTCCACCACGCCGGCATCAGCCGCTACTCCATCGTCAGCGAGCCCGACCGGGTGCTCGACATGGTCTCGAACACGGGCCTCGCCCCCACCTCCGACAAGATCTGGGGCGGCGCGAGCTGGGGCACCATCTCTGAGCGGGTGCAGGCGGCACTCGAGAGCGGCGGCGCGGCGGCCCTGTCCTTCCACCACAAGGGCACCCGCCAGCAGGGCGCCAGCCACATCGTCAGCATCCAGGAGGTCCAGTCCGGCGGCCTCGTGGTGGACGACCCCTACGGCCAGGTCCGCGCCACCTACAACCCGCGCGCCTTCGACGACGCCTACTTCCACGCCGACACCTACCAGCAGCGCCAGCGCGACGGCAGCATGGTGACGAAGGAGCGCGTCATCCACGAGCGCTCGGTCCAGAAGAACCAGTCCCACGGCTTCGACGACTGGGGCGCCGGCGCGGCCCGCACGATGGCCGCCGACGAGACCAAGGGCGACACCAGCTTCATGGGCCGCGACCAGGTCACCCGGGCGATGAAGTACATCACCCTGTTCCAGCGGGGCCAGCGGGTGCCCCTGCCCCGGGCGCGCCCCGAGGGCCTCGGCCAGTAGCGCTCAGCCCCGGCGGCGGGCCTCGACCACGGTGCTCACGAAGACGTGGGCGCTGCGGCGGTGGCGGGGCAGCACCCAGGCCAGCTCGCGGCGGTCGCAGATCTCCATGCAGAGCTCGGGGGCCAGCGTCCCGAAGCGCCCGGCCAGCAGCGCCACGAGGGCGTGGCCCGGATCCGGCCCCTCCGGCGCCCGCAGCACCTCGCCGAGGCGGCGGTCCATGGGGGTGGCCGCCGGCGACCAGTCGAAGGGGCTCGCGACCGTGAGCCGGCCGCCGGGGGCGAGCAGGGCGTGGAGCTGGCGGAGCAGCAGCACGGGGTCGGCCACGTTGTCGACGAGGTTCAGGGCCTCGGCGGCGTCGAAGCGGCCCGCGGCGAGGGGCGGAGCGAGGGCGTCGCCGGCGACCACCACCACCCGCTCGGGGCGGGCCCCGGGGGGCAGCCGCAGGGTGGCCGGCACGTGGTCGGCCCCGCCGTGGCGCCAGCGCCAGACGGGCGCCTCTCCCGTGCGCAGCAGCCGGGCCAGCACCCGCAGGGCGGCGAAGTCCTGGTCGAGGGCGACGACCCCCTCGGCCCGCGCGCTGGCGTCGAGGGCGCCGACACCGAGCGCACAGCCCGCGTCGAGCACCCAGCCGCCCGGGTGGCGGGCCCGGCGGGCCGCGTGGTGGGCCAGCCAGGCGTCGGCCAGCGCGAGCACCGCGGCGGGCAGCCCGCTGTCGGCCTGGTCTTCGGGCGCCATCAGCGGCCGGCCATAGACCGCGAGCAGCTGGCGGCGCCAGTTGGGGTCCTGGTCTTCGGCCCAGGCCCGGCGCAGCCAGTCCTCGAGGCCCGAGGGCAGGTCGTCGCGCCAGAGCAGGGCCCGCTCCTGGGCGCGGATCCAGGCCCCCGTGTCGGCCAGCACGACGGCCACCCCGTCCACCAGCGGGAAGGCCGCAGGGCAGCGGGTGCAGGCGAGCAGCCCGTGGAGGGGCCGGCCGGCGGCGTCGGTGGCCTCGACCCGCCCGAGCGCGAGGGGGGCGGCCGAGACGGCGCCGGCGGCGTCGGGGGCACGGCAGGTCGGACAGACGATCCGGCCCGCTTTCAGGGCGGTTTCAAGCATGGCCTCGGGCCCTCCCTGGGCGCTCCCCCGGCTTGGCAGGACCGCGGGCATCCCTTATCCTCGACCCGTGCCTGCCGTGCGTCCGCGCGGCGGCCCGACACCGGAGCCAGCCATGGGCAAGCCCGCCGCGCGCGTCACCGACAACTCCCAGGGCACCCCCCACTGCCACTCGGTCCACCCGTGGAGCCCCGTGCCCCACCCGGTCATCGGCCCCATCAACGCCGGCTCGCCCGACGTGACCATCGAGGGCAAGCCCGCCGCCCGCCTCGGCGACCCGGGCGTCCACAGCTCGGCGGTCTGCTGCGGCCCCAACACCTACGTGATCACGGCGGGCTCGGGCACGGTCTACACCAACGCCATCCCCCAGGCCCGCCTCGGCGACCAGACGCTGCACTGCGGCATGGCCAGCGGCGCCATCATCATGGGCGCCGGCACGGTGCTCGTCGGCTGAGCCCTCCCCTGCGCCGAGGCCCTCCATGAACCTGTTCCTCGGCCGCGGCTGCAACGAGTCCTGCGCCTTCTGCTACGCCGGCGACTACTTCCAGGGCGCCCCCCGGGTGGCCCGCGGCTCGGTGCTCGACCACATCCGCACCTACGCCGGCCTCGTGGCCCAGGCGCCGCCCCTGCCCCAGTGGTCCGACACGCTCGACGAGCTGGCCATGACCCTCTTCTCGAGCCGGTCGGTCAACCTGCTGGGGGGCGAGCCCACGATCCACCCGGACTTCGTGCGCATCGTCGAGACGATCCACGAGAACGCCCTCGGGCCCATCGTCTTCACGAATGCCAGCAAGCCCGAGCGCATCGCCGCCGTGGCCGACAAGCTCTGGTCCATCACGGTCAACGGCCACTTCGCCGACCGGGCCCCGGCCCTGCCCTTCGACATCCGCCGCATCTTCGCCAACCTGCCCGTGCGGCCCGGCGAGGATGTGGTCGAGATGCTCCGGAAGATCGAGGGCGCCGGCATCCGCGGGGTGTTTCTGGCCTTCGCCACCCCCGTCGGCGGCGCCGATCCCCACGTCTTCACCCCCGACGACCTGGCCGAGATGCAGCGGGTCCACCAGGCGGCCCTCGACTTCTGCACCGACCACGGCATCCACCTCGGCTACGACTGCTCGTTTCCGCTCTGTGTCGACGAGCGGGTGCGCCAGACCCAGTGCACGAGCGTGCCTGTGATGGACGAGGCCGGCAACATCACCATCTGCGGGGGCGAGTACGCCCGCGAAGAGGGCAAGCGCCACGTCTCGACCTTCGCGAGCCTCGACGAGATCCACCGCACGACCCACGGCCTCATCGAGGGGCTGCGGGCGCTGCCCTCGCGCTTCGCCGTCTGCAACGCCTGCCCCGAGTTCAACCAGCGCTGCCACGGCATGTGTCTCGCCTACCGGGTCAAGCCGGGCGAGGTCGCCGCCCGCTGATCCTCAGGCCCCGG
>CAXQUZ010000642.1:0-16584 GCA_964226865.1 Myxococcota bacterium | reverse complement strand
GGTTTAAACTCAGGCGGTCGTCGCGGCGGCAGTATACTCGGTCGATTGCCCGACATCTGCAAGGAATATCTAGGTACGGTCGATGGCAAAATGGCGATGGACCACCGCCCCGTCCAGCCCGAGCCGGGCCAGGGCCTCCGGGTCGACCACCACGTCGAGGCCCGGGGTGCCCTCGACGGCCGGTGCCTTCACATCGGCGGCCCCGGGCAGGGCCCGCAGGGTGTCGGCGATCTGGGCCGCCGTGCGCTCCAGCTCGGCCAGATCCTGGCCGTAGACATGCACCCCGATGTCGCTGGGAACGCCCTCCAGCAGCTCATTGAAGCGCATCTCGATGGGCTGGGTGAAGGCGAACTCCGGCCCGGGGGCCTGGGCCTCGAGGGCCGCGGCGAAGGCGGCGGCGAGGCCGGCGGTGTCGGTGGCGGTGGTCCACTGGTCGCGGGGGGCGAGGCGCACGAGGATGTCGGCCTCTTCCATGCCCATCGGGTCGGTGGCGAGGGCCGGAGAGCCCGTGCGGGCGGCCACCCGCTCGACCTCGGGGAACTGGCGCAGCACCCGCTCGACCCGGGTCGACTCCCGGCGGGCCTCGTCGGCGCTGATGGAGGGCAGCCGGGCGGTCTGGACGACGAGGTCGCCCTCCTGGAGCTGGGGCACGAACTCGAGGCCGAGCTGGGTGGCCCCGAGCACGCCGAGGCCGATGAGCCCCAGCACCCCGCCCACCGCGAGGGTGGGGCGCGCCAGGGCGCCCTGGAGCACGGGCAGGTGGGCCCGGCCCAGCACCCGCAGCAGCGCGGTCTGGTGGTCGCCGTGGGAGCGCACCACCAGCGAGGCGATGGCCGGCACGTAGGTGAAGGTGAGGACGAGGGCCGTGGCCAGGGCGAAGAGCACGGTGGTGGCCATGGGCCGGAACAGCTTGCCCTCGGTGCCGACCATGGTGAGCACGGGCAGGTAGACGAGCATCAGCACGCCCACGGCGAAGAGGATGGGCCGCCCCACCCGGCGGGCAGCGGCGAGCACGGCGCCGTCGCGGCCCCCGCCCGGTGTGCCCGCCACGGCCTGCATGCCGACGATGCCCTCGACCAGCACGATGGTGCCGTCGACCACCAGCCCGAAGTCGATGGCGCCCAGGCTCATCAGGTTCCCCGAGTTGCCCGTCAGGTAGAGGCCCGTGAAGGCCCCGAGCAGCGACAGGGGGATGATGCTCGCGACCACGAGCCCGGCCCGCAGGTCGCCGAGCAGCACCAGCAGCACGAAGACGACCAGCAGCCCCCCCTCGAGCAGCGAGCGGCCCACGGTCGACAGGGTGCTGCCCACGAGCTTCTCGCGGTCGTAGATGACCTCGACCTCGATGTCGTCGGGCAGGCTGTCTTCGACCAGGGCCAGCCGCTCCCGCACGGCCCGCACGGTGCGCAGGGCGTCGGCGCCGGCGAGCAGCTGGACCACGACGAAGAGGGCCTCTCCCTCGCCGTCGGCCGTGCCCAGGCCGACCGGCGGGGCGACCCCGGTCGCGATGGTGGCGACCTCACCGAGGCGCACGGTGCCGTCGGCGTCGTCCCGCAGCACCACCTGGGCGAGGCTGGCCGGATCGGTGGGGTTCGAGACCGCCCGCACCCCGGTGCGCTCGGGGCCGCGCACGAGGTCGCCGCCGGCCGTGATGGCCAGGGCGCCCGAGACGGCCGCCTCGACGTCGCCGATGGGCAGGTCGAGGGCCGCGAGGCGGTAGGGGTCGACCTGGACCTCGAGCTGGGGGCTGCCGGCGCCCCAGGCGTTCACCTCGACCACGCCGTCCACCGCCCGCAGCCGGGGGGCGATCTCGAGCTCGAAGCGGCGGTAGATCTCGGCGGGGCTGCGGTCGTCGCTGCGCACGGTGAACTGGAGCACCTCGCCGAGGCCGGTCGTGCGCGGCCCGAGCACGGGCACCCCGGCCTCCGGGGGGATGTCGGACCGGGCCGTGGCGACCTGCTCGGCCACGATCTGGCGGGCCCGCCACGGGTCGGTGCCGTCCTCGAAGATGACCGAGACCGACGAGACGCCGGGCCGCGAGAGGCTGCGCACCTCGTCCACCCCGGGGGCCCCGCCGAGGCTGCGCTCGACCGGCAGGGTGACGAGGCGCTCGACGGCCTCGGCGCCGAAGCCCGGGGCGGTCGTCAGGACCTGCACCTGCACATTGGTGAGGTCGGGGAAGGCATCGAAGACCATGCGCTGGAAGCTGAGCACGCCGCCGATGGCGAAGAGGGCCGTGAGCACGAGCACGACGGCACGGTGGCGCACGGCGAGGCCCACGAGGGCGACGACGGGGCCCGGGGACGGCGCGGCACCGGGGTCCGGGGGGGTGGGACGGGCGGGGCTCATGCGCCACCGCCTGCCGCGAGGCTCTTGAGCAGGAAGGTGCCGCCGGTGGCCACCCGGGGGGCGGGGGTGGCCAGACCCCGGACGTGGGCGGTGGTGCCAGACTGGCCGAGGAGGGTCACGGGAACCATCCAGCACACGGCGTTCTCATCGTCGGGAACCGCCTGGATGCCCGGCCCGGAGCCCGGGTCGCGGTCGACGAAGACCACGTCCTGGCCGCCGACCCGCGACAGTGCCGCGGCGGGCAGGGCCACGACCTCGTCGGCGGGCACGGTGAGCACGAGGCGGCCGCTGGCCCCCACCCGGGTCGCGGGGGGCGCGGTGAAGTGGACCCGGAGCTGGCGGGTGTGGGGGTCGATGGCCGGCGCCGAGGCCCGGTGGGCCAGGGTGGCCTCCCGGCCGTCGGCGCCCGTCCAGTGCCCGGTGGCCGCGGTGCCGGCCGCGTCGAGGGCGGGCAGCAGCCGCTCGGGCACCCGCACCTCGACCACGCCGTCGCCCGCGCCCACGAGCCGCAGACAGCGCTCGTCGGCGGCGACCCGGCCGAGGGCGCAGTGCAGGGCGTCGACCGTGCCGCCCTGGGGCGCCGTCCAGACCCACTGGCCCCGGCGGCCCTCGACCGAGCCCTGGCGGGCCCGCAGCCGCGCCTGGGCGCTCGTGAGCTGGGCGCCGAGCGCGTCGAGCTGGGCCCGGGCCGCGACCCGCTGCTGGGCCGTGCCGACCCCGCTGGACTGGGCCGCCTCGGCGAGGGCGAGGGCCTCCCGGGCGCGTCCGACGGCGGCCCGCAGCTCTCGGACCCGGGCCGAGAGATCGGTGAGCTCGGTGCTCTCGACGATGGCCAGGGTCTGGCCGGCAGCGACCGGGTCGCCCGGGGCCACGGCCCAAGACAGCAGCCGGCCGTCGATGCCCGGCCCCAGCAGGGCCTCGCCCGCCGGCGCCGAGAGCACGGCGGCGGGCAGGGTCGCCAGGGGCACGGTGGGGGCGGGGGCGGCCGGGGACCAGTCGATGCGGGCGGCGAGGTCACGGGCCGGCGGGGCGGCCGGGGGGCCAGCGTCGCCACAGGCGGCGAGGGCGAGCGCCAGGGCGGGCACGACGGCGGCGGTGCGGGGGCGGTGCAGGGGCATCAGCGGCCTCCGGCGGGGGTGAGGGTGGTGCGCAGGGCCTCGGCCCGGGCCTCGCTGGCCAGGATGCTGACCGTGACGAGGATGCGCTCGTGCTCGGCTTCGTGGAGGTCGCGGCGGGCCTGGATGAGCCGGGAGGCGGGCACGAGGCCCTGGGAGAAGGCGGCGAGGATCTGGTCCTGGCGGGCCTCGAGGGGGGCGATGAGGGCCGTGCCGAGGGTGGCGGCCCGGTCGCGGGCGGCCCGCCAGCGCTGGCCCTCGGCGCCCACCCGGGCGGCCAGCTGGGCCTCCCGCCACCGGGCCTCGGCCGACCAGCCGGCGGCGGCGGCCTGGGCCTCGGCCCGCCGGCGGGCCCCGTCGGTGCGCAGGGGCACCGACAGGCCGGCGAAGGCGAAGGGGGCGCCGGCCTCGGCCGTGGGCACGGTCATGGCGCCGAGGCTGGCGGTGGGCAGGGCCTCGGCCCAGACGGCCCGGCGCTCGGCCTGGGCGGCGGCGGCCTGGGCGGCGGCGGCCGCGACGACGGGCGCGTTGCCGACCAGGGGACGCAGGGCGGCCCAGGGGTTCTCGGGGGCGGGTGCGCGGGCGTGGAGGTCGCCGGCGCCCGGGTCGACCGCGACGGGCCGGCCGAGCAGCTGCGACAGCCGGGCGTCCGCTGCGGCGGCGGCCTCGGCGCTGGCGGCCTGCTCGGCCAGCACCCGGGCGCGCTCGACCCGCAGCTCGGCGAGGTCGAGGCGGGCGATGAGGCCCGCGGCGGCGGCCGACTCGAGGGGGGCGAGCCAGCTCGCGATCTCGTCGGCGAAGGTGCCGAGGTGTGCGACGTTCTCCCGGGCGGCCCAGCCCGCGAGCCAGGTGTCGATGACCTGCTCGGTCCAGGCGGCGCCCGCGGCGCGGCCCTCGGCCCGCAGGGCGTCGGCCCGGGCGCTGCCGGCCCGGGTCTCGGCCCGCCCCAGCCGCAGAGGCAGGTCGAGGGCGAGGGTGGTCTGGTCCTGGCTGGCGACGCCGCGCTGCACCTCCACCCAGACCGCGCTCGGGCCCCGCTGGGGGCGCCGGGCCCCCTGGTCGATGCCGGCGGCGAGGGCCGCGGTGTGGGCGCCGGGGCCCCCGGCCCAGACCTGGGCGCTCACGGCGGGCAGGTCGGTCCAGGACAGGGGCTCGGGGGTCTCCGCGCGTGCCGAGGACTCCGGGGACTCTGGGGGGGCGGCCTGGGCGAGCCCGGCGGGCACGACCTGCGCGTGCAGGGGACCGGCGGGGGGCACCGGTGCGGCCGCGAGCAGGGCCCAGGCGCCGAGCAGCGCGCGGGCGCCGCGCAGGGCGGCGGGACGGGGGAGCGAGGGGACCATGGCGGGACCGGGCACGGGGGATGCCGCCGCAGGGGGCGGGCAGCCTCCGTCCTAGGCGCCCCACCTTGGGGCTCCCTTGGCCCGAGCTTAGAGCTTCCTTGGAATCCCGCCGGCGGGCCGCTGTCGTGGGCCTGGCTGTGCTCCAAGATGCTCACCATCAGGCCATCTTGGTGCTCTCCGACCGGAGCGGCAGCCCCCGCGCCACCGCCGTGCCGCGGTGGTCGTCTGGGGAGCCCGGCCCGTCGTCCCCGACCACCACTGCCCGAGCCTCCCGGGGGGCGCCCGGCGTGGACGTCGGCCGGGTGGAGCCAGCGCCCCGGGGCACCGGGGGACGTCCGCTCGGGATGGCGCAAGAGTGGCCTGAATGAACCGCATCGCCACCAGTCTCGACCGGCACACCCCCACCCTGGAGCTGCATGCGCACCACGGTCGTCCTCGCCGCCACCCTCCTCGCCGCCCCGAGCACCGGCTGCCACCGCCGCACCGCCCGCCGCGCCGCCGCCCTCGGCCCGGTCGCCCTCACCGTGCCGCCCGCTCCGGCCCCCACCGTGGTCGCCTGGGACGGGGAGGCCACGGCCCCGGGCGCGGCCGCGGGGCTCGTGGAGCTGGGGGTGGGCATCGCCTCGGTGGTCGTGGGCACCAAGGTGGAGCGGTCCCTGCAGGCCGCCGTGCAGCCGGACGAGCTGGCGGCCGGCCTGGAGGCGGGCCTCTGGCGGGGCCTGGCGAGCGAGGACCTGCCCTTCACGGTCGCCCAGACGGGGGACAACACCCTGTCCGTCGAGATCCTGGAGCACGGCATCGACGTCACCGAGGGCGCCCCCCTGCTCTTCGTGCAGGTGAAGACCACCCTGCACGACGCCGGTGGCCGGCGGATCTACCGTGGCTGGGAGCGCTGCGAGGCCCGCGTGGGGCCGGGCGAGGACGTCCCCCTCACGGGCATCGACGAGCTGGTGGCCCTCCAGCGGGCCCGCAAGACGTCGCCCGCGCGCATGGCGGACCGGCTGCGCATGCTGGGCGAGCGCTGTGGCACGGCGGTGGCGGCGAAGCTCGAGCGGGACCTGTAGGGCGAGACGCCGATCATCAGGCCGTCGTGGTGCGCTCCGTCCGGAGCGGCAGCCACAGCTCCGCCGCCATGCCGCCCCCCGGCCGCCCGTCCACCCGCGCCGTGCCGCCGTGCCGCGCCAGCACCTCCCGCACCACGCTCAGCCCGAGGCCGAGGCCGCCGCTGTGGTCGTCCTGGGGCCCCGGCCCGTCGTCCTCGACCACCACCGCCAGCCCCGGGCGTCCCTCCCGGGGGGCGGCCGCCGTGACCGCCAGCCGCACGGCGGCCCCGGGGGCGTGGACGGCGGCGTTGCGCAGCAGGTTCGCGATGGCCGCCGTGAGCAGCGGCCCGTGCACCAACAGCTCGGGGTCGGGCCCCGGCTCGACGGTGAGGGTGCCGCCGGCCGCCGCGATGGCCCGGCCCTCGGTGGCCACGGCGGCGGCGATGAGGCTCGACAGGTGCTCGGGGGCGAGGCCCTCCTCGACCTGGCCGGCGTGCACCCGGGCCAGGGCCATCAGCCCCTCGACCAGCCCGGCGAGGCGCCGCACGCTCTCGAGGGCCGCGCCCAGGGCCGCCCGGTACTCGGCGTCGCTGCGGGGCCGGCGCAGGGCCAGCTCGAGCTCGGTCTGGATGAGGGCCACGGGGGTGCGCAGCTCGTGGGCCGCCGATGCGGTGAAGCGGGTCTGGGCCGAGACGGCGGCCTCGAGCCGGGCCAGCAGCGCGTTGACCGAGTCGATGAGCTGGGCGACCTCCCGGGGGCCGCCGGTGGGCAGCCGCGAGCGCACGGCGAGGCCCTGGATCTGGGCGAGGGCCCGCCGGGTCTCGTCGAGGGGCCGCAGGGTGGCGGCGAGGCCCCGGGGCAGCAGCAGGGCGGCCAGCCCCAGCACGGCGACGGCGACCAGGCTGTAGAGCCCGACGAAGCGCCCGACGCTGGTGGCCAGGGCGGCCGTGGGGCTGCGGGCGATGCGCAGGGCGTGGGGGTGGTCCGGGGGCGCCGGCGAGACCGCGTGCACGTCCGGAGGCTCGACGGCCAGCAGCATCACCCGGCTGTCGCCCACCGTGCGCAGCAGGGGGGCCTCGCTGTCGAGCGCGGCGCGGAGCTCGGCGGTCTCGATGCCGGCCAGCGCCGGTGGGGGCCCCTGGCGGGGGTCCCAGGTCTCGACGGTGACGGGGCCCGGGTGGTGGCCGTTGCGCCAGGCGTCGACGGTGTGGCCGCCCTGGGCCGCGACCATCAGCAGCCGGTCCACGTCCCGCTGGGCGTGGTGGTGGAGCAGGGCCGCCGTGCCCAGGCCCGTGACGAGCAGGGCGAGGCCGAGGCTGGCGAGGGCCACCCGGGCGACCAGGGTCGCGAGGGCGGGGGCGGCGGTGGGCGGGCTCACCGGGGCCGGTCCTCGAGCACGTAGCCCAGGCCCCGCACGGTGTGGATCAGCGGGTGGTCGGCGCCGGGGGCCCGGTCGACCTTGGCCCGCAGGTACGAGATGTAGACCTCGACCACATTGGTGCCCGGGTCGTGGTGGATGTCCCAGACCGCCGACCGGATGCGGGCCTTCGACAACACCCGCCCCTGGTTCTCGGCCAGGAAGACCAGCAGCCGCAGCTCTTGGGCCGTGAGGCGCAGCTCCTGGTCCCCGCGCCAGACCCGCAGGGCCTCCCGGTCGATGCGCAGGGTGCCCACCGTGAGCACCGGATCGGGCGCCGCGGTCCTGCGGCGGCCCAGGGCCTCGACCCGGGCCAGCAGCTCTTCGAGGGCGAAGGGCTTGCCCAGGTAGTCGTCGGCGCCGCCGTGCAGGCCCTCGACCCGGTCGTCCACCCGGTCCCGGGCCGTCAGGCAGAGCGCGGGGCGCCGGTCGCCCGCCGCGCGCAGGCCGCGGATGAGGTCGAGACCGTCGCCGTAGGGCAGGTTGCGGTCGATGATGAGAATATCGATATCTGCGGTGTTCTCGATGGTTGCGCGCGCAGCGGCGCAGCGGTCCTGCACGGTGACCCGGTGGCCCTCTTCTTCGAGGGTGCGGCGCAGCAGGGCCGCCATGCGGGGCTCGTCTTCGAGGATCAAGAGGTGCATCGGCCACCGAGGGGAGACGGGGCCGCTCCCCTAGCCGGGGCGCGGGAGGCCGGCATGTCGGCCCGGGGCGCCCGCTGTCAGGAGCGGGATCCTCCCCCCCCACGCTATGGAGGGGGCGGCGATCCCCCCCCATTCCCCGCGTGGAGCTGGGGGATCCCGGCCGGCCGGGCGTCCTGCCCCCTCCGGCGCCCCGTGTGTCCCGTCCCCGCCCGCTCCGGAGTCTCCCGTGCCCGCCGTCCTGCTGCCCGCGCTCCTGTCCCTCTCCCTGCTCCCCGCCGCCCGCGCCGACGACTGTGTCGAGGTGCCCGGCATCGAGGGCAGCTGTGTGCCTGTGGCGCCGGCCTGCCCCTGCTTCACGGCCGCCGAGCTGGCCGCCGGCTTCCCCGCGGTCGACAGCTACGCCCTCTACTGGGCGCGCCGCCCCTCGGGCCAGAACGACCAGCTCAGCCTCCGCACCGAGTCCTGGGACTTCGTCTGTGCCGGCAGCCCCACCGCCTGGTCGGCCCCCACGACCGGCATCGACCTCTACCGGGACTGTGGCCAGACCGACGGCGGCACCTGCGAGCGCTGGACCGACACCTGGCTCGCCGCGCCCGTGCACGACTGGGCCGACGACGGCACCAGCACCACCCTGGCCCTCGACGAGGACGCCTTCCTCGCCTGCCAGGAGCTCGCCTGGGACCACATCATCGACCAGGCCCTCTGGACGGCCTCCTGGTGAGCGCCCGCCCCGGTGGCCGTCCGGCGGTGCGGCGCCCCGGGGGGCCCTCCGGTGGGGTGACGCCGGGCTGACGAGCGGGTGTCGATCTGGCCGGTGGCCGCCGCCCGCCTTGCTCTTGGCGACGGCCTGGGGCACCTTGCGCCCCCGACCGACATCCCGGAGCCTCCATGCGTCCGCAGTCCCTGTCCGCCGTCCGTGCCCTGGCCCTCCTGGCCTTCCTGCCCCTCGCCGTCGCCTGTGACGACACCGGCAAGGAAGGCGACACCTCTGATGCCGCAGGCGACGACAGCGACGGCGGCGACGGCGTGGACGGGGGCGAAGACGGCGGCGAGGACGGCGGCGACGAAGGCGGCGACGAAGGCGGCGACGAGGGCGGCGACGAGGGCGGCGACGACGGGGTCGTGGGCGAGGAGGGCTGGACGACCGGCCCGGCCCTGCCCGACTGCACCCCCGCCGAGAACCCCGCGTCCACCCTGGTGACGCTCATGGGCGTCGTGCTGACCCTCGACGGCCCCGTGGCCGGCGGCGTCACCTACGACCGGGCGACGGGCCTCATCACCGCCGTGGGCGAGCTGAGCCCCGGGGACGAGACCGTCATCTGCACCGAGGGCGTCATCAGCCCCGGCCTCATCGACGCCCACAACCACCTCCAGTACAACGTGACGCCCCCCTGGCAGCACGGCATGGTCTTCGAAGACCGCTACGACTGGCGCGCCGCCCGCGAGTACGACGACTACCGCACGGCCTACGACCGCATCGACCGCGAGTACAACTGCGAGATCATGAAGTGGGCCGAGCTGCGGGTGCTCGTCGGCGGCGGCACCAGCGCCGTCGGGGCCTCGGGCGACGCCTGCATCGACATCCTCGTGCGCAACCTCGACGAGCCCGAGAGCAGCCACGGCTTCTCCGACTACAACCTCTGGTACTCCTCGGGCACGGTCACCAGCTCCTACGACGCGGGCGACGGCTACGACGTGACCGCCGACCTCGAGAGCGGCGACCTCAGCGCGATGCTCAACCACGTCGCCGAGGGCGTCAACGGCAGCGTCACCCACGAGATCGACCACATGCACGACGTGGGCCTCTCGGGCCCGGGCCAGGCCTTCGTGCACGCCACCGACGCCAGCCCCGGCCAGCTCGCCCGCATGGCCGGCGAGGGCACGAGCATCGTCTGGTCGCCCCGGTCCAACCTCGACCTCTACCAGCGCACCACCCCCGCCGACGTGGCCCTGCGCATGGGCGTTCCCGTGGCCCTCGGCCCGGACTGGACCTGGTCCGGCTCGATGAACCCGGCCCGCGAGATGACCTGTGCCCACGAGTACCTCGGCGCCCGCGGCGCGCCCGTGCCCGACGGCTTCGCCGAGTGGGACCAGAAGCTCTGGGAGATGACCACGAGCGACGCCGCCCGGGTCGTCGGCCTCGACGGCGTCGTCGGTGCGCTCGAGGTGGGCATGGTCGCCGACATCAGCGTCTTCAGCTACTCGGTCTCGCCCTACAAGAGCGTCATCCAGAGCGGCCCCGAGGACGTGCGCCTCGTGCTCATCGGCGGCGACGCCCGCTACGGCGTCTCCGAGCTGGTGGCGCCGCTCTCGACCATCGCCGACTGGTGCGAGACGGTCCAGCCCTGCGGCGGCGAAGACCGCATGATCTGCGTCCAGGCCGCCGACTCGGGCACCGACAGCCAGACCCTCTCCGACATCCAGGGCATCCTCGAGGCCGCCCTCGCCGACATCTCGATGCCCTCCGGCTACGAGTACGCCGGCGAGCTGCACGGCCTGTGGTACTGCGACGACGTGCGGGCCTCCTGCGACCCCCGCGACATCCAGGACGGCGACGCCGACGGTGACGGCATCCTCGACGCCGACGACCTCTGCCCCGACGGCTGGGACCCCGACCAGCTCGACTACGACCGGGACGGCGAGGGCGACGCCTGCGACGTCTGCCCCCTCAACCCCGAGGGCACCGAGTGCACGGCGACGGCCGACGACTGGGACGGCGACGGGGTGCTGAACGTCGACGACGGCTGCCCGACCATCTACGACCCCGACCCGGTCGACGAGGACGCCGACGGCATCGGCGATGCCTGCGACCAGTGCCTCGGCGTGGCCAACCCGGGCAACGGCCCCTGCCCCGTGAGCATCACGGCCGTGCGCAACCCCGCCGACCCGGACCACCCCGCCGAGGGCGCCGGCGTCACCATCATCGACGCCGTGGTCACGGCCGTGGGCGCCAGCGGCTTCCACATCCAGGACCCCGCCGTGGGCACCGAGGGCTACGGCGGCGTCTACGTCTACACCTCGAGCTCGGGCCTGCCCTCGGGCCTCGCCGTGGGCGACGTGGTCACCGTCGCGGGCACCCACGACATCTACTACGACCTCACCGAGATCACGAACCCCACCGTCACCGTGACGGGCACGGCCGCCGTGCCGGCCCCCCTGCTCATCGCCGACCCCTGCGAGATCGGCACGGGCGGCGCGATGGCCGAGGCCTACGAGTCGATGCTGGTGCGGGTCGAGGGCGTCACGGTCACCGACGAGAACCCCGACGCGGCCTCCGGCGGTGACTACGGCGAGATGGAGGTCGACAGCTGCCTGCGCATCGACGACGACATGTACGCCGACTACGACCGCACGGCCGGCACCCGCTACGACAGCATCCAGGGCCCGCTCCACTACGCCTTCTCGAACAGCAAGCTGCGCCCCCGCTCGTCGGACGACGTGGTCGTCGAGGAGTAGGCGCCCCGCGGGCCTCGGCCCCTGCGCAAGACGGGCCGCCCACCCTCGCGGGGATGGGCGGCCCGTCGCCGTTCTCGGGGGCTGTGCGCGCTACTTGATGCGGTTGCCGCCCATCTCGTTGTTGAAGATCCAGGCCACGACCTCGCCGATCTCGAAGTGGTCGGCGCTGTAGGTGCGGATGTTGGCGGCGGCCGAGCCGGTGTGGCGCAGCACGGCCCGGGCCTGGATCATCTTGCGGAAGCGGGCCTGCCAGGTGGCCATGTTGCTCGGCCGGAGGTCGACCCAGCCCTTGGCCACCCAGGCGTCGACCTTCTCGCAGTCGTCGAGCGAGACGGTGGTCGTGTGGCCGACGACCTCGGGCACGTTGATGCGGGGGCCCCGCAGCACGGTCTCGCCGTCGGGCATCAGCACGGGAATGCCGATGGACGGGGCTGTCCGGGCCACACCCGAGGGCTCGAGGGCCGCCGAGAGGGCGTCGGAGAGGCCCTGGGGGGTGACGCCCTGGGCGACGGCCTGCTGGAGCGAGCCCGTGGCGTACTTGAAGAGCTGGGCCTCGAAGAGCAGCTTCGAGAGCTCGGGGGGGCCGAGGCGGCCCAGGGCCACGCTGGCGATGCCGCTCTCGCGCTCGACCACGTCGAGGTCGTGCAGGGCGGCGCTGCGGATGAGGCCGGCCTTGTAGGAGGGGTCGAGCACGCTGGCGTCGAGGGCCGAGATGATGTCGCGGCCGGTGTTGGCGCCGCGGATCTCGTGGACCACCGTGCGCGCGATCTCCTCGGGGGTGATGTACTCCATCTGGCCGAGGGCCGTGATGGCGGCGAACTCGCCCCGGGTGAAGACGCCATTCTCGCCCGTGTCGACGAGCGGAACGTCGAGCTGGCCGTCCTTTTCGTAGCCCTCCGAGGCCTCGCGCAGCTCGAGGGCGCCGCCGGCCGAGAGCGAGAGGCGGTGGGGGCGGTAGAGGTCGGAGTTGCCGTGCTTGTCGCTGGCCGTGCGCATGCGCACCGCCCGGTAGCCGATCATCGCGGCGGGCTTGACCTCCTTGACGATGGGCGAGCCCGGGGTGCGGGCCAGCAGGAAGAGCAGCCCCGTGTGGCCGAAGGCGGTCTCGTTCTTGGCCAGCAGCACCCGGCTCGGCTTGTCTTCGGAGTGGGTGTAGGGGATGTTCAGGCCCATGCCGCCGGTGCCGGTCGTGCCGACCTTGAGGTAGACGCGGGTCTGGTACTCGGTGGTCGCCCGGTGCAGGAAGCGCACGTGGCGGATGAGCTGGGGCACGGACTGGGAGAGCAGGAAGGCCTCGAGGTCTTCGGTGCCGGCGTCGTCGAAGCCCTTGCCCTCGTCGTCGAGCCAGCCGCGCACCTTGGCGCTGCCGTCGAAGACGTTCTGGTAGGACAGGCCCGTGGCCGTGTTGACGCAGTCGACGATGACCTCGGGCCGGTGCTGGCGGATGAGCTGGACGAGGTGGTTGCTGCGGTAGGCGGGCTCGAAGTCGTCGTAGAGGGCCTGGAGCAGCTTGCGCCGGGCGCCGACCTCGCCGAGGAGGTCCTTGCGGGCGGTCGTGGCGAACTCGGTCGGGACGAAGAGGTTGCCCGAGGCGGGCACGAAGGCGATGCGGTCGCCGAACTCGTCCTCGAGGGCGGCGCAGGCGGCCTCGGACTCGTGGGGGAAGAGCGAGGCCACGACGATGCGCCGGGGATCGAGCTGGTGGACGATGTGGCGGCAGACCTGAAGGCCGACCAGACCGGCACCTCCAAGGATCATGAAGTCGTGGTACATCTCGCTTCCCTCGCAGACGTGGTGGGCGGGGCGCTCGACCCGTGCCAGCGCTGGCCGGGGAGGCTGCCCCAAGTGGGTCGTGACGGTACCCTGCGGCGGTCTCAGTCTTCGAGATCCCCCGTGGGAAGGCTGTCGAGGAGGGCGATCACATGGCGGTGGGCGGCGCGCTCGGCCTCGGCGCGGGGGGTGCGCCCCCACCGGTCCCGCACCTTGGGCGAGGCGCCGTGCTCCAGCAGCCAGGTGACGGCGGCCCGGTGGCCCTCGGCGGCCGCGAGGTGGAGGGCCGTGCGGCCGTCGTAGTCGGGCATGTCGAGGTTGACCCCGTCCCGTGCCATCCGGGCCAGGGCCGCGAGGTCGCCCGCCGCCGCCGCCGCGCAGAGCAGCACCGGGTAGATCGCCGCCGCCGCCGTGGCCCCGGCGTGGCCCTCGCCCATGACCCGGTGGACCGAGCGCACCAGCTCGCGCTCCTGGAAGCCCGCGGCCGGCGGACGCCGGGGGCCCGTCAGCTCGCCCCGGAGGTCGGTCACCATCAGCGAGCGCACGGCCCGGGGCGACAGCTCGTCCTGGGAGAGCAGGTAGGCGAGCTTGGTCAGGGCCGCCTCGGTGGTCATGTCGAGACCGGGCACGACCCCGGCGCCGAGCAGGGCCCGGCCGGCGGCATAGTCGGGGCGCACGGTGCCGCGCTCACACTGGGTGCAGTTGACGAGAACGACGCCCCGTTCCGTGGCTTCGCGGAAGGCGTCGAGCAGGTCGGGCCGGTTGTCGGGGGCGTTGCCGGCGCCGAAGGTCTCGACGATGGCGCCCCGGAGCGGCGGCGCCAGCACGTTGCGCACGACCCGGGCCGAGATGCCGGGGAAGAGCCGCAGCACGGCCACTTCAGAGGCCGTGATGGGCCGCATGACCAAGGGCTCGCCCGAGAGGGGGCGCACGAGGTGCCAGGCGACGTCGGCCGAGACGCCGATGGTGGCCAGGGGCGCGAGGTTGGCCGAGTCGAAGGCGTGGAGGCCGTCGGCGTCGACCTTGCGCACCCGGTTGCCCCGGTAGAGGGCATTGTCGAAGAAGACGCAGACCTCGGGCACGGGGTGGACCCCGGCGAAGATGAGCGCGCCGAGCAGGTTGTCGACCGCGTCGCTGCGGGCCTGGTTCGACGGGATCTGGGCGCCGGTGAGGATGACCGGGTGGGAGAGCTCGGAGAGCATGAACGACAGGGCCGAGGCCGTGAAGGCCATGGTGTCGGTGCCGTGGAGCACGACAATGCCGTCGTAGCGGTCGTGCTCGGCGGCGATGTCGGTGGCGATGCGCACCCAGTCGTCGGTGCCCATGTTCGAGGAGTCGAGCAGCACCTCGTACTCGCGCACGGTCCAGCGCACCCGCCGGCGCCCGGCGAGCACGGGGGTGCAGCAGGGCTCCCCGTCGGGATCCTGGAGGTCGGGGTTCCGGCGCAGGCTGTCGACGAGCAGCCCGGGCGCCGGGGTCCAGCCGCTCGGGCCCCGCACCATGCCGATGGTGCCGCCGGTGCAGAGCACGAGCACCTCGGCGGGGGGGCGGGCCTCGGGCCCGGTGCCGCCCGGGGCGGGACGGGCGGGGGGGACGCTGGTGCTGCCGCTCCGGCTCACGGGGGCTCCTCGGTTGGTCGCGCGAGGATATCCCGGCGGCGGAGGTGACCGTGGCCCCGCCCCCCCGCCTCTGGTCCTGCCCCGACGGCCCCCCGGCCGACGACCCCGCTGCCCGCCCGCTGCTGGCCGGCTCTCCCGCTGCGGCCCTCGCCGGGCGAAGCGGCCTGTGTCTCGCCTTCGAGAGCCCCGCCGCCCAGCGCCAGTTCGGGCGCCGGCGCATCCCGGGCCTCGGCTGGGCCGAGCAGCGCGACGGGGCGGGGGTGCTCCGGGCCCTCCGCGCCACCGCTCCGGGGGCCGCCCTGGCCCTGGCCTGCCCCGCTGAGCTCAAGGCCGTCGCCCGCCACCTCGGCGCCCGCGAGCTGCTGGTGCTGGCCCCCCGGGCCGACGCGGTCCAGGCCCTCGACGCCTGGGCGGAGGGCCGGGTCGCGGCCCTGGCCGCCCTCGAGGACTGGGCCCGAGAGCTGCCGGGCGCGCCCCTGGGCACTGTGCCCCTCTTGGTCAAGGATGGCGTGTTCATCGGTGTCTACGAGGACGGTCACCTCCTGCGGGCCGACGGCAGCCGGGCGCCCTTCGGCCCCATCGCGCCGGATGCTGCGGCCGGGGCGGCCGAGCGCGCCGGGGCCCGGCTCGCGGCCCAGCTGCTGCTCTTCGGTCTCGGCCTCGTGGCGGTGCTGCTGGCGCTGATGGCCCTGTGGTAGGCCGGCCGTCCCCGCCGAGATGCCCTGCCGATCGACCGCTCCGGGTGCTACCCTGGCGCCTGCGGCCCCGTCGATCCCGGAAGCTCCCATGCGTGCACTCTCTGTGCTCTCTCTCGTGCTGCTCGCGGCCTGCGCCGACACCGCCGACGACAAGGGCGGGGGCGTCGACACGGTCGACGGGGGCCTCGCGGGCAGCGACCCCGACGCCGACAACGACGGCTTCCCGGCGAGCGAAGACTGCAACGACGGCGACGCGGCCGTGTTCCCCGGTGCCGTCGAGCAGTGCAATGGCATCGACGACGACTGTGATGGGGTCGTCGACAACGGGGTGCTGGGCGTCTTCTACACCGATGCCGACGGCGTCGGCTTCGGCGACGGGGCCACGGCGGTCGAGGCCTGCGCGCCACCGGCCGGGGCCGTCGACAACGCCGACGACTGCGACGACGGGGACGCGGCGGTGGCCCCCGGGGCGGCCGAGCGCTGCAATGGCGTGGACGACGACTGCGATCTTGCCGTAGACGAGGACGTTCTCAGCGTCTGGTACACCGACGCGGACGGCGACGGCCACGGCGACCCCGGCGCCCCGGTCGAGGACTGCGACCCGCCCGCGGGGGTGGTCGAGAGCGCCGACGACTGCGACGACACCCGCCCCGAGAGCCACCCGGGCGCCGCCGAGCTCTGCGACGAGCGCGACAACGACTGCGATCTCGAGGTGGACGAGGGTGCCACCACGACCTTCTATGTCGACACCGACGGCGACGGCTACGGCCAGCTCGCCCTCACCACCGAGGCCTGCGACCTGCCCGAGGGCTACGCCGCCGAGCCGGGCGACTGCGACGACGCCAGCGCGGCGGTGAGCCCCGCGGCCGCCGAGGTCTGCAACGGCGTCGACGACGACTGCGACGGCGCCACCGACGACGCCGATCCGACGGTCGACCCCACGACCGGCGCCACCTGGTACACCGACGGAGACGCCGACGGCTACGGCGATCTCGGCGCCCCGGTCTGGGCCTGCGAGCAGCCGAGCGGCACCGTGACCGACACCAGCGACTGCGACGACACGAGCGCGGCGGTGAACCCGGCCGCGGCCGAGGTCTGCAACGGCGTCGACGACGACTGTGACGGCGCCACGG
>CAXQUZ010000641.1:0-4634 GCA_964226865.1 Myxococcota bacterium | reverse complement strand
GCCGAGCACCACCCGCACGAGGTTGGGCAGGTCGGGCAGGTCGGCCGTGCCCGCGCCCTGGCCCACGGCGGTGACGGTCATGGCCGGCATGGGGCCGGGGGTGGCCAGGGCCGTGAGGAGGGCCGCGCCCGTGGGGGTGAGCTGCTCGAAGTTGTCGCGGCCGGGCACGACGGGCCAGCCCTCCATCAAGAAGAGGGTGGCGGGGGCGGGCAGCGGGATCGGGCCGTGGGCGGAGCGGGTCCAGCCCCGACCGACGGGCAGGGGCCCGCACTGGAGGCGCGCGACGCCGAGATCCTCCAGGGCCAGGCAGACCCCGACGATGTCGACAATGGCGTCCACGGCGCCGACCTCGTGGAAGACCACGTCGTCGATGGCCATGCCGTGCACCCGGGCCTCGGCCGCGGCGAGGCGCCCGAAGGCGGCGAGGGCCCGGCGGGTGGCCCGCGCGGGGAGGCCGGCACCGGCGATGCGGGCCCGGATGGTGCGCCAGGAGCGGTCCGGCTGGCCGGGGAAGGACGGCTCGCTGTGGTGGTGGCCGTGGTCGTGGCCGCTGTCGTGGGCGTGGCCGTGATCGTGGCCGCTGTCGTGGGCATGGCCGTGGTCGTGCCCGCTGTCGTGGGTGTGATCGTGGCCGTGGTCGTGCCCGCTGTCGTGGGCGTGGCCGTGATCGTGCCCGCTGTCGTGGGCATGGCCGTGATCGTGCCCGCTGTCGTGGGCGTGTCCGTGATCGTGCCCGCTGTCGTGGGCATGCCCGTGCTCGTGCCCGCTGTCGTGGCTGTGGCCGTGATCGTGCCCGGTGGCGACGGCGGGCGGTGCTCCGGTGGGGTGGACCGAGACGTGCAGGCCCTCGAGGGGGCCGCGCATCACCCGGCGCAGGGTCCAGTCCCAGCCCGAGATGCCGAGCTGGTCGAGCTGGCGGCGCACCCGCCCCGGGTCTGCGCCGAGGTCGAAGAGGGCGGCGAGCAGCATGTCGCCGGCGGCGCCCGCGAAGGGGTCGATCCAGAGGGTGCGGTCGGTGCTCACAGGGCCTCCGGGGCGGGCAGCTGGTTGATGCGGCTGGCGAGGGGGGCGGCGCCGAAGCCGTTGTCGATGTTGACCACGGCGACGCCCGTGGCGCAGCTCGTGAGCATGCCCATGAGCGGCGTCAGGCCGCCGAGGTGGGCGCCGTAGCCGACACTCGTGGGCACGGCGATGATGGGAATGCCCACGAGCCCGGCGACCACGCTGGGCAGGGCCCCCTCCATGCCGGCCACCACCACGAGGCACCGGGCCTCCCGCAGGGTGGGCAGCCGCTCCAGCAGCCGGTGGAGGCCCGCCACGCCCACGTCGACGATGCGGTCGGTGCGGTTGCCGAGGATCTCGAGGGTGAGGGCGGCCTCCTCTGCCACGGCCCAGTCGCTGGTGCCGGCGGCCACCACGGCCACCCGGCCGGCCGTCGCGCGGTCCGCGGGGGCGCGCCCGTCGGCGGGCCAGAAGAGGATGCCGGCCTCCGGGTGCCACGAGACCCCGGGCAGCGCGGCCTGGACCGCGGCCGCCTTGGTGGCGTCGATGCGGGTGGCCATGCCGTCCTGGCCGGCCTTGTGGAGGCTCTGGAGGATGTCGACGATGCGCGCCGCGGGCTTGCCGGCGCCGTAGATGACCTCGGGGATGCCCGTGCGCTGGGCCCGCGCGAGGTCGACCCGGGTGTGGGCGAGATCGTGGGCCCCGCCGATGCCGAGCAGGGTGCGCAGGGCGCCGACGGCGTCCCGCGGGGCGAGACCACCCCCCGCAACCTGGTCGAGGATGCCGACAAGCTGGTCGTCTTGGTGGTTTTTGGTCGGGGGCTGGGTCGACATGGGGGGCTCCGTCGGCGCAGGGGTCGGGACGGGGGTCTAGTGCATGCAGGGCCGGCGGGCGAGCCCGGACTGTGGCCTCGGCGGCGCCGCGCCCGTGCTGTGCCGCCCCCCGCCACCCGCCCCCGTCCCTGCTGGCCCGCGGGGGCCGCCCCGTCCGCCTGTCATGTCACGACTGTCGGGAGGACTGCCCGGAACGTGGCATCGGCGGCCCATCGGTGTGACACTGTTCTCCCCACCCCGGATCCCCAGCTCCCGTGCCCGTGTCCTTCCTCTCTGTGCTCGGCGGCGCCCTCTTCGCCGCCACCGCCGCCCAGGCGGGCGACGCCGTGCTCTACAGCCGGGCGGTGGACCGGGTGCGCCGCCACTACCTCTTCATCGACGATCTCGACCTCACCGACGCCCTCCACGAGGCCGGCGAGTCGGCCGAGGGCGCGATCCCCTGGCTGCTCGTCGATCGCCAGGGCGACCAGCTCGTGCTCCGCCACGGCGAGCGCGGCGAGCTGGCCCGGGTGCCGCTGACCGAGCTGCGCATCTCGAACACGGTGGATCGCCTCATGCAGCTCGAGGACGCCATCCTCGACGCCGCCGGCGACCAGGCCCCCCTGCCGGAGTCCCTCGAGCTGGCGCCGGTGCTGCTCAAGGGCTTCGCCCGGGCCATGGATCGCCACAGCGTGCTGCTCACGGGCGAGGGCCTCGCGCGCTTCGACGAGCGCATCAGCGGCCGCATCGAGGGGGTCGGCGCCCGGATCAGCCTCGTCGACGGCGCCCACACCGTGCGCGAGGTCTTCCCCGGCGGGCCGGCCGATCAGGGGGGCATGCAGGTGGGCGACCGGCTGCTCCGGGTCGATGGGGTGCCCGTCCAGGGCCTCGGCAACGCGGCGGCCCTCGAGCGCATCCGGGGCCCCGAGGCGACCCAGGTGGTGCTGCTGGTGGCGCGGGGCCCCGACGACGAGCCGGTCGAGCTGGTGCTGACCCGGGCCAAGGTCGCCGTGCCCAATGTGCGCTGGGAGCGCACGCCGGCCGGCGTCGGCATCATCCGCATCACCCACTTCTCGGAGCAGACCACGATGCTGCTCCAGCGGGCCCTCGCCGAGCTCTCCGAGGCCCCGGGCCTCCAGGGCTATGTGCTGGATCTGCGCCGGAACAGCGGCGGCTCGATGATCCAGTCCTGCACGGCGGCCGACCTCTTCCTCGGCGACGGCCCCGTGCTGCGGACCGAGGGCCGAGAGGGGCGGCCGGTCGAGCGCCTCATCCCCGCCTACCGCGCCCGCACCGACGCCCTCGACAGCGAGCTGCCCGTGGTTGTGCTCCAGGGGCCCCGCAGCGCCTCGGCTGCCGAGATCCTTGCGGGCGCGCTGATGCTGCGCGGCCGGGCGGTGCTGCTGGGCCGCCGCAGCCACGGCAAGGGCACGGTCCAGAAGGTCTACTCGCTGCGGCGCGAGGGGGACGGCGGCAAGGTGAGCATGAAGCTGACCGTGGCCCGCTACCTGCTGCCCGGCGACGTGCCCATCGAGCACGGGGTGGGGCTGGTGCCCGACCTCGAGCTGCGGAACGTGCGCTTCGACCGCAGCGGCGTCGCGCTGCCCGTGGGCGAGTCCGAGGCCCTGGTCGCCCTCGAGTGGGCCGACGAGCGGGCCGGCTGGCGGGATCCGGGCCTGGCCCCGGACCGGCAGGACGTGCTCCGGGATCTCGGCGAACAGGTCATTGTCGAGACCACGGGGCCCCACCGCCTCGACCTGCTGGGGGCGGTCGAGCGGGTGGCCGAGCGGGTGGGCCGCAGCGAGAGCGAGGCGGTCGTCCAGACCCTGCGCCACCGGGGCATCGACTGGACGGCGGCTGAAGAGGCCGGGGGGCCACCGACCGTCCAGGTCGCCCTCGAGCTGGTCGACCCGCCGACCGCCGGGACGACCGTCGAGGTGCGCGCCCTCGTCGAGAACCTCGGCAGCGCCCCGCTCTACCGCACCTTCGTCGCCCTCGACACCGACGACAGCCGCCTGCCCTGGGACGGCCTCACCCTGCCCGTGGGCTTCCTGCCGCCCGGCGAGAGCGCCCTCGGCCGCGCCTATGTCGACATTCCCGCCGACGAGCTGGCCCGGGAGGACGAGGTGCGGGTGGCGGTGCATGCCGACCAGCGCCCGCCCGTCGACGCGGCCGCGGCCGTGCTCGACATCGGGGCCCGGCCGGCGCCGCCGGTGGCCCTCGGGCTGCGCTTCAACCCGGGCGCCCAGGGCGATGCGCTCCACTTCACCCTCGAGAACCGCGGCGCACGGCCCATCGACGAGGCCACCCTCCAGATCCGCCTCGACGACGGCGGGCTGCTCGAGCTCGAGACCGACGAGCTGCGCACGGGCCCCATCGCGCCGGGCGCCACGGCCACGGCCACGGTCCCGGTCGCCTGGCCGGACGGGGTGCTGCCCCAGGATCTGCCCGCCCACATCACCGTGCGGGCCGACGGCTGGGGGCGCATCGCGCGCTTCCCGGTGACCCTGTCGCCCGACGGCCGGGCCCTCTCCTTCGCCCCGCCCGAGGTCGAGGCCCAGGTGCCCCTGCGCATGCCGGCAGGCCCGGCGGCGGTGTCGCTGCTCGTGCGGGACGACCGCGAGCTGGCCGAGGTCTCGGCCTGGTACGACGGCGACCAGCTGCTCTGGCGGGCCCCCCGGGCGGCGGCCGCCGAGCTGTCGGTGCCCTTCACCGTGGTGCCGGGCGGGGCGGCGCTGGTGGTCGATGCCACCGACGACCAGGGGGTGCGCACCCGGTCGAGCTGGTGGATCCGGGGCCTCGACGGCGACGCGGCCCTGG
>CAXQUZ010000640.1:0-10479 GCA_964226865.1 Myxococcota bacterium | reverse complement strand
GCCAGGGCGAGGCCGCCGGGCCCCGCGGCCGCGTCCCCCACGGGCCCGCGGGGCGCGGGGGGCCCCCCCGCAGACGGCCAGAGGGCGCCCCCGGCGGCGTCCCAGGCCACGAGCCCCGCCGGGTCCCAGGCCAGCCCCGCCACGGCGTCCGCGAGCTGGGCCGCCGGCGCCAGCTCCGCGAGCGGCAGGGCGAACATGTCGAGGGTCTCGTCCCCCGCCACCACGAGGCGGTCCGGGGCGGCGAAGCCGAGGGCGGCCCCGGCCACCGGGACGACCAGCCGCGCCGCCGGGCTCGCCACCGACCAGACCACGGTGGTCTCGCCCACCACCGCCGCCGCCCACTCGCCCGCCGGGCCCAGCGCCAGGGCCTGGACCGCCGGCAGCGGCGCCCAGGGCGACCAGCGGCCGGTCTCGCGCGAGAGCACGGTGGCCCCGGTGGCGGTGTGGAGCAGCACCTGGGCCTCGTCCCCCGAGACGACCACCCCGAGCGGGGGACCGGCGGCGGCGGGCAGGGGCCAGCGCGCCAGGACCGGGCCCCCGAAGTCGCGCAGCTCCAGGGCCGTGTCGTCGAGCCAGAGCTCGCGGCCGTCCGCGAGCACGAGGGCGTCCCGCGGCCGGAGCGCCACCGCCGCCGTCTCGCCCTGGGGCGGCGCCACGCGCAGCGGGTCGGAGGCCGCCCCGGGCCGCCACCAGTGGTCGCGCAGGGCCTGGCCCTCGCGCCAGCCCCGACCGACGGCGGCGCTGCGGCTGGGCACGGGCTCGCTCTGGCTCAGCAGCGGGCCCGGGTTCGACAGGGGGCGGCCGTCGCTCGCCGCGAAGCGCCGCCCCTGGCCGCTGTGCCGGTTGCGCGCCACCACCACGGTCTTGCCGAGAAAGGCCGGGGCGTCGAGCTCGTCGGCGCGCGTCCAGCGCACCGGGGCCCCGTCCTCTCCGAGGCTGCGCAGGGTGGCCTGCTCGGCGTCGAGGCAGAGGTGCTGGCGCGCGTCCCAGCCGAGGGCCTGGCCCTGGGCACAGCCGCCGTGGGGCACCGACCACAGCCGGCGCGCCGCAGGCAGGGCCACCGCCCGGCCGCCGCGGCCCCAGGCATCGTCCGGATCCTGGGCGAGGCGCGCGCAGCTCGCCTGGGCCAGGCCCCGCCCGTCGCCCGCCGCCCGCAGGGCCCCGAGCGCGGCGCCGCTGGCCAGCACCGGGGCGGACGGCGCCGCGGGAGGCGCCGCACCGGGCCCCCCCGCCGCCACCACGAGCGCCCCGGCGAGGCCGAGGGCCCCCCCCAGCGCCAGCACCCCGGCGCCCCACGGTCCCCCGGCCGGCCGCGGGCCCGCCCCCGCGGAACGGGCCGCGTCGAGGGCCTGCCCGAGGGCTCCGGCGTCGGCGTGGCGGGCGGCCCGCGGCACGAGGCAGCCCATGACCACCGCCGCCACCGCCGGCGGCACCGCCGGGGCCAGCGCCCCCAGCGCCGGGGGCGGCCCGGCGAGCACTGCCGCGAGAACGGCCGTCGATGCGCCATCTTCGTAGGCCCTGCGCCCCGAGAGCAGCTCCCAGAGCAGCACCCCCAGCGCCCACACATCCGCCTCGGGCCCCACCGCCTCGCCCGCGGCCTGCTCGGGGCTCATCCAGGCCGGCGTGCCCACCCGCGCCCCCGCCCGGGTCAGGGCCACGTCCGGCACCGCCGCCGCCCCGTCCACGAGGCAGGCCAGCCCCCAGTCCAGCACCACCACGTCGCCGTCCGGTCCCACCCGCACATTGGCCGGCTTGAGGTCGCGGTGGACCACCCCCCGGGCGTGGGCGTGGGCCACCGCCGCCACCAGCCGCCGGCCCGCCGCCAGCCGTGCCCCGAGCGCGGGCGGCGCCGCACCGGTGGGCCCGCCGGCGCCCCAGCCCAGCAGATCCGGCCCCGGGGCCCGCGACATCACCAGCACCGGCCGGCCGTCGGCCGCGCGGCTGCGGCCACAGAGCCGCACGATGCCCGGGTGGTCGAGGCGGGCGAGCACCCGGGCCTCCCGCTCCAGCCGCAGGGCCGCGGGGCCGCCGGCGGGGCCCTTCGGCAGCTTGACGGCCACCGCCGTGCCCAGCTCGGTGTCGGTGGCTGCCCACACCTGGCCCATCGCGCCCTCACCGAGCAGGTGGAGGCAGCGGTAGCGGGGCAGATCGGGCGGAGAGGGTGGCATCAGGGCCGCCGACGATAGCCCGCCGGCCGCCCGGGGCACATCGGCCAAGGCCCGTAGGCCTCAGTAGCGGTCGCGCCAGGCCGTCGCGCTGAGCAGCCCCCGCCCCCGCAGCAGCCGGCCCTGGTCGGCGAGGCCCAGCGCGGCCGGGTCGACCGGCCCGTCGGCCCGCAGCAGGGCCGCCGCCTCCTCGGGCTCCAGGGCCTCCAGCTCGACCTCTCCGCCCCGGTGGACGACCGCCACATGCCCGCCCCCGGGCGGCACCTCGACGCCGTAGCCGTCTTCGGTCTGGACCGGGCCGTCCAGGGCGAGCACCTGGACCCCACGGGTGCGGCGCAGGGGCCCCGGCCGCACCGGGGCCTCTTCGAGCGAGCGCTCGGCCGGATCCGGCGCCTCGGCATGGACCAGGGCCGCCTCGAAGCGGGCGAGGCTCGCCTGGGGATGGGCGCGGTCGGTGAGCCAGCCGGCGAAGCGGGCCGCGAGGGGGCGGCGCACGCGCGGGTCTTCGGCGGCGAAGGCCGCGACCAGGGCCGGGAGCTCGTCGCCGAGGGCGGCCACCAGCGAGGGGACCCCGTCGGCGAGCCCCGCCGCGAGCTGGCTGTGGCTGCTGCCGTGGCCGCCGGGCAGGGGCGCCCCCGTGGCGAAGAGCTCGCCGGGCTCGGGCAGCACCCACTCGTCGAAGAGGGCCGTGTAGCCGTCGATCACGGCGGTGATGCCCGCCGCGCTCTGGTCGGCGGCGAGCCCCTCCACGAGGCCGCCCAGCGCCGTGTGGGCCTCGCCCTCCACGTCCTCCATCAGCGCCAGCAGCCGCCAGCCCACGTCCTGGGCCGCCCGCCGCCAGCCGCCGTCCACCACCGGCGCCGGCTCCCCGCCGCAGAGCGCGTCCATCACGGCGCGCACCCGGGCGATGAGGGCATCGAGAGAGCCGTGCCAGCCGTCGTTGTCGGGGTCCAGGAACCGGCCCACCCACTCCGAGAAGGCGTCGCTGGCGAGCACGGGGCCGTGGGCCGCCACATAGGCGAGGCCGTCGGTCGAGAGCTCGAGGGTGGCGTGGCGGTTGGGCACGGGCCAGCCCTCGCGCAGGGTGGCCCAGGCCGCGTCGATCTCGCGCTCGACATAGGCCCGCCCCTGGACCAGCCAAGGATCGTCCGGCGCGACCGCCGCCCCGGGGGTCTCGGCCGCCCGGTCACAGTCGCGGCAGCGCTGGCCGAACAGCGGCCCGCCGCCCGCGTGGAGCCGGCAGCGCCGCAGCCCCGCCTCGTCGAAGAAGTACCAGAGCGCCACGGGCAGCACCTCGGCCAGCCGCGCCGCCGTGGCATGCCAGAGGGGGCTCATGCCCGGCGCCCAGCCGAAGCCCACCAGGGCGTGGCAGAGCTCGTGGGCGCCCCACTTCGGGCCGTGCTGGGGGTGGAAGCTCGCGATGCGCCGGTCGAGGCGGAAGCTGCGGAACTTCGTCTCGGGCAGGTGGCCGCCGCGCCAGCCGCCGGCCTCGTCCCAGGGGTAGGGGCCGAGATCGGGCCGGTCGCGCACCTCCCAGGCCTCGGGCAGGGCGAGGTCGCGCCGATGCTCGAAGTGGGTCGAGAAGAGCCCGGCGCGGTCGGCCATCTCGCCGATCGCGCGGGCCGCTGCCGAGCGCTGGAGCTCCCCGACGGGAGCGGGCACACCTAGGGTCATCGCAGGGTCCTCCGGAGCGCGCGGCACAGGGGCGCGCCCCGCCGTCCCCTACTGACTCAGGTTGCCCTCCAAGTCCAGCATGCCCAGCTCGGGGCTCGTGCCGCCGAGCTCGATGGTGACGCCCGAGAGGTTGAAGCCCTGGATCTCGGGGATCTCGATCTCGCCGAGCACGTCGGTGAGGCTCGGGATGAGGAGGGGCACGAGCAGCTCGAGCAGGCTCTCGGTGTCGGCGGCGCCGATGGTGTTGGCCTCGGGGTAGACGACGTCGAAGTAGAGCTCCATGTCGCCCAGGGACGGGGTCAGGGTGGTGCCCGCCGAGTTGGCGTCGACGTCCATCTCGATGAAGGCCGAGACATAGACCTGGATCATCTCGTTCCCGGGCACCGCGTCGCCGTTGTAGAGCGTCAGCAGCAGGTCGCCGAGCTGCAGCTCGAGCATGGCGTCGGTGCCGTCGGGCACGACCACCGGCGGCAGCAGGGCCTCGGTGGTGATGTTCAGCTCGGTCAGGCCCGGGAGCAGGAAGCTGAGCTCGCTGACGTCGAGGCCCATCTCGTCGCCCGACATCTCCATGTCGAGCACCCCGCCGCCCCACATCTGGTAGAAGAGCTGGTTGAAGAAGTCGGCGCTGACCGAGAGCTTCGTGCCCGTGGCCGTGCTGATGGGCTCGTAGGGGGTGAAGTCGCCGTAGAGGCTGCCCAGCCCGACATCGGTCTTCTGCCAGCTGTCGACCTCGACCCAGGTGGCCAGCGACAGGGCGAGGAAGTTCTGGCCGACGTCGACGGCCGAGGGGGCCGCGTCGATGGCGTAGGTGCGGCCCTGGAGGGGCAGGTCGAAGCTCAGCTCGAGGGTCTGGAGGGTGTCGCTGAGCAGCGCGGGCACCTCGGACTCGACGAGGTCCTCGATGGTGGTCTCGAGGTAGCTGGCGATGGTGTTCGAGATGGTGCTGTCGAGCCCGAAGAAGTCGAGGGCGTCGTAGAGCCAGCCGTCCATGTCGAAGTAGAAGTTGGTCGTGCCCGCCGAGACGTCGGTCAGGTTCATGTCGAGCACGTAGCCGGTGACCCGCGGCACGAAGGTCATGTCGACGTAGATGTCGTCGGCCGTGATGTCGCCGCTGCCCGAGAAGCCGATCTCGGCCACGGTGGCGCTGGCGTTCCAGTCGAGGGCGATGTCGTCGATGGTGAAGCGCCCGACGACCTGGCCCGTGGCGCGGGTGTCGAGGTCCATGTCGACGTCGCCGAAGCTGGGGTTCGAAACCGTCAGCCGCACGGCGTACCAGGTGAAGCAGTACTCCCCGAACCAGCCCAGGTCGACGCAGCTCTCTTCGCGCAGGTTGACGACCGGGTTGGGGATGAGGGAGGTGAGATTGATGTCGCCGACGAGATCCTCGGCAATGGACTCGATGGTGTCGAGGCCACCGGGGCCGTCCGCCAGCCGGATGTGGAAGCCGCTGTCGACCGGGTCGCCGTCGACGAGGAAGTCGCCGGCGAGCACGGCGCGGGTGTCGGTCGAGAGGTTGCCGTCGCCGTCCACCGCCGAGGTCTCGACCACGTTGACGCCCGCGTCGTAGGCGAGCGCGGTGGTGAAGGAGCCGTCGCTCTCGACGGTGACCGCCACCCCGTCCACCTCGACCCCGGTCACCCCCGTGTGGGCGTCGGTGACCGTGCCGCTGAGGGTGCCGTCGAGGCCGTCGTTCCAGTCGCCCCGGTCCGGGTCTTCGATGTCGAGCACGGGGCCGGTCGAGTCGATGGTGAGGGGGCCCACCTCGTCGAAGAGGCTCGTGCCGTCGACGTCGACCCGCACGGTGTAGACGCCTTCAGACCAGAAGGTGATGTTGTTGTAGGACAGGGTGTGGGTGTCGGGCAGGCCGCTGGCCTCGGTGACCGTCAGCGTCCAGGGGTCGACGGTGGGGTTGCCGTAGGCATCGGTCACGCGCACGGCGGCGCTCGTGGTCTCGTAGACCTCGAGGTCTTCGTCGGAGAGGACGAGGGTCACGGCGGCGGCGGCGGCGGGGGTGACCGCGAAGACCTCGGCGTCGACGAGCCCACCGGCCGTGGCCGTCAGGGTGTAGGCACCGGGCACCGTGCCCGTGACGCTGGCGGTCTCGATGGTCACGTCGGCGCTGTCGGCGCTCAGCTCGGGGGAGAGGCCGCCGACCTCGTTGCCGTAGGCGTCCCAGCCCGTGACCGTGTAGTCGACGCTGCCGCCGGCCTTGAAGCCGAGGTCGGAGAGGCGCAGGTCGAGGGCGGCGAGGCCCGCCGGGTCGACCGTGACCGTGCCCGTGTCTTCGAGCCAGGCCTCGTCGTGCCAGACCCGGGCCGAGAGCTGGTGCTCGCCGGCGACCGATGGCAGGGGCTGGCCCTCGGCGTTCCAATACAGCTCTTCGCGGTCGCTTGTGAGCTCGCCGTCGACCGTCTCGGTCGAGCCGTCCGTGCCGACGATGACCAGGGCGAAGCTGACGGGCTCGCCGGCCGTGACCCGGGGGCTCTCGATGGCGAGCTCGAGGCTGTAGGCGACCTCTTCGACCTCGTAGACCGTCTCGGTGTCTTCGACGTAGATCACGCCGCTGGTGCCGCCCTTGCCGTTGCCGGCGCCGGAGCAGCCGGTGAGCAGTGCGACCAGCCCGGCGGTGCGGGCAGACAGCGAAGCGGGGCGGGGGACGGTGGACATGGGCACTCCGACAGGCGGGCCGCCGCGCGCGGGCGACCGGCTGCATCGTACCGCGACCGCGCGGGCATGGCGACCCCTCTCCCGTTCCCCTCCCTGAGCATCTCTTGCGGCGACGTCGTGACTGGGTCGACGCCGGACTATACTGCGGCCCGACCGCCCGGCATCCGACGGGCAGACCGCTCCCGGTGGAGACACCATGCACGGCCGCACGCCCCTCCTGCCCGCCCTTCTCGGCGCCGCCCTCCTGCCGCTGGCCCCCCAGGCCCAGGCGGCCGAGGTGGGCGCGGCCGTCGACGAGGCGCTCGCCGTCCAGATCACCAACGGCGGTCTCGACACCCTCGGCCGGGCCGTCGCCGGCGTGCTGCCCCCGTCGATCGAGGTGCTCGCCTCGGGCGGCCAGATCGCCTGCTCCGACAGCGACGAGGTCCCCCTCGACTGGTCCCTCGACGCCCTCGACCTGCTCGTGAGCATCGACGAGGTGGCCATGACCACCGCCGACGGCCGGCTCCAGCTCGACCTCTACATGACCCTCGGCTCGACCCCCTCGAGCCTCGAGGTGGTGGGCGACTGCACCGTCATCACCGACCTCGACGAGGTCTGCGGGGTGGAGCTCCCGACCACGGCCCTGCGCGCCTCCTTCGGCCTCCAGATCGACGAGTCCGAGGGCGTCTTCGACGTGACCGTCGACTCGACCGAGCTCTACGTCTCCCCCGTCGGCAACCCCCTCTCCGACTGCACCTTCGCGAGCGCCATCGGCACGGTGCTCGGCCAGGATCCCGAGCTCATCAGCAACCTGCTGCTCAGCTTCGTCGAGCCCGAGCTCACGGGCCTCGGCCCCACCATCGAGTCGAGCCTCGAAGACGCCCTCAACGGGCTGAACATCGCCACGACCGTCGACCTGCTCGGCACCAGCCTCGACATCGAGGTCTACCCGAGCCTGCTCGAGCTCGAGGGCCGGGGCCTCGTGCTCGGCCTGGGCGCCGAGGTCGTGCCCGGCAGCGTCAGCACCTGCGTCGACAGCTCGGCCGGCTCGACCCTCTTCGAGAGCGGCTGGCCCGCCTTCTCCGAGACCGCCGGCGACTCGGCCCTGCCCGTCGACGCCAGCGTGCTCGTGGGCGCCGACTTCCTCGACCACACCCTCTACACGGTCTGGGCCACGGGGCTGCTCTGCATCGACGCCGGCGCCATGGCCGAGGACGCCCTCGGCTTCTCGCTCGGCAGCGGCTTCATCGGCGGCCTCGCCGGCGAGCCCTTCCAGGAGCTCTTCCCCGACGAGCAGCCCATCACCCTGACCCTCTACGGCGCCGCCCCGCCCGTCTCGCGCTTCTCCGACGACGGCGTGCCCATCGAGATCGTGGTCGACGACGTCTACCTCGACCTCTACACCGACCTCGACTTCCGCCAGACCCGGGTCTTCCGCACGACCGCCAGCGGCGAGATCGGCCTCGACATCGCCCTCGACGGCGCCACCCTGACGCCCGCCCTCGTCTTCGACGAGCCCCCCTTCGCCCTGCGCGAGACCTACAGCGAGCTGCTGCCCCCGGGCTACGCCGCCGGCCTCGAGTCGCTGCTCGGCACGGCCATGGGCAGCCTCCTGCCGGACGATCTGCTGCCGGCCATCACCCTGCCCCTGCCCCTGGGCATCGGCCTCGACGCCCTGCTCTTCGTGCCCACCGACGCGGGCGACTGGCAGGGCGGCCACGTGCTCATCGACACCTCCAGCGTCGCGCCCATCGAGCTCGGCGGCTGCTCCCTCGACGGCTTCGGCTGCGACGGCGGCGGCGACGCGGGCATCGACCTCGACTTCGAGACCATCCTCGGCTGCAGCGCCGACGGCGGCATGGGCTGCGAGGGCGACGCCGGCTGTGGCGACTCCACCTGCGCGACGGCCCCGTCCTCCACCCGGGTCCGGGCGGTGCGGGGCCGGCTGGTCATGCTGGGCATGATGGTGATGGGGCTGGTGCTGCGGCGGCGCCGGCACTGAGCCGGGCCCCGCCGCCGCTCGGCTCAGGCCGCGGCGGTCGCCAGCGAGACCCGCCGCATCAGGGCGGTGGCCAGGTCCTCGGGCGACAGGGCCACACAGGAGCCCCCCGCCTTGCGGGCGGCCTCGGGCATGCCGTTGACCACACAGGTCTCGCCGAGCTGGGTCATCGTGTGGGCGCCGGAGTCGCGCATGCGCTTGAGGCCGATCGCCCCGTCGCTGCCCATGCCCGTCAGCACCACCCCCACGGCGCGGTCGCCGTAGAACTCGGCCACCGAGGTGAGCAGGTGGTCGGCCGAGGGGATCATCTCGCCGGGCACGGGCTCTTGGAGCCGCAGGTGGTCCTTGGAGCTGAGCACCATGTGGCGGTCGCCGGGGGCCAGGTAGACCGTGCCCGCCTCGAGGCGCCGGGGGCTGTCGAGCAGCTCGACCGGGTGGCCCGAGCCGGCCAGCCAGTCGGCGAGGCTGCGGTCGAAGCCCACGAGGATGTGCTGGGCGATGACCACGGGCACCGGACAGGGCCGCGGCAGGGCGGCGAGCAGGCTGCGGAGCACGGGCGGGCCGCCGGTGGAGCTGCCGATGGCGATGAGCTCGGGGCCCCGGCCAGAGGCGGCGGCGGCGGCGTCGCGCTGGCGGGCCCGGCGCTGGGAGATGGGCACCCGGGGCGGGCTGGCCTCTTCGGTCGTCAGGCGCCGGCGCACCCGGGCCCGCGACATGGTGCGGAGCACGTTGACCAGGTGGCGCTCAAACTCTTCGTTGGCGAGGCCTCGGCCCGGCTTGGGCAGCACCTCGACCGCTCCGGCCTCGAAGCAGCGCAGGCTCTCGGGCCGGCGCACATCCGAGATGGCCCCGCTGAGCACGACGATGGGGCAGTAGGCCTCGGAGGCCATGATGGCGACAATGGCCTCGTAGCCGTCCATCCGGGGCATGTGTAGATCCATCAGGATCAGGTCCGGACGGTGCTCCAGGGCCTTCTCGACGGCGTCCTTGCCGTCGCGGGCCGCAATGGTCTCCTCGACGTCGGGGGTGCGGCGCAGCAGGCGCTGGACCTGCATGCGCACAACGGCGCTGTCGTCAGCAATCAGGACCTTCACGCGGCACCACCTTCGGCGGGCCCGATCATCTCCTCGACCACCTCGACAAAAGAGGCACGGGTGAAGTCACGCTTGACAAGGTAGCGGTCGACGCCGGCCGACATGGCGCTCATGCGGGTCTCCTGGTCGTCGACGGTCGTGACCATCACCACAGGGGTGTCAGGCCAGGACTCGCCGCGGAGGGTGCTGGTGAATTCGATGCCGTTGAGGCCCGGCATCTGCAGGTCGGTCACGATGAGATCGAAGTCGGCACTGGAGCGGAGCAGCTCAAGGCCCCGCTCGGCATCTTCCGCCACCTCGACCTCGAAGCCGGCCGAGGTCAGGATGTCGCGCTCCATGCTGCGCATGGTGATCGAGTCGTCGACCAGCAGCACCCGGCGCACGGCCGCAGCGGAGGCCTCGCCGGCGTCCCCGGTGGCGGCCGCGGCGGCGGCGCTCGCGCTGGCCACGGCGGGGCGACCCCGGGCCATGGAGCGCCCGCCGCCCGCGCTGCGGGTGGCCTCAGAGAAGACGTTGGGCACGTCGATCACGGGCAGGATCTCGCTGTCGGCCCCGACCGCGGCCCCGAGGATGAGCTGGTGGTCGGCGAAGGAGCGGCAGAGGGGCTTGATGAGCATCTCGACCGCGCCCACGATCTCGTCGACCTCGAGCACCATGCGGCGCGAGCCGTTGCGCAGCACCACCGCCGGGGTGCGCAGGGCCTTGGCCGCCGTCGGGCAGCCCTCGACCCCGAGCACCTGGGCGAGGCTCACGATGGCCAGCGGGTCGCCGTGGACCTCGACCACCTCGCGGCCCTCGATCTTCTTCCGCTGGGACTTCTCGACGCTCATCACCCGGTGCACGTGGATGTAGGGCAGGCCGAAGCGCCGCTCGCCCACCCGCACCACCATGCCCTGGG
>CAXQUZ010000639.1:0-4787 GCA_964226865.1 Myxococcota bacterium | reverse complement strand
ATCTACACGTCTTAAGACACTCTTTCCCTACACGACGCTCTTCCGATCTGGCTCCAGCTCGACCTGCTGGGCAACCGGCTCGGCACGGGTGAGGTGGGGGGGCCGGGCGCCCCAGCGACGGGCGGCCGCCAGGAGTAGCGATGGCCCCCCTTGTCTCCGGTCCGCCGACCGACCCCGCCCGCGTGGCCACCGTCGACCCCGATGGCCCGGGGGCCGACGGCCTCTACGGGGTCTCGGTCGACCTCGAAGACGCCGGCCTGGTGGTCATTCCCGTGCCGTTCCAGGCCACGGCCAGCTACGGCCGCGGCACCCGCGACGGCCCGGAGGCGGTGCTCGCGGCCTCCCTCCAGATCGACCTCGAGGACGCCCAGTTCGGCCCTGCCTGGCAGTTCGGCCTGGCCTGGGACGGCGAGACGGGCGCGGCCATCGCGGCGCTGGGCGACGAGGTGGACGCCCTGGCCCAGGCCGTGATCGCGGCGGGCGGGGCCGATGCGGACGGTGCCAGCGCCGCCGTCCAGGCCGCTCGCGACGCGGTCGACCAGGCCAGCGGGGCGGTGCGCGACCACGTCCGGGCCGCGGCCGAGCGGGCGCTCGACCGGGGGGCCTTCGCCGCCGTGCTGGGCGGCGACCACAGCTCGCCCCTCGGGCTGATCGCGGCCCTGGCCGCCCGCCACCCGGGCATGGGCATCCTCCACGTCGACGCCCACGCCGACCTGCGCGTCGCCTACCTGGGCTTCGCCCAGTCCCACGCTAGCATCATGCACAACGCCCTGGAGCTGCCCGGGGTCGGCGGCCTCGTGGGGGTGGGCTACCGCGACATGGGCCGGGCCGAGCGGGCCCGCATCGCGGCCGACCCGCGCATCACAGCCTTCGACGACCAGTCCCTGGCCGAGGCCCTCGTCGGCGGCACCCCCTTCGCCGCCCTGGTCGACCGCATCTGCGCGGCCCTGCCGCCGGTGGTCTACCTGAGCATCGACATCGACGGCCTGGATCCCGCCCTCTGCCCCGAGACGGGCACCCCCGTGCCCGGGGGCCTGGGCTGGCACCAGCTCTGCGCGCTGCTCGCCGCGGTCGCCGCGCGCCGCCAGATCGTGGGCTTCGATCTCTGCGAGGTCGCGCCGGGAAGCACCACCAGCGCAGGCCGCGACGGCTGGGACGCCATCGTCGGGGCCCGGGTGCTCTACAAGCTCATCGGGGCCCTCCGGGCGGCGGCGGGTCGACCGGACCGGGTCCGCCCGGTAGGCTGAGCCCAGCCCGGAGCGCCCCTTGGCCGCGAATTCCGCCCGCGCCATCAAGGTCGGACTGTTCGTCTTCCTGCTCATCATCGCGGGGGGGCTGCTGCTCTTCGTGGTGGGCGGCTCCGGCGATCTGCTCAAGGAGCGCTACGTGCTCAACGGGGCCTGGAAGGACGTCTCCGGCCTCAAGCCCGGCGCCCCCGTGCGCCTCGCCGGCTACGACGTGGGCGAGGTCACCCGCATCCAGTTCTCGGACGACCTCGGGGTGAAGGAGATGTTCGTCGAGATGCGGGTGATGACCGAGTACCAGAAGCGGCTGCGCACCGACTCGGTGGCCCGCATCGACACCGTCGGCGTGCTCGGCGACAAGTACGTCTCGCTGAGCATGGGCGACCCCTCCCAGCCCATCATCGACGACGGCGGCTGGATCGAGACCGAAGACCCCCTCGACTTCGTGGCCTACTCGAAGAAGGTCACCCGCATCCTCGACTCGACCTCGAACATCGGCGCCAAGGTCGACCTGATGCTCGGCGACGACACCGAGGCGGCCAAGGCCAGCCTCGCGCGCTCCTTCGAGCACCTCGAAGAGCTGCTGGCGGCGGCCAAGGGTGGCGACGGCCTGCTCCACGCCCTGCTCTTCGACCCCGAGCTCTCCCGCTCGGTCAAGCGCACCCTCGGCAACCTCGAGGCCATGTCGGCCGACCTCCGCACGACCACCCACGCCGTGCGCCACGGCGACGGCATCGCCCACGAGCTCATCTACGGCGACGACGGCAAGAAGCTCGCCGTCCAGCTCTCCCAGCTCGCCGACGCCCTCACCCAGCTCACGGCCGACCTCAAGAACGAGGAGTCGCTCGTCCACGCGCTCATCTACGACCCGTCCAAGGCCGAGGTCATCGACGACCTCGCCGTGACCGCCGACCAGCTGCGCCAGACCAGCGAGGCCATCAACAGCGGCGACGGCACCCTCGGCATGCTCGCCCGCGACCCGGCCCTCTACGAAGATCTGCGCGCCCTGCTCGGGGGCGCCCAGCGCAACAAGCTGCTGCGGGCCTACATCCGCAAGACGGTCGCCGAGGGGGAGGCGAGCAACGCCGGCCCCTGGGAACCGGCGGACTGAGTGGGGCCCTCCGTCCCCGCCCTGCTCGCCCCTCGGCTGCTCGGCCAGCGCAACCGCTGGAAGCGCGCGAGCCGCGGCGAGCGCGCCACCCTCGTCGTCTTCGGCGTGCTGGGGCTCGTCTTCTGGCTGTTCCTCTTCGGGCTCTTCGGGGCGCTGATCGACACGGCCTACAGCGTCGAGGTCTTCGGGCCCATCCTGACCCGGCGGCTGCTCGAGATGCTGCTCATCGGGCTCTTCACCCTGCTCTGCTTCTCGAACACGGTGACGGCCATCAGCGCCTTCTACCTGTCGGAAGACCTCGAGCTGGTGCTGTCGCTGCCCGTGCGCCGCGAGACCTTCTTCTTTGCCCGCTACGTCGACACCCTCGTCCAGTCGAGCTGGATGGTGGCCTTCTTCGGGCTGCCGGTCTTCACGGCCTACGGCCTCGCCTACGGGGCCGACGCCACCTACGCCCTCGTGCTGCTGGCCGTGCTGCCCGGCTACGTGATGATCCCGACGGGCCTCGGCGTGGCGGTGGCCTCGCTGCTCGTGCGGGCCATCCCCGCCGACCGGGTGCGCGAGGGCATGGTCTTCGTGGGGGTGCTCGCCCTGGTCGCCGTGGTGGTGCTGCTGCGGCTGCTCCGTCCTGAGCGCCTGATGGACGCGCGCAACTTCGACAACCTCGCCGCCTGGTTCGCCGAGTTCCAGGTCAGCCTGCCCGCCGTGCTGCCCCCCCGGTGGGCCGTCGACGTCATCGAGGCCAGCCTCCGCGGCACCCCCTTCCCCTGGATCGAGCTGGCCCTGCTCGCGACCGGTGGGCTGGCGGTGACGGCCGGGGCCCGCTGGCTCACGGCGGCGGTCTTCGACGAGGGCCGGGCCCGCGCCCAGGCCGCCCGGGCCGCCCGCCTCGCCCGGGCCGGCTGGCTCGACCGCCTGCTCGCCCTGTGGACCCGCCCCCTGTCGCCCCTGGCCCGGGCCATCGTCGTCAAGGACGTCAAGAGCTTCGTCCGCGACCCGTCCCAGTGGTCCCAGGTCGTGCTGGTGGGCGCCATTGTCGTCATCGCCATCGCCAGCGCCGCCGCGATGCCCACCGACTTCATGCGCGGCCCCGTGGGCGCCTTCCTGCGCGAGGGCCTGGCCTTCGGGGCGCTCGTGCTGGTGGGCTTCATCATGTCGAGCGTGGCCGCCCGCTTCCAGTTCACGGCGGTCTCGCTCGAGGCCCGCGCCTTCTGGGTCGTGCGCACGAGCCCGCTGACGGCCGAGGAGCTGCTCTGGGCCAAGGTCTGGCCCTCGCTGGTGCCCATGCTGGCCGTGGGCGAGCTGCTGGCCATCGCCCTGCCCATGGTGCTCGGCGCAGGCGGCTTCGTGACGGCGGTCTCGGCCTGGACGGCGGCCATCCTGGCCTTCGGCATCAGCGGGCTGGCCGTGGGCCTCGGCGCCACCTACCCCGACTTCAAGGCCGACAACGCCGCCCGGGTCGCGGCCAGCCCGGCGGCCATGCTCTTCATGATCAGCGGGCTGGTGCTGGTCTTCGTGGTGGTCGGCATCGAGATGCTGCCCATCGGCCTCGTGATGATGCTGCGCTACCAGGAGCGCGACCCCACGGCCCTCCACCTGGCGGGCATCGTGCTGCCGCTCGTTGCGGCGGGGCTGGTCTGCGCCCTGGCGACCGTGCTCCCCATCCGCCGGGGCGCCCGGGCGCTCTGGGCGCGCGAGCTGCCGAACTCGTGAGGGCCCGCGCTGCTGTGCTGCTCGTCGGGCTGGCCGGGGCCTGTGTGCCCCGCCTCCCGGGGCCGGCGCCGGTGCCGGAGGACCGGGGCGCGGCGGGGGCCACCACCGTGCTGCTGCCCCTGGTGCGCGAGCGGGTGCTGGCGGCCCACGTGGCCCAGGCCCGGGGGGACGCCGAGGGGGCCCGCGACCAGCTGCGGCGGGCCCGGGGGCTCTGGCCCGCGGGGGCCCCGTGGCTCGAGGCCGAGGCCGCGGCGCTGGGCCGGGAGCCGGTGCCCGTGCCGCCGCCGAGCCCGGGCGCGCTGCCGACCGCCCGCGCCGACCGCCGCCAGCGGGTGCTGCGCTCCCAGGATCCGGCCGAGCTGGGGGCCCTCGCCGCCGCCGCCGGTCCGGAAGATCCTGGGCTGTGGCTGCTGGCCGCCCTGCGTGCCCAGCGGCGTGCCCCGGCGGATCCGGCGGCCCGGGCCCAGCTCGCTGCCGCTGCCGCCGCCCTGGGTGACTGTCCGCGGCTGGCGCGCCTCGCAGGGGACGGCGGGGCCGCCTCCGGTTACCCGGTCGGGAATTCTTCCTGTGCCCCGCGGGTCGCGGTCCCCGACACGGTGGCCGCCGGGTGGGCCGCCCACTGCGCAGGACACCCCGGGGAGGCCCGAGTGATTTCGAAGAACAAAGTAGACAAATATATAGCGACAACATGCCTGACATTGAGGACTTGCCTAGTGCAGTAG
>CAXQUZ010000638.1:0-6007 GCA_964226865.1 Myxococcota bacterium | reverse complement strand
GGGCTCGCGACGCTCGACTACCTCGGCGAGATGGGCACCCCCCTCGAGGACGCGGGGCGCGTGCCGATGCTGCGGGAAGCGCTGGGCCGCGCGCAGGGCCACCCGGGCCGCCGGCAGATCGCCCTGGCCCTCGTGCAGCTCGGCCCGCAGCATCGGCACGCGCCCCGCGTCCTCGAGGGGGGTGCCCATCTCGCCGAGGTAGTCGAGCGTCGCGAGCCCGTCGACCCAGTTGCCGACCTGGCCGTAGAGCTCGGCGAGCCGGAGGACCAGCTCAGGATCGTCGACCCCGGCCGCCACCAGCACGGAGACGGCGTCGCGGAGCACGACCACGGCCCGCTCGGGCAGCCCCACCTCTTCGTAGGCCCGGGCCACATCGAGCAGCCCCCGGGGGTCGGAGACCGCGCGCCGCACCGACTTGTGCCAGACCGTCTCGTGGATGGCGGCAATGTCGAACCAGCGGCCCCCGTCGGCCAGCTCGCCCACGTAGCGCGAGTAGATCTCCCAGAAGCGCTCGGGCACGTCGGAGCCCTCGGCCTTCTGGGGGTGGCGCTGGAGGAGCACGGCGAGGTCGTTGATGGCGTCCTCGGCCGCCATGATCTCGCGATCGATCTGGCTCAACAGGTAGAGCGCCTCGGCGCCAGCGTCGGTCCGGGGCATGCTCGCCTGGACGAGGGCCGGGATCTCCTTGGCCCACTTGGCGGGGTCCCCGCCGGACTGGTGGAGCCGGAAGAGCAGCTGGCGCACGGCGCGCAGGTTGGACTCGGCCTCGGACCAGGCCGACAGCGCCCCCTTGATGTCGCCGTCGTAGAAGCGGGCGTCGCCGAGGCGCAGGGCCCAGCGCTGGCGCTCTTCGCCCTTGAGCCCCTCGCCGAGGGCCTCGAGGATGTAGCGGCTCTCGGCGACCCGGCCGTCCATCTGGAGCAGCTCGGCCGCGAGCATCAGCGGCTGGGTGGCCGAGGTGCTGGACCAGAGCAGGCGGGCGGTCGGCGCCCGGGCGGGCACCCCGGTCGCGAGGCTGACGAGCGCCAGCCCCTCGACAATGGAGTCGTGGTCGGCCCCGAGGATGTGGGCCTCGCTGTACCAGTGGCGGGCCTCGTCGAAGTTGCCGACGGCCGGGGCGGCGCGGGCCCGCTCGAGCGCGATGTCGGCCTGGGCGACGGGGCCGGGGGCCTTGCTCAGCAGCGAGAGGTAGTGGTGGGCCTCGCGGCCGAAGCCGAGGCCCAGGTAGTAGTAGCCCAGGTAGTAGAGCTGCTCTTGGTGCTGGCGAGAGCCGGGCGCGGCGGCGAGCATGGCCAGGCGGGCCTGGTCGATGCGCTCCCAGGACGGCGCGAACATCAGCTCGGGAATGCGCACGAGCTGGGGCTCGTACTCCCAGGCCTTGAGCGGCTGGGCGAGGGCATCCCCCGAGAGGAAGCGGAAGTGGGAGGGCGGATCCTGGGGGGGCGGCGCCGGCGGCAGCTCTCCGCGCACCAGCTCGTCGAGCGACGGGGCCTGGATGCGCAGCCGCAGGGGGTCGTCGATGCGCTGGACGATGTCGAAGACCAGCGCGCCGCCCTCGATGCGGGGCCGCACGTCCCAGGCCGGATCGCGCAGGGTCATCCGGACAAGCCAGACGCCGCCGCCCTGGTTGACGGCGTCCATGCCCTCGATCTGGGGGGTGTTGCCCGTGAGGCGGGCCTGGAGGTTCACGTCGACCCCCCGGACCACCATCTCGATGATGCCCGTGTCGGCGCGGGGCAGCCGGCGGACCTGGGCCCCCTCGCCCACGTCCACCCGGAACGAGGCCACGGGCGGGGTGCCGACCGCACGGTCCTGGGCCACGGCGCTGCCGGCCAGTGCGAGCCCGACCAGCATGCCGCCCAGCGCGCGCCCTGCGAGGCTCACAGCCGCGCCACCAGCCCGACGCTGACGCGCCAGGCGCTGACGTCGAAGCCCGAGCCCATGCCGAAGGCGTGGTGCTGGCGCCGGCCGAGCATCAGCTCGACGTCGAGGCCCTTGTTGGCGTTGGTGCTCATGCCCGGGCGGATGCGGGGCTCGAACATGGAGGTGTGGATGCGGGTGCCGAGGCGCAGATCGACGCCCGGCTTCACGCCCGAGATGGAGCCTTCATCGGTGCTCTCGGTGAACACGGCGAGCGCCCCGCCGACCCCAGCAAAGACCTCGGCACGGTCGAGCTCGCGGTTCACGCTGAGCCCGATGGTGACGGGGATGAGCTCGAGAGAGCCGGCCGCCACGCTGTAGGTGGCGGACGTGTGGGTCACCGTGCGGCCCGTGTCGGATGGCTGGCGCATGTAGCCGAGCTCGGCCTCGACCATGAGCCAGTCGTTCACCCCGAAGGCGCCGAAGCCCGCCCCCGCGAAGCGGCTCGACCGGTAGCTCTGGACGATGGCCGCGTCCTGCCAGATCTCGCCGACGCCCCGGAAGCCCAGCAGCACCTCGTGCTGGGGCGCCTTGGCCGCCGGTGGGCCGCTCGGTGCCGGCGCACCGCCGTCCTGGGCCCAGGCAGCGGGCCCGGCCAGGCTGGTGGCAGAGATGAGGCCGGCCCCAAGGCAGCGGCTCCACATCGAAGACATCACGGACTCCTCGCGGTCGCGCTCAAGCCCGTCGGTTGAGGCGCTGGGCCTTGTCGTGGGTGCGCAGCGAACTGTACCCCCGGAGCATCTCCTGACCACGACCAAGCTTCTCAAGCTCGGCCGCGATCGTGGCCTTCTGGCCTTGCATGAGCGACTCGATGGCCACGACCTCTTTGTGGAGGGCCTGGACACGATCCCGAGACGAGGCGAGCGCGTCTGCTTCGAGCCGATCCAGCGCGCGGCTGATCAGGTCGTTCGGCGCGAGCCCGCCCTCTTCAAGCAAGGCCCGGATGTCCCGCAGATCTTCGAGCAGATCGGACATCGTGGCTCCGTGGTCGGTCGGCTCCGCGCGGGCGGCCCCGGGAGCGGGCCAGCGCGGAGCGGGTCACTCGCCCTCGGGACGGAAGGCCTGCTGCCAGCCGTCCAGGAGGTTCTGCGTGACGGCGAGGGTGTCGTCGATGCGCGCAGTGGAGCGCTCGAGCCCCGCGCGGCCCAGCTCAGAGATGAGCCAGGTGTAGAGGCGGGCGAGGTTGGACGAGAGCTCGGGCGCGACGTCGTGGTCGAGGGCCACGATCAGCTCGCCAAAGATGTCGCGGACCCGGCGGAGGTGGGCGCGGGCGTCGGCCACAGCCCCCTTCTCCAGCGCGCCCCGGGCATAGACCTGGTAGCGGACCGCGGCCTCGTAGAGCATCACGACGAGCTCTTCTTTCGAGGCGGAACCAAGGTTCACCGCCTTGTATTCAGCAATACCGCGTAGCACGTCACTCCCCACTTCCATTGGAACCCGCACAGACGGCGCCTGCGCTCAGGACCTGACTGCTTAGGACGTCGTGGTCTGGGTAACAAGCAGGTTCGTCAGGAAGGACGCGCCCGTCTGGAGCCGGGAGATGTTGGTCTCCATGCTGGTGAACTGGGCCCGCAGCCGGGTCTCGAGGCTCGAGATCCGGTCGGTCATCTTCGCCACCTGGTCCTGGAGGTCTTCGATGCGACTCTCGAGGCTGTTCTTGCGCACCTGGAGGCTTCCCGAGGTGGTGTCGAGGTAGACATCCAGCTTCTCGGTGACCGCCGGCGCGAAGGCGTCGGTGAGGAAGGTGATGGTGTCGGACCGGTTCGCCGCGTAGGCGGCCTTGAAGGTCGCCGCGTCGAAGGTGAGCTTGCCGTTGCCGTTGGACTCGATGCCGAGCTCGTAGGCCGCGCCGTAGGTGTTGCCCGAGAGCGCCGCCGAGTAGTCGGCGTGGTTGCCGTAGTCCTCGGTGACCGAGAGCAGGACGCCCGAGGTGGCCGAGCGCACGCTGGACTCACCGACGAAGGCGCCCTTGATGCCCGCCTCTTCGTTGTAGACGCTCTGGGTGTCGACGAGGGTGGCGGCCTCGTTGAAGGCGTCGACGAAGGCCTGGATCTTGTCGGAGATGGTGTCGACGTCGTCGCCCACCGTGACCGTGATGTCGCTGCTGGTCTCGCCCGTCAGCGACAGGGTCATGCCCGAGATGGCCGAGGTCACCGTGTTGGACGCGGCCTCGACCGTGACGGTGTTGACCGTCAGGACGGCGTTCTGGGAGGTCTTGACGTGGTAGTCGGTGTTCCCGGCGTCGTCGAGGCTGAGGAAGCTGTCGAGGCCGTTGGTCGACGAGAAGGTGAGGAAGTTGTCCTCGCCGGTGGCGTCGGTCTGGACGACCAGGCGGTAGGCGTTCGTGCCCGAGCCGTCGTCCATGATGTAGGCGCTGACACCGTCGACCTGGTTGTTGATGGCGTCCTTGAGGTCGTCGAGGGTCCAGGTGGACTGGACCGTGATGTCGACCGAGTCGCCGTCGGCGTTGTAGGCGATGGTGAGCACATCGCCGGAGCCGATCATGTCGTTGACGGTCGTGGTGTCGCTGTCGTTGACGCCGGCGGCCACCCACATGTCGTTGGTGGCGAGCTGGCTCACACCGATGTCGTAGGTGCCCTTGACCGCGTCGCTCGTGAGCTCGACCGCGAAGGCGTCGTTGTCGGTGTAGGTGGCAGCGTAGCTGTCGAAGTCGGCGGCCTCGTCCAGTCCCTCGAGGGCCGTCTTGGCCGTGTCGAGCTTGCTGATGAGGTCGCTGATCTTGGTCTGCTTGTCCTCGTACTCGGAGATCCGCGCCTCGGTCGTGGCCTTCGGGATGCCGGAGGCGGCGACGATGGCGTTGATGAGGCTGGTGGTGTCGAGACCGGAGACGATGCCGTCGATCTGCACAGACATGGGGGACTCCCGAGGGACCTAGCAGGGTGTCGCGCGGCGACCGCGCGGGTGCGGTGGTGCTCTGGACCTGTGACCACCGAGAACAGGGGCCGCCGCGACCCCGAGCAGAGCCCAGAGCCGCGGCGACGAACCAGAGGTGTCAGCTCAGGAGGGAGATGACGGACTGGTTGATGTTCTTGGCCTGGGCGAGGCTGGCAACACCGGCCTGCTGCATGATCTGCAGCTTGGTCAGGTTGGCGGTCTCGGTGGCGAAGTCGGTGTCGGCGATCTGGCTGTTGGCCGCGGACAGGGACTCGACGTAGGTCTGGGAGTTGTTCAGGGCCGAGGTGAGGCGGTTCTGAACGGCACCGAAGTTGGACCGGTAGCTGTTGACCGAGCCGAGAGCGGTGTCCAGGGTGTCGAGCGCCGACTGGGCGGAGGACGAGGCGGAGAGATCCACCGCGTTGATGCCCAGCGAGGACGTGGTCAGGTCACCGAGGGTGATGGCGATCTGGTTGTTGGAACCGTTGTTGATGCCGACCTGGACGTTGATGCTGGAGACGCTGCCGTCAGCCAGGGAGAGGCCGTTGAACTCGGTCACGGCCGCGATGCGGGCGATCTCGCCGTTCAGCTGGTTGAACTCGTCCTGGATGAAGGAGCGCTCAGAGTTGGCCAGGGTGTCCGAGGAGGACTGGACGGCCAGCTCACGCATGCGCTGGAGGATGTCGGTCACCTCGTTGGCGGCACCCTCAGCAGTCTGGATGATGCTGATGCCGTCGTTGGTGTTCCGCATGGCCTGGTAGGTGCTGGAGACCTGCGTCTGCAGGTTCGTGGACACACCGAGGCCCGCCGCGTCGTCGGCCGCGGAGTTGATCCGGAAGCCGCTGGAGATCTTGGACAGGCTGCTCGCCAGGGCGTTGTTGGTACGGCCGAGCTGGCCAGCACCCATCATCGCGGCGAGGTTGGTACGAACGCTCATCGTCATGGTGCACCTTCTTTGTGCTTCTGGTTGTATCTGAGAGCCTCAGCGAATCCCAAGTCCCTCGGTAGGATCCATCGGACGGAACCTGGAGCCAGTTTAGGCGGTCAGCACGACCGCCTGACATTTTCTGGTGATGCGGGGGCCCTCTCCTGTCATGCTCCCACCAAGATCCGCCCCAGCTACCAACTCTCGGCGAGCCCCCTCCCCTCACAGCGCCCGCAAGTAAGCAGAACGCCCCGCCGGGGAGCGGGG
>CAXQUZ010000637.1:0-2308 GCA_964226865.1 Myxococcota bacterium | reverse complement strand
ATTCGTTGTTGTAAACAAAGAATTATTTGAGGGTCATCTATACCTTACGCGATATCTTATCTATGAGCTTGAAAATGAAACCTGCAGGGCGCTGTCGACCGTCGGGAAGGCGGTCATGACGATGACGGCCACCGGACGCCGCAGCTCGGCCGTCGCCTCGATCAGCCCGAGGCCGCCCAGCTGGGGCATCTTCAGGTCGGTGATCACGATGTCGAAGGGCTCGCTGCGGAGCAGCTGGAGGGCCTCGGCCCCGTCGTAGGCCGTCACGGTCTCGTGGTCGCGCGCCGTGAGGTACTCGCCGATGAGCTCGAGGATCTCCTCTTCGTCGTCGACGACCAGGATGCGGTGCGCGGGGGACGACGCGCCGATCGCTGGGGGGGCGGCACCGGTCGGCATGGGGGGCTCCAGGGCTGGGCCGGAGGCGGGTTTGGCGGCAAGCATGCCACCGATGGGTGTAGGGTAGCGCCGTCGCGGGAGGATGCGTGGCCCGACGCGAGAGAATCGATCGCCAGTTCGAGATGCGCCTCGAAGAGTTCGAGAAGCGCCTGTTCGTGCTCAAGATCGAGTATGAGAAGTACTTCTCCGGCCTCACCCAGATCGAGCCCCTCCGGGAGCGCGACGATCTCAAGCGCTTCTTGCGCGAGCTGCAGCGCGAGCACATCACGAACACCCGCCAGAAGCACAAGCTGCGCACCCTGCGCGCCCGCTCCTCGACCCTCGAGATGTACTGGCAGCGCAACCTGCTGATGGTGGAGCGGGGCACCCACCCCAAGATGAAGTTCCGCGCCGACGCCAAGGAGCGGGCCCGCCAGCAGGCCCCGGCGGCAGCAGCGGCCCCGCGCCCGCGGCGGCTCACCGATGAAGAGAAGGAAGATCGCGCCTACCAGGCCGTCTTCGACAAGTACATCGAGGCCCGGAGCAAGTGTGGCCAGGGCTCGGACCTCGCCTATGAGAGCGTGCGCGAGGTGCTCCGCAAGCAGGTCCGCACCATCAAGAGCCGCTACCGGTGCAAGTCGGTGCGCTTCCGGGTGACCGTCGAGGACGGCAAGGCCAAGGTCAAGGCCGTGCCCGTGCGCTGAGCGCCCCCCTGTGGCCGCCGAGGGGCGGCCGCCCGAGCCGCCGAGAGGGTTCCGCTGCCGTGTGTTGATGCCGAAGGTGCGCGGCCCCCGCTGGGGGCGGCGCTGCAGGGACGGCCATGAGCCGCGCCGCCGCGCTGGGCCGGCTCGGCCTGGGCGTGGGTCTCGTGGTGCACGCCCTCGCCGGGGCCGCCTGGATGGAGGGCGCCCACCGGGCCCTCGGGTGGCGCGGCGAGGTGCCCGCGGGCTGGCACAGCCAGGGCGGCCTCGGGGCGGCGGCTGCCTGGGCCGATCCGGGCCCTCTCCAGAGCGCCGGGGCGGGCTGGATCCTGCGCGACGGGGCCCGCTGGGTGCCGCGCCAGCCGGGACTCGGCCAGCAGCCCGGCTCGGTGCGGGTCGTGGCGACCCTGCCTCCCGGCGGGCGCCTCGGGGTCTGGGCCGCCCTGCCGCCTCCCGGCCAGCCCAGCCCGGGCGGGGTGGGGGTGGTGGTCGACCGGGGCCTCGCGCCCTCGACGGCGGTGGTGCGCAGCGTGGGCCACGGCACCGAGGCCCTGTCCTGCGGCCGGGCCCTCGCCGTGCCCTCGGGGGACGCGCCCGTCGAGCTCGAGGTGCTGCCCCTGCCCAGCGGCACCCAGGTGCGGGTGGGGGACGAGGTCCGGCAGTGCCCCGTCACCCCCTTCGGCGCGGCGCCGGCCGTCCAGGGCGGCAGCCGGGCGGTGGCCATCGAGAGCATCGAGGTCGACGGCCGCCGGGCGCCGGCCCCGGGCCGTACCCCCCTGCTGGTGCGGCTGCTGCTCGGGGGGGCCATCGCCGCCGGGCTCTTTCTCGCCGAGGGCATGCTGGGCCTCGCCGCCGCGGCCTCCATTCTGGCGACCCTGCCCCTGGCCCTGGCCCTGCCCCTGAGCGGGGTGGTGCCGGCCCAGCTCGGGCTCGCTCTCGGCCTCAGCGGCGGCTCGGCGACCCTCGCCTGGGCCCTGCCCCTGGGCACCAGCGTCTGGCTGCGGGTCTGCATCCACGCCCACCACCGCCTGTCCCTGCCGCCCGGGGGCCGCGACTGGCCCGCGGCGGCGCCCCTCGCGATGGCGCTGCTGGGCAGCCTCGGCTGGGGGGCCCGGGGCGGGAGCGCGGCCGAGCTGCTGCCGGTGGGGGTCGCGCTGGCCTGGGCGAGCTCGCTGGCCCTGGGGCTGCCCGGGCTCCTGCGCCGCATGGGCTGGGCCCAGCCTCTCCGCACC
>CAXQUZ010000636.1:0-13525 GCA_964226865.1 Myxococcota bacterium | reverse complement strand
GCGGGGCCTTGGCCAGCCGGGCGAAGGGCGCGAGGAGCTGGCGCGGGTCGGTCGTGAAGGGGGGGTAGGGCTGGGGCCGGTCGTCGAGCAGGGTGAGGTGGTCGGGGGCCGCGATGGAGGCGGCGATGGCCTGGACCACGGGCAGGCAGAGGCCGATGCCCAGCCCGACGCCGAGGGCCGACCAGCCGATCCGGGCGGCGGTGCGGCCGTCGCCCCGGTGCTGCCAGAGCAGCAGCAGCCCCACCACCGGCGAGCTGAGGCCCATGGCGAGAAAGTAGTACTGGTTGCCCAAGAAGAGCAGGAAGAGCGCCGGCGCGAGCACGAGGGCCCGCCGCCAGGAGGGGCGCTGGAGGGTCCAGACCAGGGCCCAGAGCCACAGGGCCATCCACCCGTGGGCCATGGCCTCGGTGTTGCCGTTGTAGGCCTCGCCGAGGAAGTGGGGGCAGGCGGCGAAGGCGAGGGCGCCGGCGATGCTGGCCCCCCGGGCGAGGCCGAGCTGGCGGGCCAGCCCGAAGAGACCGACGCCGGCGATGACGAGCAGCAGGGCTTCTTCGAGCAGCAGGCTCACCGGCGCGCCGAGGCTGCGGGTCAGCGGCGAGAGCAGCGCCGTCCAGAGCGGGTCCTTGAGCCAGAGCACGCCGCCGACCGGGTGGTCGAGCAGCCCCGTGTGGAAGAACCAGCGGCCCTCTTCCCAGAGGCTGTGGCTCATGGCGTGGTGGCCCCAGAGGAATGCCCAGGTCTCGGTGTTGATGGCGCCGACGACCCGGGCGCCGGGCGCGCGCAGGGCGTCGGCGGCCAGCAGCCCCCACAGCAGGGCGAAGCCCAGGGCGACGAGGGCGAGCATGCCGGGCCGGGGACCGCGGGGCGGGGGGGCCGGGCTCACGGCGCGGCGCTCCCGTCGAGCACGCCGCTGTCGCGGATGGCCGCCGCCAGCCAGCCCGCCATCCAGCGCTGGCCCGTGGCGTCGAGGTGGCCCTCGTCGAAGAAGGCGTGCTCGCGCAGGGCGGGCTGCTGCTCGAAGGCCTGGAGGATGGCCGGGGGCAGGTCTTCGCCCGTGGGGGCCGCGCTCAGCACGACGGCTCCGGTGGCGTCGACGATCTCGAGGCGGTCGGCCCCCTGGCGGAGCTGGTGGCCCTTGCCGGCCTGCTGGGCCCGCAGGGGGTCGGTCAGCTCGTGCACGGGGATGGCGGCCGGGAGCCGCTGGCGCAGGGCCGGGGCGGCGGCCGTGTAGCGGGTGGCCATGTGGACGTCGAAGGTCGAGACCGGCGGCAGCACGACCCACAGGGGCGCCCCGGTGGCGGCGGCGCAGTCCTGGGCGAGCTGGGCGTACTCCCCCAGGGGGCCGCTGCCGAGGCTCTCGGGCCGGCGCACCCACAGCACGAGCGCGGGCGCGAGGCCGGGGCCCTGGGCTGCGCAGAAGGCCCCCATGGTGGCCACGGGACAGGCGGGCACGCCACCGTTGAGAACGCTGATGTCGGGGTCGTCTTCGCGCAGCATGCCCTCGAGCAGACGAGGCCAGCTCTCGGCCTCGTCGACCCCCCAGCCCGTGGCGGTCGAGTCGCCCAGCACGAGGACGCGGCGGCCCCCGGCAGGCGGGTCGCCGCCCCGGAGCCGGGCGCTGCCGGTGTGGATGGTGAAGGCGCGGGTGCGGCGCAGGCGGCCGTCGTGCTGGGCCCGGGCGCTGCGGGCCTCGTCGGGGTGGTGGGGCCGGTCGGGCACGACCACGGTGACGCCGTCGAGCCCGGGCAGGTACCACTCGCGCCCGCCGATGGCCGACCAGGGGCCCACGATGCGGCCGCTGCGGGTGGGGCCGCCGGCCGCGCGCTCGACCGCCGCCACCTCGGCCGTCTGCTCCTGGCGCAGGGACCAGGCGGCGCCGGCACCGGCCGCCACGATGGCCAGCGCCACGAGCGGCCCGCGCAGGGCATGCCACCGGGGGCGACCGGAGGGGGCGGCGTCGGGGGCCATGGGGGCTCCAGTCCGGGGCGGGGAGATCCCGCGGGGCGGGCTCAGAGCACCGAGTAGACCGTGGGCAGCCGGTCCGGGGTCGGCGCGGTGAGCCAGACATAGCCGAGAAGGGCCGCGACCACGAGCAGCGCACCCGCCACCCACGGCAGCAGGGACCACAGCCAGGACGGGGCGGGACCAGCCATGCGGCCCAGTGTAGCGGCGGCGGTGCGGTCCGGGTCTCTCGGATTGCGCACAAAAAGATTGTGCGCAATATGATTGGGGGCTATGGATGGGGTCCCCCCCGTGCCCTGGAGTGCCCGTGTCCCGCCTCGCCCCCCCGCCGTCCTCGCCCAACTGCGTCTCCAGCCGTGCCGACGAGAGCGACACGACCCACCACATCGCGCCCCTGCGCGGCACCAGCCTCGCCCAGGCCCGCGACTGGCTGCTGGCCCAGCCCCGGGTGGCCCTGGCCGAAGAGGGCGAGGGCTACCTCCGCTTCGTCGTGACCAGCGCCATCTTCCGCTTCAAGGACGACCTCGAGCTCGAGGCCGAGGGCGAGCTGGTCCACGTCCGCTCGGCCTCCCGGGTCGGCTACAGCGACCTCGGCGCCAACCGCAAGCGGGTCGAGGCGCTCCGGGCGGCGGTGTGCCCGTGAGCGCCCCTGGGCTCCCCGGCGCCCCGGGCCCCGGCGCCCCTGACGACCCCCTGCGCCTCGATCTCCAGCTCTGCTTTCCGCTCTATGCGGCGGCCCGGGCCATCCAGAAGCGCTACCGCCCCCTGCTGGCCCCCCTCGGCCTGACCTACCCCCAGTACCTCGTGATGCTCGTGCTCTGGGAGCACGACCGGGGCCCCGAGGCCGACACCCCGCTGACCGTCGGGGCCCTGGGCGCCCGCCTCCACCTCGACTCGGGCACCCTCACCCCCCTGCTCAAGCGCCTCGAGGCCGCGGGCCGCATCGCCCGCCACCGGGCCGCCGGCGACAACCGGGTGGTCGAGCTGCGGCTCCAGCCCGCCGGCCGCGCCCTCCGGGCCGAGGCCGAGGCCGTGCCCGGCCAGCTGCTCGCCTGTGTGCTCGGCGGGGCCGGCGCCGACGGCCGCCCTGCGGGTCCCGGTGGGGCCGCGCAGGCCGCCGAGAGTGCCGCCGCCCTGCGCACCCAGCTCCACCAGCTCCTCGCCCTCCTGACCGCCCCCGGTGCCCCATGAGCCTCGACCAGCTCCTTCCCGACAACGCCCACGACCAAGCCCTCCGCGACGCGGTCCACCCCGACGACTGGCAGGCCCCGACCCCGGCCCCCCGCTACAACCTCGTCGTCATCGGCGGCGGCCCGGCGGGCCTCGTGGCCGCCTTCGGGGCGGCCGGCATGGGCGCCCGGGTCGCCATCATCGAGCGGGGCCTGCTCGGCGGCGACTGCCTCAACACGGGCTGTGTGCCCAGCAAGGCGCTGCTCCGGGTCGCCCACGCCGCCCACGCCGCCCGGGACGCCCGCCGCTTCGGGGTCGACGTGCCGACGGTGGTGCCCGACTTCGCCGCCGCCATGGAGCGCCTGCGCGAGCTCCGCGCCGCCATCGCCCCCCACGACAGCGCGGCCCGCCTCGCCGCCGAGGGCATCGACGTGTTCCTCGGCGAGGCGCGCTTCACGGGCCCCGACACGGTGGCCGTGGGCGACACGACCCTGCGCTTCGCCCGCTGCTGCATCGCCACCGGCGCCTCCCCCGTGCTGCCGCGCATCCCGGGCATCGACACGGTCGCGCCGCTGACCAACGAGGGCATCTTCTCGCTGACGGCCCCGCCCGAGCGGCTGCTCATCGTGGGGGCCGGGGTCATCGGCTGCGAGCTGGCCCAGGCCTTCGCCCGGCTCGGCGTGCCCGTCAGCGTGGTCGACATGGCCCCGCGGGTGCTGGCCCGGGAGCACGGCGCCGCGGCAGCGCTGGTGCAGGAGGCCCTCGAGGCGGACGGGGTCGACCTCCACCTGGGCCGGGGCGTCGCGGAGCTGGCCCCCACCGAAGACGGCGCCACCGCCCTCACCCTCGACGACGGCACCGTGCTCCAGGGCAGCCACCTGCTCGTGGCGGCCGGGCGCCGGCCCAACCTCGTGCCCGGCCTCGACCGGGCGGGCGTGGGCGTCGGGCCCAAGGGGGTGCTCGTCGACAGCACCCTGCGCACGGCCAACCCGCGCATCTACGCCGCCGGCGACGTCATCGGCCGCGACCAGCTCACCCACGCCGCCGACCACCAGGCCCGCCTCGTGGTGCGCAACGCGCTCTTCTTCGGCCGGGGGCAGGTCGGCGCGCTGGTCGTGCCCCGGGTGGTCTACACCGAGCCCGAGCTGGCGGCGGTGGGCCTGTCGCCCGAGGAGGCCGCCGAAGACCCGTCGCTGCGGGTGTTCACGGTGGGGGTGGACGAGACCGACCGGGGCCGCACGGACGGCGACACGGCGGGCTTCTGTGCGGTGGTGGCCGACGGCGCCGGGCGCATCCACGGGGCGACCATCGTGGGGCCCCAGGCCGGGGAGCTGCTCGCGCCGCTCACCCTGGCCATGACCCACGGCCTCGGCCTGGGCGCCCTGGCCTCGACCATCCACCCCTACCCGACCCGCTCCGAGCTGGTCTTCAAGGTCGCCTCGGCCTGGAACAAGACCCGGCTCACCCCCCTCGCCAAGCGCGCCAGCACCTGGCTGATGGGGCTGCGGCGCTGAGCGGGGCCGGCCGGCCGGGGCGCGCGGGTCTCCCCCCGTGCTACCCCCCCGCACCCACCCGGAGGAGCGGCTGTGATCACCTTGGTCTCGGGCGACATCACCGACGAAGACTGCGACGCCATCGTCAACGCCGCCGCGCCCCACCTGCTCGGCGGGGGCGGGGTGGACGGGGCCATCCACCGGGCCGCCGGGCCGGCGCTGCTCGCCCACTGCCGGGCCCTGCCCGTGGTCCGGGACGGCATGCGCTGCCCGCCCGGCCACGCGGTCGCGACCCCCGGCTTCGGGCTGCCCGTGCGCCACATCATCCACACCGTCGGGCCCGTCTACCGCACGGATCCCGATCCGCCCCGCACCCTCGCCCTCGCCTACGAGAACAGCCTGAAACAGGCCATCTTGGTCGGTGCCCGCACGGTGGCCTTCCCGGCCATCTCCACGGGGGTCTACGGCTACCCGCTCGACCCGGCCGCCCGGATCGCCGTCGGGGTGCTCCGGGCCCACGCGGCCACGGGCGCCTTCGATGCCCTGCGCTGTGTGCTCTTCAGCCCCGCGGCCCGGGCGGCCTGGGAGCGGGCCCTCGCGCGCTGAGCCGCCGTGCCCCGGGCGCCGGTCCTGCCCCACCACCAGCGCGGGACGGGCCCCTCGGCTCGGGTGCCGGGGCCCCAAGCGCTAAGCTGCCGGCGCACCGCCTGCTCCCGGAGTCCCCATGCGCCCCCTCTCTGCTGTCGCCGCCGATCTGGGCATCCCCGCCGAGGCCCTCATCCCCATGGGCCGCCACAAGGCCAAGATCGACCTCCAGGCGGGCGACGACAGCCTCCAGCGGGGCAAGGTCATCCTCGTCAGCGCCATCACCCCGACCCCCGCGGGCGAGGGCAAGACGACGACGACCATCGGCCTGACCCAGGCCCTCCACCAGGCGGGCAAGAAGGTGGTCGCCTGCCTGCGCGAGCCCAGCCTCGGCCCGGTCTTCGGCATCAAGGGCGGCGGCACCGGCGGGGGCCAGTGCCACCTCGAGCCCCGGGTCGACGTCGACCTCCACTTCACGGGCGACCTCCACGCCATCACCAGCGCCCACAACCTGCTGGCGGCGCTCATCGACAACCACCTCCACTTCCGCTCCGAGCCCCGCATGGACCCCCGCAAGGTCCGCTGGAAGCGGGTGCTCGACATGAGCGACCGCTCGCTGCGCAACACCATGGTGGGCCTCGGCGGCGACGGCGTGCCCCGGGAAGACAGCTTCGACATCACGGCCGCCAGCGAGGTGATGGCGGCGCTCTGCCTCGCCCGCGACGCCGAAGACCTGCGCGCCCGCCTGGGCAACCTGCTCATCGGCTTCGGCTTCGATCGCAAGCCCATCTACGCCCGCGACATCGGCGCGGTGGGCGGCATGCTGGCCCTGCTCCGCGACGCCCTGCTGCCCAACCTCGTCCAGACCACCGAGGGCGCCCCGGCCATCGTGCACGGCGGCCCCTTCGCCAACATCGCCCACGGCTGCAACTCGGTCATGGCCACCCGCCTCGGCCGCCAGCTGGCCGACGTGGTGCTGACCGAGGCGGGCTTCGGCTTCGATCTCGGCGGCGAGAAGTTCCTCCACCTCAAGTGCCCGGTGGCCGGCATCGACGGGCTCGCGGCCATCGTCATCGTGGCCACGGTCCGTGCCCTGAAGTACCACGGCGAGGGTGATCTCGAGAAGGGCATGGCCAACCTGGACGCCCACCTCGACAACGCCGCCCGCTTCGGCCAGCGCAGCGTGGTGGTGCTCAACCGCTTCGCCGACGACAGCGACGCCGACGTGCAGGCCGTGCTCGACCACTGCGCCGCCCGGGGGGTGCCCGCGGCCCCGTCCACCCACTTCCCGGACGGTGGCGCCGGTGCCCAGGCCGTCGTGGCCCTGCTCGAGCCCATCCTGGCCGCTCCCGTCCAGCCCCTCACCCCGGTCTCGCCGGCGGGCGGCACGGTGAAGGAGCGGGTCGAGGCCATCGCCACCGGGCTCTACGGCGCCGACGGGGTGGACTGGTCCGAGGCGGCCCGGCGCAAGCTCAAGGCCTTCCCGCGGCTCGGGGCCGACCGGCTGCCCGTGTGCATGGCGAAGACCCAGTCCAGCCTCTCCGACAACCCGGCGCTGCGGGCGCGGCCCGCGGGCTTCCGGCTCCAGGTGCGCGATCTCGAGATCAGCGCCGGCGCCGGCTTCGTGGTCGTGCTCACCGGGGCGCTGACCCGCATGCCCGGCCTGCCCCGCCGGCCCCGGGCCTGGGATGTCGACCTCGTCGACGGCGAGATCGTCGGCCTCGGCTGAGGCCCCGTCGCCCGCCCCTCCTGCCCTGCCGCACGGAGACCCCATGACCGAGACGGCCCCCGTGCCCGACGCGCCGCTGCTGGCCCTCACCGACGAGCTCTGCCGCATCCCGAGCTGGTGGCGGCCCGCGGCCCCGGGTCGTCGCACGCCCGAACACAACGAGATGGACGTGGCCGAGGCCATTGTCGAGAAGCTGCGCGCCTGCCCCTGGCTCGACGTGCAGCTCGTCGAGGTGGCCCCGGGGCGGCCCAATGTGCTGGCCTTCGACGGCGACCCGGCCCAGACCGCGCTGCTCGTGGCCGGCCACATCGACACGGTCCCCCCGAGCGGGGGCTGGACCGTGCCGGCCCACAGCGTGCGCGGCGGCCGCTACCACGCCCTCGGCGCCGCCGACACGAAGGGGGCCATCGCCGCGGCCCTCGACGCCATCCGGCGCGCCGGCCCCACCCGCGGCGCGGGCTACCTCTTCTACTGCGACGAGGAGTTCCAGTTCCTCGGCATGAAGCACTTCGTCGCCCACCACGACGAGGTGCGCCCCGAGGCCACCCTCTCGGTCTGTGGGGCCCCGGCCATGGTCATGTCGGGCTGCCGGGGGCTGCTCGAGATCTCGCTCAGCCTGCGGGGCCACGGCGGCCACGCCTCGCGCCCCCACTCGGGCCGCAGCGCCACCCTGGCCCTCCACGCCCTGCTCGGCGAGCTGGCCCGGTGGGCCTTTGCCCAGGATCAGCCCTACCGCACCGTGCTCAATGTCGCGGCCATCCGGGCGGGCTCGCTGCCGGCCGACGCCGCCCTCACGGCGGCCCCGCCCACCCTGGCGGCCATCCCCAACCGCATCCCCGACGCCGCCTGGGCCCTGCTCGAGCTGCGCACGGGCAGCGACCGGGTCACGGGGGCGGCCGTGAAGGCGGTGGTCGAGGGCTGTCTCGCGCGCATGAACGCCGCGGCGGGCGGGGCCCTGCCCATCACCCTCGCCGGCTTCGACGTCCACCTCGAGATGCCGGGCTACGCCTCGGAGGCGACCGCCCTGCGGCGGCTCACGGCCCCCTTCCAGGGCCTCCACCGCGGCCGCTGCGCCGAGCCCTCGTCCACGGGCTACCTCGACATCGCGCTCATCGCGGGCCGCGACGGCAGCCCCGCCCTGTGCATGGGGCCCGAGAAGGGCGGCGCCCACGGGGCCGACGAGTGGCTCGACCTCGAGAGCCAGGCCCGCTACCGCGACGGCCTCGTCGACCTCATCCGCCAGCAGGCCCCCGACGCCGCGGGCGGCTAGGGCGCGCCCGTCGCCAGCAGCCCGGCCACCGCAGCGGCGATGGGCATGCCCGTGGCCTCCTCAAGAAAGTCGAAGAACGAGATGGTGTTGATCTCGAGGAAGACGTGGGTGCCGTCGGGGCGCACGATGAGGTCGACCGTGCCCGTGCGCAGGCCGAGCTCGTCCATGAGCCGGGCCACCGCGGCCCCGACCGCCGGATCCAGCGACCAGGGCGCAAAGCTGCCGACCAGCTCGGGGTGTTGGCGCCAGTCCACCGTGCCCTGGGGGCGCACGGCGCCGGTGAAGAGGCGGTCGCCCACGACGGTGATGCGCAGCTCGACCTCTTTCTCGACCTCTTCTTGGAAGACCATGGGGCAGAGGGCGACCCGGTCGAGCTGGGCCCGGTCGGCGGCGCTCACCCGGGTCGTCGGCAGGTAGTCCGGGCCGCCGGGCTGGGGCACCTTGCCCGCCGAGGAGTCGGGCATCTTCTTGATGGCGCCGCCGGGCAGCCCGTCGAGGAAGGCGGCCACCCGGGCCGGGTCGTTCGACACCAGGGTCGCGGGCACGGCGAGGCCGGCGGCACGGGCGCGGCGCAGCATGGCCACCGGTCCCGGCACGGCCCGCAGCCGGTCGAGGCGGTCGACGTGGAGCGCCTGGGGCAGGCAGTCGAGCAGGTCCCAGAGCTGGGTGGCGGTCTGGTCGCGGATGGCGGGCGCATAGGCCGGATCCAGCAGATCCCAGACCCCGTGGGCCACGTGGGTGTGGCGCAGCCAGACCGCGCCCACCTCGGCGAGGTCGACGGTGTCGTGCTCGGTGCGCAGCCAGCCGCCGTCCATGCCCAGCGAGAGGTCGACGCCCACGGGCATGCGGGCCGAGTCGAGCATCACCACCCGGCAGCCCCGGGCCTGGAGGGCCGCCCGCACCGGGGCGAGGGAGCCGTCTTGGATCTCGGAAGAACAGACGACGAGAACGGTGCGGGGGCCGGCCATCTCTCAGCCGAGGCTGGTCTTGGTGGCGGGGCGGACCTGCTTCATCTGGCGCTCGATGCGCCCGACCTTCAGCTCGCCCCGGGCGGCGGTGTCGCTGGCCCGGTCCTCGATGGTCGAGGTCTGGCCCGAGAGCTGGTCCTTGCCGGTCTGCTTGGTGGCGGACTCCTGGCTGGCCATGCGGTCGTCGAGGCGCCGCACCCGCACGCTCTTGCGCTTGCGCTCGGCGCTGAGCTTGCTGAGCATGGTGTCGGCGAGGTCGGCGGGCACGGGCAGGCCGGCCTTCTCGCGCTCGGCCAGCGACGAGAGGCGCTCCTTGGTGCGCGACTTGGTGGCCTCTTCCTGGATGCCGGTGCGCTGGCGGAGCTTGTCGCGGGTGGCCGTCTTGCGGGTGGCCTCGCGGCCGAGGCGGCCCTCGATGCGGTCGGTGGCGTCGCTGAGCTGGCCGTCGATGCGGTCGAGCTGGCCGGCGGTCTGCTCCTTGGTGCGGCCCATGCTGGCCTTGATCTTGGCCTCGGCCTGGGCGCTTGGGCTGCCGCCGCCGCCCTTCTTGGCCGCCTTGGCCGTCTCTTCGGCGCCGACGCTGCCGTTCCCGACCTTCTTGGCGGCGGCCTCGGCGGTCGCGGCCTCGGCGCCCTCGACGGCGAAGAGGGGCTGGCCGCTGGCCTTGGCGGCCCGGGCCTCGGCGCTGAGGGTCACCGTGTCGCGGATGCTGGTCTCGGCCTTGGTGGCCGCGCTCTCGCTGGTGGTGGCGCTGACGGGGGCCGTGGGGGTGGGCTGGACGAGGCTGGCGCCTGAGATCGCGCTGAGAACCGACATGGGGGACTCCGAGGCAGGGGGCAGGGATGGGCCCGGTGTAGCATCCTGCCGGGGCGGGCCGCATCTCTCACCGGTCTCACAGCCCCTTGCCTTCGCGGCGCGGGACGGGCAGGTGCCGCGGCCCCCCGGGTCAGAAGCCCAGGTCGTCGAAGCGCATCTCCTCGACCTCTTCGCTCGAGAGGTTCGAGCTGGCCTCGATGGTCATGTCGACGGCGTGGCCGGTCTCTTCGTCGCGGGCGATGACCCGCACGATGCCGTCGGCGTCGAGGGCGAAGGTGATGGTCACCCGCACCTCGCCCCGGGGGGCCGGCCGCAGGCCCGAGAGCACGAACTCGCCCAACAGCTCGTTGTCTTGGATGTTGCGGCCCTCGCCCTGGCACACGCTGACCCGCACCTCGGTCTGGTCGTCGTGGGCCGTGTGGAAGACCTTCGTGGCCTCGGTGGGGATGGGGGTGTTGCGCGGGATGAGCGGCTCGACGAAGCCGCCCACGGTGCGCACCCCGAGGGTCTGGGGGGTCACGTCGAGGAGCACGGCGTCGGGGGCGTCGCTCTCGTCGAAATTGGTGAGGTTCCAGGCCTGGATGGCGGCGCCCTGGGCGACGACCTGGTCGGGGTTGAGGTGGTCGAGGGCCTTCTTGCCGAAGTAGTGGCTCACCGCCTCGCGCACGAGGGGGAAGCGGGTCATGCCGCCGACCAGCAGCACGTGGTCGATCTGGCCCTGGGTGAGGCCGGCCTGGGCGATGGCCTCGTCGCAGACGACGAAGGTGCGCTTCATCAGCGGCATGACGAGCCGCTGCACCGTGGCCTGGTCGAGGGTGGTCGCGAGCCCCACCGCCTCGCCGGCGTCGTCCCTCGCGAGGCCCGGCACCTTGACCGCCACGGCGTTGACCTGGGAGAGGGCCCGCTTCGAGCGCTCGGCGGCGTCGAGCACCTTCGCCCGGGCCGCCGGGTTCTCGGTGATGTCGATGCCCGTCTGCTCGCGGAACTGGGCGATGAGGTGGTCGGCGATGACCATGTCGAAGTCGTCGCCGCCGAGGAAGGTGTCGCCGGCCGTGCTGACCACCTCGAAGAGCTCGCCGTCCAGCCGCAGCACGGAGATGTCGAAGGTGCCGCCGCCGAGGTCGTAGACGGCGATGTGTTGGCGGTGGCCCTGGCCGTAGCCGTAGGCGAGGGCGGCGGCCGTCGGCTCGTTGATGATGCGCAGGCAGTTGAGGCCGGCGATGGTGGCGGCGTCGCGGGTGGCCTGGCGCTGCTGGTCGTTGAAGTAGGCGGGCACGGTGATGACGGCGCCGTCGACGGGCTGGCCCGTGGCCTGCTCGGCGATGCCCTTCATGTGGGCGAGGACGTGGGCGCTGATCTCCTGGACGGCGTAGACGCGGCCCTGGACGCGCACCCGGGCGTCGCCCCGGGGGCCCTCGGCGATGCCCCAGCCGACGGTCTTCCGGAGGCGCTGGACCTCTTCGGAGGCGTAGCGCCGGCCGATGAGCCGCTTGGCCGAGAAGACCGTGTTCTCGGGCGCGTAGGCGAGCTGCTGGCGGGCGCGGTGGCCCACGACGACCGCGTGGCCGTAGCCAAAGGCCACGACGCTGGGGTGGACGGAGCGACCCTCGGCGTCCGCCAGGACGATGGCCTGGCCGTCCAGCACGGTGGCGATGCAGGAGTTGGAGGTGCCCAGGTCGATGCCGACAGCGATGCCCACGATGCGCTCCCGCCCGGCGGCGCGGTGGTGGCACGCGGCGGGCCGGCGGAGCTTACCAGTCGGAACCGCAGCCGGGTGCGGGGGGCGCGCCCTCCGGCCGCAGCAGGGGCGCCATCAGGGCCAACACGTCGTCGTGGCTGCGCGCGTTCGAGGCGACGATCTGGGGCGAGTCGAGGTTCACCGGGCGTCCCTCGGGGTCGGTCACCCGGCCGCCCGCCTCGGTCACGAGCAGGATGCCGGCGGCCACGTCCCAGGGGCTCAGGTTGAACTCCCAGTAGCCGTCGGCCCGGCCCGTCGCGATGTGGCAGAAGTCGAGGGCGGCGGCCCCGGCCCGGCGCAGCCCCTGGGCCTGCTCGAGCACGGCCTGGACGAAGCGCAGGTAGGTGGGGGCCATGGTGCGGCGGTCGTAGGCGAAGCCCGTGAGCATGAGGGCCGCGCCGAGGTGGTCGGTGGTCGAGACCCGGACGGGCACGTCGTTGTCGGTGGTGCCCAGGCCCTTGCCGGCCGCGGTGCAGCGGTCGCGCAGCGGGTCGTAGACACAGCCGGCGAGCAGGGTGCCGCCGACCTCGAGGGCCACCGAGACGCCGAAGGCGGGGAAGCCGTGGACGAAGTTGGTCGTGCCGTCGAGGGGATCGACGATCCACCGGGCCGGGGCGCCGGCGGTGCCGGCCCGGGCGCTCTCTTCGGCGAGCACGAGGGTGCCGGGGCTGTCTTCGGCGAGCACGGCCCGCACGGCGGCCTCCGCGGCGAGGTCGACCTCGGTGACCAGGTCGACGGCGCCCTTCTGGCGGACCCGGGCGGGGCCCCGGTCGAGGGCGGCCTGGATGACGGCCCCCCCGGCCCGGGCGGCCCGGACGGCGATGCGCCGGGCGTCGGCGGCGTCGGTCACGGGCCGCTGCAGGCGAGGCGGTCGCCCGAGGCGTTGCAGGTGACCTTGCCGCCCTTGCGCACCTGGAAGGCGGTCTTGGCGCTGCCGACCTGGAGGATGCAGGTCGAGACCGTGTCGAAGGTGCGCGAGCTGGTGCCCGCGAAGTTCCAGCGGCCGCCGGGGTTGCAGGTGGCCGTGACCGACTCGGTGGTGCCCTGGACGGTGATGCGCACCTTCGCCGGGAAGTCGCTGCCGCCCGAGGGCGCGGCGCCCGACGAGCTGGACGAGCTGGACGAGCTGGACGAGCTGGACGCGCTGCGACGGGAGCTGGAGGAGCTGCGGCGAGACGATGAGGACGACGAGCTGGAGGGCTTCTTGGACGAGCTGCGCCGGGACGAGGACGAGGAGCTCGCGGCGGGCTTCTTGGCCGCGGGCTTCTTCGCGGGGGGCGGTGTCTCGGCCTTCTTCTCGCTCGCCTTCTCGGGGGCCTCCGCGGCCTCGGTGCCCTCTGCGGCGCCCGTGTCGCCCTCGCCGGCAAGGGCGCCGGCGTCGCGCTTCTCGGGGCTGGCCTCGGTCTGGGTGGCCTCGGGCGCCGGGTCGTCTTGCTGGGTGGTGAAGTACCAGGCCAGGCCGCCGGCGAGGCCGCCGCCGCCGCAGAGGAAGACGAAGGCCGCGGCCACGGCGAGGATGATCCAGGTCTTCTTCTTGCCGCCGCCAGCGCCGGCCTCGGTGGCGGGCGGGGGCGGCAGCGGCCGGGGCTTGGCGGGGCCGCCGGTCGCGATGGGCGGCGGCGGGGCCGCGGGGGGCCCGGCCGTGGGGGGGCGGCCCGCGGTGATGGGCGGCGGGGGCAGGGGGGCCGCCGGCGCGGTGGGCGGGGCGGGCATCGGAGGCGGGGCCGGGGCGGGCGCCGGCATCGGGGGCGGCGCGGGGGCAGGCGCCGGCACGGGCGCGGGCGCGGGCATGGG
>CAXQUZ010000635.1:0-7587 GCA_964226865.1 Myxococcota bacterium | reverse complement strand
GTGCTCTTCCGATCTCCCCGGTGACCTGGGTCTTGACGGTCTCGGCGGCGCGGTCGCCGATCATGGCCTTGTGGTGCTCCTGGACCCAGCTGGCGATGCCCTCGTCGATGGCAGCGCAGCCACCGCGCACGGTCTCGATGGCGATGGGTGCCCCGAGGCTGAGCAGGGCCAGCTCGGTGATGCCGGCACCCATGTCGACGACCAGCGAAGCCACGGGCTCCTCGTAGGGGAGCTCGGCGCCCACACAGGCGGCCACCGACTTGGCGACGAGGTCGACCTGGCGGGCGCCGGCGGCCCGTGCGGCGTCCTGGATGGCGCGGCGGGCGACCTCTGCGGTGGCCCGGGGCACGCACACGAGCATGCGCAGGCCGCGCCAGGAGCGCCCGGAGGCGGCCGTGCGCAGGCCCTGCTCGAGGAGGTGCTGGGCCAGGGCGTAGTCTTCGACGACGCCACCACGCAGGGGGCGCACCGCCTGGATGTGTTCGGGCGTGCGGCCCAGCATGCGCCGGGCCTCGTCGCCGACGGCCACGACCCGGCGGCTGCCGGCGCTCTGCTCGACGGCTACGACCGAGGGCAGCTCACAGGCCAGCCCGCGGCCACGCACGTAGACCCGGGTGTTGGCGGTGCCGAGATCGACGGCGACGTCGATGTTCAGGCGGCCGAAGGCGTCGTCGAGCATGCTCAGTCGCCGAAGCCCTTGATGTTCTTCACCTCGACGAAGGGCTTGTCGATGACCGCGGCGATGTGCTGGGCGTGGCCGGTCAGGGGCTTGTCGTCGGAGGACTGGACCACGTAGCGCTTGCCGTCGGCGGTCACCGCGACCACCTCGAACATGGCGTCTTCGCCGCCCATGACGTGCTCGACCTTGGAGACCCGGTCGAAGGACACGCGCTCGGTGTCGGTGCCGGTGCTGGCCGTGCGCGTGATGACGATGGAGTGGGTCTCCTGGTCGACCACGATGCGCTCGGCAGCGTTGAAGTGGAAGATGTAGGCGAGCGTCGCGCCACCGACCACCAGCATCGCGGCGAGGAAGCCGAGGAGGACCAGCGGCCCACTCTTCTTCGGCGGGTCTTCGGTGAAGTCGTGGAAGCAGTGCTTGCACCGCGATGCTTCGACAGGGACTTCGGCACTGCAGCTGGGACAGCTCTTGGTCGCCACGGCGGCCTCCTGAAACGGCGGAGAGACGGGGTTACGCGACGGTCCGACGGCTGTCAAGCGAGGGCGCGGTCATCGTCCTGTCAGGAGCGCTCTTCGGCGAGGCGGCGGGCCAGGGGGGCGAGGAGCACGGGGAGCAGCAGGGCCACCGGAGAGCCGGGCCGCTCCTTCTGGTAGCGCTTGTAGACCTTGGCGCCGGTCTTCATCAGGGCGTCGACACTGCCGTCGGTGCCGCAGGCGCGCGCGAGGGCCTGGAGGTGGGGGGCCGGGAGCTGCTCGAGGTCTTCCCGGTCCCACTTGGAGAAGGGCAGCCCCTCGGCGCGGGCCCGCTGGGCGATGCGGCCGAGGGCGAGGTCGAGCAGCTCGTCGCGCACCACCACCGCGGGCACGGCGACGTCCAGCTCGGCGACGAGATCGACGAGGTCGCCCTCGGGAATGTTCTGCAGGACGGCCTGCTCGGCGGGAGTGAAGGACGAGGGCATGCCGGTCTCCGTTCGGGTCCTTGCGAGGGGCCTCGCTGCGCTTACTGCGTAGTCTGCGCGGCGCGGGTGTGCCCTGCTGGGCACAGTCTGCACCGACCGTCCTGTCGTCTCGAGGTTCCCGTGGCGCTCTCTGCCGTCTCTCTGGCGCTGACCGGCCTGCACCGGCTGCTCTCGCTCCCGCTCCGGCTGGTGCTCCACGGACTCGGACGGCTGCGGGTCGGGCGGGGGGCGGCGGTGCGCCTGTCGCTCGCGCCCGGGCGCCAGGGCGACTCGCAGCACGCGCGCCTGCGCACCCTCGAGGCGCTCGAGACCCTCGGGGCCGACCCGCTGGTGGCCGAGGTCATCCTCGACCTGCGCGGCATGGCGATGGGCTGGTCCGGGGTGCAGGACCTCCAGCAGGCCGTCCGGGGCCTCGCCCAGACCGACACCCGCGTGACGGCGCACGTCGACGGGGCGAGCCTGCGCGAGCTGGCGCTGCTGGCCGAGCTGGACCACGTGGCCCTCACCCCGTCCGCCGAGCTGCTGTTGACCGGCCTGGGCTCGCGGCTGTCGTTCTATGCGGACGCCTTCGCGCTGCTCGGGATCGAGATGCAGATGGAGTCGGCGGGGCGCTTCAAGAGCTTCGGGGAGGCCTATGTGCGGCGCTTCCCGAGCGAGGAGAACCGCAGCCAGCTCGGTGCGCTCCTGGGGGACCTCTGGGACCAGCTGCGGGAGGGAGTGGACCGGGCCCGTCCCGAGGCGGCGGGGGCGCTCGCGGCCTTGCTGGGCCAGGCGCCCCAGACGGCCACCTCGGTGGCCGAGGCGGGACTGGTGGACGCGCTGGCCTACCCCGCCCAGCTGGAGGAGCTGCGCGCCGCGGCCCACGGCGGAGAGCTCCGGACCCTGTCGCACGGTCGCTATGCGTGGAGCCGAGGGTGGGCCCGCGCGCTCGGCCAGCGGCGGCTGGGGGGCCCGGTGGTGGCGGTGGTCCACCTCGAGGGGCCCGTGGTGGAGCGGGACGAGGGCCAGCGGGGCGGCTCCATCGCGGCTGCGGACGTCGTGCCGGTGCTCGACAGCCTCGCCGACCAGCCCGGGGTGCGGGCCGTCGTGCTCTCGGTCCAGTCCCCGGGCGGCAGCGCCCTGGCCTCGGATCTCATCGCCCGGGCGGTGCGCAAGCTGGGTGAGAAGAAGCCGGTGGTGGCTGTCTTCGGCGATGTGAGCGCCAGTGGGGGCTACTACCTCGCGGCGCCGGCGGCCGAGATCGTCGCCCGGCCGGGGACCATCACGGGCTCCATCGGCGTCGTGGGCGGCAAGCCCGTGCTGGAGGAGGCCCTGCGCCGCATCGGGGTGCACCAGGAGCTCGTGTCGGTCGGGCCCGACGTCGGCATGTTCGGCCCCTTCGCGGGCTTCAGCGCGGACCAGCGCCGGCGCTACCAGGCCTCGATCGCCCGGACCTACGACCGCTTCCTCGACGTGGTCTCCGCAGGCCGCCGCATGCCCCGGGAGGCCGTGCACGCCGTCGCCCAGGGGCGGGTGTGGACGGGACGGCAGGCCAAGGCGCACGGTCTGGTCGACCACCTCGGGGACCTGCGGACGGGGCTGGCCCGGGCCCGGGCGCTCGCAGGCGTCGACCCGGGCGCGGGACGGGCGGTCCACCTCCGCTTCACGCCCCCCCGGTGGCGGTCGGTGGTCCGGTCGCTCATCGGGGCGAGTGTGGCCGCCGAGCTGCCGGCAGCGGCGCTCCCGGGCGCCCTGGTCGACGCGGCGGGCGCCCTCCTCCCCGGGCTGGCGACGCTGCTGCCGCTGCTGCCCGCCCTGCGCCGGAGCCCCCACCTGCCGCTGGCCCTGTTGCCGCTCGGCGAACTCACCGATTGAGGCGCCCAGGGCGCCCGTGGCCCGGGGCCTGGCGTGCTACGCTGCCCGGGTCGCTGCCGCCCCCGCCCGGTTCCCCCCCAACCGGCCCCGGCTCCCCGCCTGGATCCGCGCTCCCGCCGGGTCCCCCTCCGCGCCCGTTCCCCGCCGCCCATGCCCATCGACGTTGGCAATACCCACCCTGACGGGACGCCCAAGCGCTTGGGCCGCTACCGACTGGTGCGTCCGATCTCCACGGGGGGCATGGCGCGGGTCTTCGAGGCCCGCCGCGAGAGCCTCGCGGGTGTCAGCCCCCGGGTGGCCATCAAGGTCATCCTGCCCGACTTCGCTGCACAGGACCGCTTCCGCGACCTCTTCATCAACGAGGCGCGCATCGGGTCGCTGCTCCAGCACCAGAACCTGGTGCAGATCCAGGACTTCGACTGCGAGCAGGGCGTCTACTACCTGGTCATGGAGTTCGTCGAGGGCGTGACCGTGCGGCGCTGCATCAGCCTCGCCCGCCGCCACGGCATGGAGATCCCGCCGGTGGTCATCGCCGAGGTGGGCCGCCAGGTCTGTGAGGGCCTGTCGCATGCCCACACCGCCCGCCGGCAGGACGGCGCGCCCCTGGGCCTCGTCCACCGCGACGTGAAGCCCTCGAACCTGATGGTCAACCCCCAGGGCATCCTCAAGGTGCTCGACTTCGGCATCAGCCGCGCGCTCATCACCGAAGAGCGCGAGGGCGCCGTCCGGGGCACCTGGGGCTACATGGCCCCCGAGCAGGCCATCGGCGCGACGGTGGGGCCGCCGGCCGACCTCTTCGGTCTCGCGGCCGTGCTCTACGAGATGGTGGTGCAGAAGGCGCTCTTCCCCGAGAAGAGCGAAGAGACCATCAAGGCGCTGCTGGCCGACGACGAGGCCGCCCGCCGTGCCGCCCGGGCCATGGGCCAGGCCGGCCCCCTGGGCAGCATCCTGGTGCGGGCGCTCCAGCGCGACCCGGCCGCCCGCTACGCCTCGGCCACCCAGCTCGGTCGGGCGCTCGGCGACCTGCTGCCCGACCCTGTCACGGCCCGGGACGAGCTGATCCGCTTCCAGCAGCGCATCGCCGAGCTGGCGGCGGACGGCAGCGTCGCCCCCGCTGGCAGCGCGCCCCGGCCCCTGCTCCCGCGCTCGGCGCCCTCCCAGCGCTCGGCGGTCTCGCTCGGCATCGACGGTCCGGGGCTGCCGGTGGCCGTGGGCGGTCCGGGCGGGCCCCAGCTCGCCCTCGACGACGCGCCGCCGGCCTCCCTGCTCAGCCCCGCCTCGGGGGGCGACAGCGGCATGGGCCGCACCCTCGGCGCGGCGGTGTTCATGGCGGTGGCGGCGGGCATCGTCGGCTTCACCGCCTGGCAGTTCCTGCGCCGGTCCACTCCTGTCGAGGCGCCGCCCGAGCAGGTCATTCCCGCCATTGCGGCCCCCGGCTCTGCCGAGACGGTCGAGCCCGAGAACGACCCGGCGCCGCTGTCGGACTTCGAGGACGAGCCCGAGGCGGCGCCGGCGCCCGCTCCGGCCCCAGCCCCGGCCCCGGCGCCCGCCCCGGCCCCGGCGCCCGCTCCGGCCCCCAAGCCCCCGCCGGCCCGCCGCCGTGCGCCCGCTCCGGCCCCGGCCCCCGCTCCCGCTCCGGCGGCCGCCGCGGCCCGGGGTGAGCTCACCGTCAGCTCCATTCCCCGGGCGAAGGTGGTGGTCGACGGGCGCTTCATCCGCGAGAGCCCCCTCTTCCGCTACGAGCTGCCCGCCGGCACCCACGTCGTCGTGCTCATCACGCCCGAGGGCCAGAGCCACTCCTTCAAGGTCGACGTGCCGGCCCAGGGCTCGGTCCGCAAGGTCTGGTCCTTCGAGACCAACAGCTTCGTCGGCGACTGAGCGCGGCTGCCCACCGGGGCCTCAGCCGACCGGCGGCAGGTGGGCGACGAAGTTGTCGATGCTGCGGGTGATGAGGTCGCGCGAGCGCCGGAAGCGCCACCGCCAGCCACCGATGGGATCGGGCACCTCGCTGGCGCCGCCGAAGCTGCCCAGCGGCAGGATCTTGCCGTCGCTGGTCGGGTGGGCGCTGTGGAGGCGCATCTGGTGGCGCAGCTCCATGACGAGGACGTGGTCGGCCCAGTCGAGCAGCTCTGGCGGGAGGTCGCCCGAGCGCTGGGCGCTGATGTCGACGCCGATCTCGCCCATCACCCGCACGGCCAGCGGGTCGGGCGGGCGCCCGATGATGCCCATGATGCCCCCCGAGCGGGCCTCGAGGGGCAGCCCCCGGGTCTCGGCGAGGTGGCGGGCGTAGCCCTCGGCCATGGGCGAGCGACAGATGTTCGCCGTGCAGACGAACAGCAGGCGGTGGGGGCGAGTGGTCGGGGGCATGGCGGCTGCTCCGGGGGGCCCGGGACGGGATAGCGGGCTGCGCACAGGCGGGCGAGCCCTCTCGGCCCCCGCCCGCGGAGACGGGCCCCCTGGTCCGCTCCCTCCCGCCATCCCACGGAGGACTCCCACATGGCCAACCCGACTGCCGTCTTCACCACCAGCCAGGGCACCTTCAAGGCCGAGGTCTTCCTCGACCAGATGCCCATCACCGCCAAGAACTTCATCGATCTGGCCAACAGCGGCTTCTACGACGGCCTGCACTTCCACCGGATCATCCCCAACTTCATGTGCCAGTTCGGCTGCCCCCACAGCAAGGATCCGAACAGCGCCCGCGCCGGCACCGGTGGCCCCCCCCACGGCAACATCCAGGACGAGTTCCTGGACGACGCCAAGTTCAGCAACGAGCCCGGCACCCTGAGCATGGCCAACACCGGCCGGCCCAACAGCGGCGGCTCGCAGTTCTTCATCAACACCGTCCACAACAGCTTCCTGGACTGGTGGGACCGGCGCACCGACTCCAAGCACCCCGTCTTCGCCAAGGTGACCGAGGGCATGGACGTCGTGAAGACCATCGAGGCCCTCGGCTCCCGCTCGGGTCGGCCCTCGCAGCCCGTCCAGATGATCTCCGTGAAGATCGAGAGCTGAGGCTCCGGGCGGGTCAGTTGGCGCAGGCCTCGTCCGAGGCGGCGCCGCTGCCCTCCCACGCCGCACACTGGGCGCAGGTGTCGCCGAAGCGCAGGGTCGACGCCGCGCGCCCGGCCAGGGCCACCGTGCCCGTCGGTGCGGCGCTGCAGCCGAGGTCCACCACCACCTCGTCGCTGGCGAGGGTGTAGCTGCCGATGCCGGCGACGGTGCTGGCGAGCTCGATGCGGTGGCCCAGCTCGGCGTCGGCCTCGTCCCGACCGGTGAGCGCGAAGGTCTGCCAGAGCGCCTCGCGCGGATCCTGGGGCGCCCGGCGGGCCCAGAAGCCGTCGGCCTCGATGCGCCAGTTGGCCTGGGCGCCGGTGGCGAAGGCCTCGTCGCCGTCCACGTCGACGTAGACCACGGCCCCCTCCAGCGCGACGCGGGTGAAGGCGGGATCGTCGGTGTCGGCGACCACCTCGAGGTCGAAGTCCCAGCGCCGCCACCGGCCCTGCTCGTCCTCCCAGGCCTCCTCCCGCACGGTGCCGCGCCACTCGTAGCCGCCGCTGGTGCGGCAGTCCGAGCGGTACAGCTGACCGCCGCCGTCTGCGGTGGCGTAGGGGCAGCTGCCGGCGTCCGAGAGCCGGGGGGTCTGGAGCTCGTCCCAGATGGCGACCGGTGCCTCGACCAGGGGCTGGCGCCAGTCGATGCCCGGCACGGCCTGGGCGGCGGCGGCCCAGGCGGTCGGGCCGTCGCCGATGTCGGCGTCGGTGCCGCTGGCGAGGGGCAGCCCGAGGCCCTGGTCGGCCATGCGCCACAGGGCGCCGCCGCCCGCTGTGTCGTCCTTGATGCCCGCACAGCCGGAGAGCAGCACGAACAGGCCGAGGCGGGGCAGGCGAGGGGAGCGAGGGCGGCGGACGGGAGACGACACGGGCGCTCCGGAGCGGCGGGTGCGCTGCGGTGTACCCCGGGGAGGGGGCGGTCCGCTGGGACGCGGCGGTCAAGAGCCTGCACGGGCTGCGCCGCGGCGCGGGGAGCCGGGGGGGCCGGCGGGCGCCCGGCACTGCCCTGGCGCAGGCGGGGGGGCGGGTCGGGCCCCCACCGGGGC
>CAXQUZ010000634.1:0-6458 GCA_964226865.1 Myxococcota bacterium | reverse complement strand
GCGACCACCGAGATCTACACGTCTTAAGACACTCTTTCCTACACGACGCTCTTCCGATCTCGCTGTCGCTGTCGGCGTACCAGGTGGTCGCGTTCGTCAGCGAGCTGTCGTCGGTGTCGACCAGTCCGTCGCAGTCCTCGTCGCCGCCGCCACAGATCTCGTTGGCGCCGGGGTGGGTCCACCACTCCCGGTCATCGCAGTCCGTCGCGTCGGCCACGTGGCCGCTCGGGGCGCTGCAGGCCACGGCGGTCGCGCTGGGGTCGCCGTAGCCGTCCCCGTCGCTGTCGGCGTACCAGGTCGCCGCGTCGACGGCTTCGTCCTCGTCCACGATGCCGTCACAGTCGTCGTCGTCACCGTCACAGACCTCGTCTGCGTCCGGGTTCTCGGCCGCATCGGCGTCGTCGCAGTCCCCGCCCTGCAGCGCCCAGTCGGCCCCGGGCTGGCAGCCCTCGAAGGCCTCGCTGTCGAGCCCGAAGCCGTCGCCGTCGACATCGCGGAACCAGCGCCCGGCGTCGACCGCGTCGGCCTCGTCGATCTCGCGGTCGCAGTCGTCGTCCACCCCGTTGCAGCGCTCGGCCGCCCCCGGGGAGATCTCGGGATCGCTGTCGTCGCAGTCTTCGCAGTCGAGGAAGCCGTCAGCGTCGGCGTCCACCTCGTCGACCGCACCGCTGCAGTCGAGATCCTCGCCCGGACGGCCGCAGGGATCGTCCGTGGCCCCCGGGTTGGTGTCGGCGTCGCTGTCGTCGCAGTCGCCCGGCTGGTCGACGTGGCCGCTGGGGGCATCGCAGGCCGAGATGGGGGTGGTGTCGGCGCCGAAGCCGTCGCCGTCCGCGTCGGGGTACCAGAGGGGCTGGCGGCTGGCGTCGCTGTCGACAATGCCGTCGCAGTCGTCATCGACGCCGTTGCAGACCTCGACGGTGCCCGGGTTCACCTCGGGGTTCTCGTCGTCGCAGTCGTCGGAGGCCGGGTAGCCGTCTCCGTCGGCGTCGGTGGCGCCGCTGCCCCCGTCGCCCGTGCCGCCGCCGTCCCCCGAAGGGTCGGCCGAGTCGACGGTCTCGGCGTCCTTCTCGCGGGTCAGGACCTCGCCGCCCCCACAGCCCGCCGCAGCGGCCAGCACGGTGGCGAGGAGGGGCACGAGTCGGAGGTCGGGAAGCACCATGGCCGCAGCTCCGGGGGGGCGATCGTGGGCCCCGCACGGGGGGGCCCTCGAAGAGGGGCGCCACCCTAGCGCAGGCCGACAGCACCGACCACGACCACTGCATGACACTCTGGCCACGGTGCCGGGTGGCCCGGGCCCCCGTGGCATAGCGTGGAGGCCATGGCCGCAGCCCCGCCAGCCCCCGCCCCGCCGTCGCCAGGCCGCCCGGCGCGCCTGCCCGGTGCGCTGTGGGTGCTGGCCCTGGCCTGGGGCATCGGGCCCGCCCTGCCAGCCCTCGCCGCGGGCGAGCTGCTGGGCCAGCCCTGGACCGACCTCTACCCGGCGGTCTGGGGGCTCTGGTGGTTCTCCCAGAGCGCCGAGCTGCTGCCCCTCCACACCGATCTGCTGGCCCACCCCGACGGCATGGGCTTCTACTTCTCGAGCCCCCTCAAGGGCACGCTCGCCCGGCTGCTGGTGCCCACGCTCGGGCTGGTGCCGGCCTTCAACCTGCTGGCACTGGCCGCCCGGGTGGGCACGGTGCTCGCGGCGGGGATGGCCGCCCGGGCCTGGGGGGCGGGACGGGCCGGCATCGTGGCCGCTGCGGCCATCTACGGCTGTGCGCCCTTCTTCCATGGCTACGCCGTCGAGGGCATCCTCGAGGGCACCGACGGCTGGCCCCTCGCCCTCTGGGCCTGGGCGGCGGGACGCGGGCGCCACGGCTGGGCGGCGGTCTTCGTCGCGCTGAGCATCGTCGCGAGCTGGTACCTGGGCGCCTGTGCGCTGCTGTTGGTGGGGCTCGCGGGGCTGCGCGACCGGCGGGCCTGGTGGGGTGGCCTCGGCCTCCTACTCGCGGCCCCGGCGGTCTGGGCCTTTCTCGGCGCCTTTCCGGGCGGGGCCCCCCTCGATCCCGCCGTGCGGGCGGCGATGGGGGCGCGGCTCACGGTGCCCCGGCCCGCCAGCCTGCCCGGCATCCAGCCCTTCGCCATCAACACCTGGATCGGCGCGGTGGCCCTCGGCACGGTGGTGCTCGGTCGGGCCCGCCTGGCCCTCTGGGCCCTGCTTCCGGCCGCCCTGAGCCTCGGCATCGGGCCCCTCTACGCCCTGCCCGGGCTCGAGATGCTGCGCTTCCCCTACCGCTGGCACGCGGCCACCCTCGCCCTGCTGGCCCTGGCGGCGGCTCCGGTGGCCGACGGGCTCTGGCGCGGGGGAGGGCGCTGGCGCTGGCTCGGCTGGGCCCTGGGGCCGCTCGTGGCGGTCGAGGGGCTCGTGCTCGGGCCGGCCGAGCCGGTGATCCCGGGGGCCTCCGCGGAGATCCCGGCCATTGTCGATCGCGTGGACGGTCCCGTGGTCGACGTTCCCGGGCCCGTCGCCCTGCCGCCCGGCGTCAACAACCCGAGCCGCCCCCGGGCCCGCTGGCTGCTCTACCACCAGACCCGCCACGGCCAGCCGAGCCCCTGGGCCCCCGACTTCAACAGTGTCGGCGTCACCGCCGCCGACGATCCCGCGCTCTCCGCCCTGCGCGCCCACGATCGGGTCGCCGGCGGGGACGGCTCGGCCCCCCTGCCCGCGGGCACGGTGGCGGCGCTGCGAGACCGGGGCATCGTCTGGGTCATGATCCACCGGGACGACCCGGGCCTGGTCCACGGCGATCGCCTACGGGACGCCATTCTGGACCAGGGCGGCGCGCTGGTGGCGGACGACGGGGCCCGGTGGCTGATCCGCCTCGGCCCCGCGGTGGATGCCGCTGCGCCGTTGCGGTAAGGCGCGCCCATGATCCCCCACCCCCATCTCATGCCGCGCGACGTCGGCTGGATCGAAGTGGTGACGGGCTGCATGTTCTCGGGCAAGACCTCCGAGCTCATCAGCCGGCTGCGTCGTGCCCAGTACGCCCGCCAGCCGGTCGTTGTCTTCAATCCGCGCATCGACGATCGCTACGCGGTCGAGAGCGTGGGCGCCCACTCCGGGGCCCGCCGGCGCTCGCTCCAGGTCGACCGGGCCGATCAGATCCCCGGCCTCGTGGGCGAGGCCATGGTGATCGGCGTGGACGAGGCCCAGTTCTTCGACAACGAGCTGGTGCGGGTGTGCGAGGACCTCGCGAACGCCGGGCGCCGGGTGATCGTGGCCGGGCTCGACCTCGACTACCGGGGGGTGCCCTTCGAGCCCCTCCCCCACATGATGGCCGTCGCCGAGTACGTGACGAAGTGCCTCGCCATCTGTGTGGTCTGTGGCAACCCGGCCGACCGCAGCCAGCGCCTCGTGAACCGCGACAGCCGGGTGTTGGTGGGCGAGCAGAACGCCTACGAGGCCCGGTGCCGGCTGCACTGGGACCCCGACAGCTTCGCCCCGATCCAGGAGCGCCTGCCCCTGGGCTCGAACCTCGCCGAGGCCCGCTGAGCCGCGCCGGATCGGGCCGTCAGGGACGCCGGAAGACGAGCTGGAAGCCGGGCCCCACGACGGGCGCAAGGGCCGCTGCGGCCCCTGGCACGAGGGCGGCCGTGGCGGCGTCCATGAGCACGACAGCCCCCCGGCCCAGGGCGACCGGCGGCCGGCAGTCCATCGCCCCGAGCGCATGGGCCGCGCCACAGGCGGGACAGTCCGCCAGCACGGCCGCAGCACCGGCCCGCCAGGCCTCCACCGCCCGCGAGAACGCCTTCGCAGTGGGTGTTCCCGTGGACGGGCACCGCACCTGGAAGCCCCCGAGCTGGTTGCTGTAGAGGGCCCGGCCCTGGGGGCGGTCGAGGCGCAGATCCGCGAAGCCCCCGGGGACCAGGGTCTCGGGCGCCTCCCGCCAGGCGGCCTCCCGGGCGGCGAAGGCCGCGGCATCGGGCAGGCGGTCGGGATCGGCGGGCACGATCACCAGGTCGAGGCGGTGGCGGGGACGGGCCATGGGGGACTCCCGGCAGCGGGCGTGGATTGGGCCCCAGATCGGGCTGGGCTGGCGCGATACACCCGGGCGCACCCGGGCCCCCTGGCCCGCACCACCCGCCCCTCGGAGGCACCGTGACGATGGAACTGTCGATGGATCGAATCGCCGAGCTGCTCGGCGAAGACGCTTCGTACCTGCTGGACCACAGCTGCACCACGATCGCGAAGGACCGCCTCCACCTGCCGGGCTCCGACACCGTCGACCGCATCTTCAGCCCCTCCGACCGCAACATCCGGGTGCTGCGCAGCCTCGAGCAGCTCCTCGGTCACGGGCGCCTCGGCGGCACGGGCTACGTCAGCATCTTGCCCGTCGACCAGGGCATCGAGCACTCGGCCGGCGCCAGCTTCGCGCCCAACCCCGACTACTTCGACCCCTCCAACATCGTCGAGCTGGCCATCGAGGGCGGCTGCAACGCCGTGGCCACGACGAACGGGGTGCTCGGCATGGTGGCGCGCAAGTACGCCCACAAGATCCCGCTGATCATGAAGATCAACCACAACGAGCTGCTGTCGGTGCCCAACAGCTACGCCCAGATCATGTTCGGCCAGATCGACCAGGCCTGGGACCAGGGCTGCGTCGCCGTCGGTGCCACCATCTACTTCGGCTCCGAAGACTCGAACCGCCAGATCCAGGAGGTCATGGAGGCCTTCGCCCACGCCCACGAGCTGGGCATGGCCACCATCCTCTGGTGCTACCTGCGCAACAGCGCCTTCAAGACCGGCGGCACCGACCACCACGCCAGCGCCGACCTCACGGGCCAGGCCAACCATCTCGGCGCAACCATCGGCGCCGACATCGTCAAGCAGAAGCTGCCCATCACCAACGGCGGCTACAAGGCCCTGAACATGGGCGACTCGAGCTACGGCAAGTTCGACGACCGCATCTACACCGAGCTGAGCTCCGACCACCCCATCGACCTCACCCGCTACCAGGTCGCCAACGGCTACATGGGCCGGGTGGGCCTCATCAACTCTGGCGGCGCCAGCGGCAAGAACGACCTCGCCCAGGCCGTCCGCACGGCGGTGGTCAACAAGCGGGCCGGCGGCATGGGCCTCATCTCGGGCCGCAAGGCCTTCCAGAAGCCCCGGGGCGAGGGCGCTGCGCTGCTGCGGGCCATCCAGGACGTCTACCTCAACGAGGGCGTGACCATCGCCTGAGGCGGCCCGGCCGGGGACGCGCCGAATCTGCGTCCCCGGCTGTAAGGAACCCCAGCGCAGCGCGTGTGGTCGGTGACACCGGCCCGCGCACCCCCAGCGGGCCCGCCCCTGGAGGTTCCCGTGCTGCGCTCTCCCCGTCCCTCTCGTGCCCGCCGCCGCGGCGCCCAGCGCTGGCACATCTCGGCCGCCCTGGCCGGGGCGGCCCTGCTCGCCGCCCTGCTCGTGCCCGACATCGGCGGCGCCCGGGTCGGCATCCCCACGGTGGCGCCCGCTCCGGTCACCACGGTGGTCCAGGCGCCCGCCGTGGTCGCCCCGGTGGCCGCCGCGGGCCCCGTCCAGCTCCACGCCAGCCTCGACCAGACGGCGCTGCTCCAGGGCCAGGGCGACGACCGCTTCCTCGTCATCGAGCTCGAGGTGCCCGAAGATCCGGACCAGCCCCGGCAGCCCGTGCACGTCGCCGTGGTCATGGACACCAGCGGCTCGATGGCCGGCCGCGGCAAGATCACCCACGCCCGCCAGGCCGCCCAGGAGCTCGTGGGCATGCTCGGCCCCCACGACAGCTTCTCGCTGGTGACCTTCGACGATCGGGCCGAGGTCGTCGTGCCGGCGGGCCCCGTGGCCGACAAGGCGGCCCTCCAGCGGCGCATCGGCAGCATCCGCACCGGGGGCGGCACCAACCTCTACGACGGCCTCGTCGAGGGCCAGGCCCAGCTCCAGCAGGGCGGCCTCGAGGGGGTGCGCCGGGTCGTGCTCCTGTCGGACGGCAAGGCCAACATCGGGGTGAGCGACGACGCGAGCCTGCGGCGCCAGGCCGGTGCGCTGGTGCGCGAGGGCATCTCGGTCAGCGCCATGGGGCTGGGGCTCGAGTACAACGAGGATCTGCTCGCGGCCATGAGCGACGCGGGCGGCGGCCGCTACCGCTTCGTGGACCGGCCCGGCGAGCTGGCCGAGGTCTTCAGCGACGAGCTCCAGCGCATCGGCAAGGTGGTGGCCCGGGAGGCGAGCGTGGCCCTGACCCTGCCCCCGGGGGTCGTGGTCGAGGAGATCTACGGCTACGAGGCCGCGCTCGGCGCCCGCGGCGGCGAGGTCTTCCTGGGCGATCTGCACGCCGGAGAGCGCCGCAAGCTGGTGGCCCGGGTGCGGGTCGACACCCAGGGCGCGGGCACGGTCGATGTCGCCGGGGTCGCCCTCGGCTACACCGACGCCGCCACGGGCGCCCCGGGGCATGCCGAGGCGG
>CAXQUZ010000633.1:0-15105 GCA_964226865.1 Myxococcota bacterium | reverse complement strand
CACGGCCTCGAGCACGAGCGCGCCTCGGTCTTCAAGCAGCGCACCGGTCGCATTCCGGCCGGCGCCGGGGCCAGCGACGACCCCCGCGACGTGCTCCGGGCGCCCGCCGACGTGCTGCTGCTCAGCGGCCGGGGGCCCTCGCTGGGCCTGGACGACCTGCCCGCGCTCCAGGCCCGGGTGGTCGTCGACCTGACCAGTGCCGTCTCTCCGGACGTGGAGCGGGCCCTGCGCGCCCAGGGTGTGGCCTTCGTGCCCGCCCTCATCGCGACCGCCGGCCCGCTGATCGCCGCCGACCAGGAGCGCACCGTGGGCCTCGACGACGCCGACGCCGCCCGCGCGCGCATCCGGCGCGAGACCGGCCGGCTCCTCGCCCGCGCCCAGGCCCTCTCGGCCGCCCAGGGCCTCAGCATGACCGAGGCCGTGGTGGGACTGGGGCTCCGCGCCCTCTGTGGAGCGCCCGCGCCCGCCCCTGCACCGGTGGCCCGGCCGCGCTGAGGCCCCCGGCGCGCCTGCCCCTCAGAGCGACAGGGGCGGCCCCCCCGCGGGGAGTCCGGCGGGCACCGCTGCGAAGGGACGGAGGCCCGCCTCGCCGTGGGCGGTACGGTAGCCGTGGCCCGGCCCCTGGCAGCGGTCGGCGAGGGCGCAGGACCGGCAGACGCTGTCGGGCGGGTGGCCCGCGTGGCCCGGGTCGGCCATGCCCACCTCGTCCGGGTCGGGGAGCCAGATGAGCCCGGGCTGGTCGGCCAGCAGGCAGGCGGGCAGCCCACAGGAGCCGGAGGTGATGTCGAGCACGACGCCGTGGGGCCGCAGGACGGCGACCGCCGCGAGCAGGGCCGGCCGCACCCGCTCGAGCGAGACCAGGCTCTCGCGCCAGAGCGCGCGGTCGTGGTAGGTCTGGGGCCGCGAGATGGTCCAGGACTCGACCGGGCCCGCGGGGTGGGCGAGCACGAAGCGGTCGCGGATGAAGCGGGCCAGCGCCGGCAGGTGGTCGACGTTGTTGCGGTCCACCACGCTGTTGAGCCCCACCCGCAGCCCCGCCGCGAGGGCCTGGTCGATGCCCTCGACCGTGCGCCGCCAGGTGCCGGGGGCGCGGGTGATGCGGTCGGAGCGCTCGGCCTCGGCGGCGTGGAGGCTCACGAAGAGGCGGTCGGGCCCGGCGGCGACCACGCGGTCCCGCACCGAGGCCCGGGCGAGCTGGATGGCGTTGGTCTGGAGCATCGTGCGCATGCCGTGGACCCGGCGGGCCCGGTCGAGCAGCCCCGGGAGGCCCCGGTGGAGCGTGGGCTCACCGCCGCTGATGATGAGCTGGCGCACCCCCGCCGCCGCCAGCTCGTCGAGCCAGACGGTGTAGAGCGCCTCCGGCGGCTCGGGCCACGTCCGCGACTGCCAGCAGAGGCCGCAGTCCTGGTTGCAGCGGAAGCCGAGGCGCAGGTTGGCGCTGCGCCCCTGGACGCCGTCGAAGATGCGCCGGTAGAAGGCATCATCGAGGCCGAGCACCGGGCCCAGGCGCGCGTGCTCCGCCCAGACGGCCGCCGCGTCCTCCCCGGGGGGCGCCCGGCGCTGGCGCCGCTGGAAGAGCTGGCCGATGGCCCGCAGCGAGGGGGCCGTCTCGGGATCGGTGTGGATGCGCTCGTCGGCGCTCCGGACGAAGAGCGCCAGCCCGCCGGCGGTCTGCCAGCCGCGCAGGCCCCCGGTGGCCTCGGCGAGCTCCATGGAGAAGGCGAGGCCGCTGGGCAGCGACACGGTGAAGACCACCCGGCGGGGCCCCGGACCGCCGCGGGTGGCCCGGGTGTCGACCACCACCGCGACGGCCGCGTCGAGGCCCAGCGCCGTCCGCAGCAGCTCGCCGAGGGGCACGAAGAGGGTCGCGACCCAGGGCGTGAGGCTCGGGGTCGACGGGGGCAACAACAGGGGCGGAGGCTCAGCCAAGCAGGCCCACGGAGCTGTGGCTCAGAGCGGCACAGGCCAGCATGACCAGGATCCACTCCAGTTCACGATATCCGAGCAGGATGTAGATGCCGACCTGGAAGAGGCCGAGGCCGATGGCGACGGGCCAGCGGGCCGCCGGGAAGATGAACAGCAGCCCCAGGGCCTCGCCCCACATGCCGACCATCGAGGCCGCCCAGCAGACCGGACGCAGGTTGGCGGCCGCCCGGCGGAGGCGGTTCAGCACGGCGGGCCCGTGGTAGGTCCGCTCCCAGACGAGGATGGCGACGTTGTCGGCCGAGGCCCAGATCTTGCCCGACTCGCGCAGCTTGGCGAAGGCGGCCAGCCCCCAGCAGCCCGCGATGATGCCGCAGGCCGCGTCCCAGCCGCGGGCCACCGCCACCTCCCAGGGCCAGACCCACTGGCCGATGCCGACCGTGAGCAGGAAGCCCATCAGCGAGGCGGCCGTGGGCACGTACTTGCCCAGCCCGACGACGATGTCGTAGTTCCACTGACGGATCTCCCACTGGCGGATGCCCGCCATGAGGGCAAAGAGCAGCCCCCCGGCCAGCAGCGGGTGCCAGCCCACGAGGAAGGCGACCGTGGCCGCGACGAAGAGCAGGGTCAGCAGCAGCAGCGCCGGAAAGCGCCGGTTGGTCCAGCGGGTCGCCAGCAGCCAGGCCCAGCGGTCGTAGACCCGCTTCTCGGCGTGGAGCACGTGGGTCGCCGAGTTGAGCCAGGACAGCAGCAGGCTCGCGGCGTACATCAGGGCGCCGAGCGTCGTGATGACGCCGCCGCTCAGGACCGGCGCCATGCCGTGCCCTCCTGCACCGGGCGCCACTTTTCATAGATCTTGCCGGATTTGTCGACCCGCACGATGACGAAGCCCCAGCTCACGGTGACCGGGCCGGGCGCGTCGCCGGGCGGCGCCGTGTGGTTGCGGATCCAGCGGCCCGCCTCGTGGACCTGCCACTCGAGGGAGCAGGGCAGCCCGTGGGGGTAGAGCGCGTCGGGGTCGAGCCCCTGAAAGCGCTCCAGCTCGTCGACCTCGACCGGCTTGCGGTCGGCCAGCATCAGCGGCACCGCCCCCTTGTCGCGCAGCGCGGTCGAGGCGTACATCGAGTGCTTGGAGAAGGGGTAGGAGTCGCCCAGCACAAGCGATCCGACGATGTAGAAGAGCGCTGCAGCGAGCGCAACGAGGACGGCCATGTCGCCATTCTGGCGGCGGCCAACCCCCCCGTCAAACGCCGCCCGGGCCGAGACGCCCCCTGCGTCCTCCGGCCTCGCCGGCTCCGCCCCCGCGCTGCGCGCCCCTCCCGGGTGGCCGCCCCCTGGGGCATCGTCATCAGGCCCCGCCGCAGTGGTCCGCCGCTGCCCCCCTGTCCCCGGATCTCCGCTGTGCCGCTGTTGTCCTCCCCTCCCCCGCCCCACCCGCTGGCCGGCCCGGTCCTGGCCACCGTGCCCTACCGGCCCGGCCTGGGCACGGTCTCGCTGGCGACCGGATTCTTCGGCCTGGCGGCGGCCGGCTTCGCCCACCTCATCCGCACCGGGGCCGGGGGCTGGATCCTGCTGCCGCTGCTCCTGGCCTCGCTCGGCTTCGTCGCCATGGGGCTCTTCGCCGGCATCATGGGGCGCCTTCGCCCCCACCGCATCGTCGTCTACGCCCACGGCCTCGGGCTGCCCGTCGGGGCCTGGTGGAAGGGCCACACGCGGGTGGTGCTGCAGCAGGAACTACACGGGGCCTGGGTCCACGAGCTGAGCGGCCAGACCTTCGCGACCCTCCGGACGGTCCACGGGCCCGTCACGCTCAACCGCGCGCTGCTGCCCGATGCCGCGACCCTCGCCGCACTGCTGCGCGTCGCCGAGGGGGGCCCCTGGTCTCTCGGCCCGGCGGCCCCCGCTCCGCCCCCGCCGGCCGCGCCGCCCCTGCCCTGGGTCGACCGCAGCGGCGGACGCCTGGTGCTCAAGATCGGCGCGCTGGCGGCCTTCTGTGGTGGCCCGCTGCGCCTCTCGGAGGCCCTGGGCCCGTCCCTGGGGCGCGACCCGGCCTTCGCCGTCGGCTTCGCACCCGTGGCCTTGGTGTTGCTCGGGACCTTCGCCCTGGCCGAGGAGCGGCCGGGCTGGGGCGCCCGCACGCTGCGAGCACTGGGTGCACTGGGGGCCGTCGCCGTCGCCGGGCTCGGGCTGTGGGCCTGGGTCGGCGTGGCCAGAGGTCCGGCCCGCCCCGACGACGGGCTGGTGCTGGCGGGATCGGCCGCGGGGGTCGGCCTCGCCGCGCTCTACCTGTGGCGGGGGTGGGGGCGCCGGTGAGCCGGTGGGGACGCCCCTCAGCTCCGCCGCAGAGGGGACCGCTCGCCGCGTCGCCCGCTGTGCCGGCAACTGTCACGGCAAACTGTTCCGACCGCCCACCCCGACCCAAGAAAACGAAAACCCCGCCAGCGGCAAAACGCTGACGGGGTCGTCATTGTCGAACAATGGAGGCGAACGGACTCGAACCGATGACCCCCTGCGTGCAAAGCAGGTGCTCTCCCAACTGAGCTACGCCCCCGAAGGGGAAACAGAGAGAGTGGGCCGGGGGTGACTTGAACACCCGACCTCGCGCTTATCAGGCGCGCGCTCTAACCAGCTGAGCTACCGGCCCAAGCTCTCTGTCCAGGACGACTGGGAGTGCCAGTTCGTCGGTGAGCGAAGTTTCGCTCTCAGCCTCCACCCTATAACCGGGCCCGGGAGACTGTCAAGCAGAAAATCAACCGAAGAAGGAAGATGTTCTGCTCTTCGGTGGGATTCCAATACGCAACAGAGCATGCTGCTACAGACTGGAGCACCAAGGTGAACAATGCAACATTGAGAAAAGAACTGACCGGGGCATCCCGGCGAAGCCCCCGCGTTTTATGGGCTCGCCCCCGGCGCGTCAAGAGCTTTTCGTCCCAAAAAACGCCGGCGGCCGTGCCCCCTCCGGACGCTACTCCGTGGCGTCGAGAGCGCTGTTGCAGCCGGGATCCTCGGCGTCGATGCGCCCGTCCCCGTCGTTGTCGAGGCCGTCGTTGCAGTCCCAGGTGCCGAAGCCGTCGTCCTCTTCGTCGCCGGCGTCGCCGCAGGCCGGGTCGTCCCCGTCCAGCCAGCCGTCCCCGTCGTTGTCGAGGCCGTCGTTGCAGGGCAGATCCGTGAAGCCCGCCTCGAGCTCTCCCTCGTCACAGTCCGGATCCCCCTCGTCCACCCAGCCGTCCCCGTCGTTGTCGGCGCGGTCGGTGCAGTTGCCCTCGCTGTCGCTGCCGTCTTCGCAGTCGTCGTCGTCGGCGTCGATGACCCCGTCGCCGTCGTTGTCGATGCCGTCGTTGCAGGTGTGGAGGCCGAAGGTCTGGTTGCCCTCGCTCTCGCCCGACACACAGTCCGGATCGTCGCCGTCGATCCAGCCGTCGCCGTCCGAGTCGGAGCAGTCGCCGCAGGAGCCGAGCTCGAGGGGGTTTGCCCAGGCCGTCGACAGGAAGGAGAAGCCGATGTCGCCCGTGGAGTAGGCGAAGGTCATCGACTCGCTGTCGCCCAGCTCGATGACGTACTCGGTCACCCGCTCGGCCGAGTAGGCGAGGTAGGCCGTGTCGGCGAGCTCGGCGCTGCCCGCGGGCAGGGTCTCGTCCGGGCCGAAGTCGACCGAGGGGAACTGCATCATGACCCAGGCCGGGATGGCCAGGGTCGAGCGGCCCGTCTCGTCGTCGACCTGGTAGCGGTCGGGCACCGTGATGGTCGCCTTGAGCTCGCCCGGGCTCGGCCCCAGCCAGCTCAGCGGGAGGTGGTGGATCGTGAACCGCACCCAGCTCCGGACGTAGCGGATGCTGCTGCCGGCGGGCTGCTCGTCCCGTCCGATGTCGGCGGGCTCCCAGCTCATGAAGGCCGTGTTCGAGCTGCCCTGGGGCTCGTCATGGCCCGTGGGGCAGCGCGCCCCGGAGGGCCCCGCGAAGAGGAAGAGCCCCGTCTCGCCGCCCCGATCCTCGGTGCTGCGGCCGGTGGGCTCGATGGGCGGCGGCACGACCACCTCGAGCCCGTCGATGCCGAGCCCGCTGACGTGGAGCGCCAGCCGGGTCGGCGCCCGGTCGTCCGGCGCGTCGGCCCCCTCGTCCCAGCCCTGGAAGAAGTTCTGGCCCACGGGCCACTCGGCCTCCCAGGTCAGGCTGCGGGGGGTGTCGTACTCTTCGATCTCGCAGAAGCGCAGCTCGCCGAGATCGTAGGCGCGGCCCTCGCCCCGGTCGCAGGCCCCGTCCACCGAGGTGTAGCGATCGCCGTGGAGCGGCACCACACCGCCGTTGTTCGCGCCCCCCCGGGCGTTGAGCCCGTCCGCCAGCACCTCGAAGGTGCCGAGCGCGCTGTCGTCGAGGCAGAAGGCCGTGTCGTTGCCGAGGGCGTCCTGGATGGTGCGGTTCTCGATCGACACGGTGCCCAGGTCGCGCCGCAGGTCTTCGACCGCGCCCTCGATGTCGACCGAGATGACCTCCTGGGAGGGCGTCTGGACCGACCAGCGCTCCCAGGACATGTCCCAGGAGCCGCCGTAGCCGACGCGCTCGCCGGCGTAGACGGTGTGGAGCCGCCCGAGGGCGACGTCGAGGCCCTCGGTGCGGGCGGCGATGCCCGTCTGGCCGGTGAAGGGCGAGGAGTAGCCGTCCATGCCGCAGAACTGGTGGTCCGGGTTGCCGACGAGCAGGGCCGAGACGTCGGCCGGCAGGGGCGCCGAGGGCGACTCGGAGAAGAGGCCGCCGAAGGGCGCGAACTCGGTGTCGTCGGCCTTGCCCAGGCCCCCCAGGCACGAGAGCCAGTCGTTGGTGACGGCGAGGTAGGCCACCTCGTCGGCAAAGGGATCGGCCCCGAAGCCCGGCGCCATGTCGTAGGTGTAGGCGCCCTCCTGGCGGGCCTGGCCCTCGGGCGTGGCGATGGTCACGGCGACCACGCCGCCTTCGAGGGGCCCCCGGGGCACGACCACCTCGATGGCGCCGTCGCTGACCGCGCGCACGTGGGCGTTGGTGGAGCCGAAGACCACCGTGACCCGTCCCGGGTCTTCGCCGAAGCCGCTGCCCTTGAGGGTGACGATGTCGCCGCCGGTGTTGCCCGCCTCGGAGGCCTGGCTGATGCCCGAGAACTCCGGGCCGTCGCCGGTGTAGTAGTCCTCGAAGCGGGTCTGGCCACAGGCGGCGAGCAGGACCGCCAGCACGCTGATCTGGATGTTCGTGGTGCGCATGGGGGCCTCCTCAGCGGTTCCAGTAGAAGCGGCCGAAGCGGGCCGTGCTGGTGGTCACCCGCACCGGCTCGGCGGGGCGGCGCTGGCCGTAGCGGTCGCGCACGTCGGGAGTGTCGAGATCGGAGGCGGTCGTGCGGGCCACGTAGAAGATGGCCCCGGCCGCGCCGTTCTGATCGCCGTAGTCGAGGGCATCCTGGACCATCTCGGGGGTCAGCACGAACAGGCCGTCGTCGGGCACATTGCAGATGACCTCGGCCAGCACCCGGGAGGGCTCGCCCTGGAGGCCGAGCACGGGCGCGCCGCTGGCGTCGAGCAGGCTGGGGTCGATGTCCCAGCGGGCCGTGCCGTCGGCCTCGGCCTCACAGGCCAGCGCCTCGCGGGGCACGGCGTCGGGCAGCGACTCGCCCTCAGCAAGCAGCCCCGCGTCGTCGAGCACGCTGTAGCGCTCGCGCAGGTGGGTGGTGGCGGGGGCGTCGACCTGGGCCACCCGCTTGTACTCGTCGTCGAAGTCGACCGGGCCGAGGATGCGCACCCCCACGACGAGGGTGCCGGAGCTGGCGCCGCCGCCCAGGGGCTCCCAGGCGAAGCCCACGCCGTCCTCGGTCTCCCAGGGGCCCGTGTAGAGCTGGCCCACGGGCACCTCCTGGCCGAAGGCATCGGTCGTGCGGCGCCAGGGCGCGCTGGCGCAGCCCGCGGGCGAGCCGGGGGGGCTGGTCGTCTCGGCGAACTGGAGGCAGCGCTGGTTCACGCCGGCGCTCGACGCGACCTGATCCTCTTCGGCAGCCCCCACCGCGCCGGTCGCCGGGTCGAGGCTGTAGGCCGGGCCCGACCAGGCCACCATCATGTCGGGCAGGTCCTGGGGCAGCGGGTGGGCGACCGTGTTGCCCGTGGCGGCGAGCGGCATCGGGATGGCGCCGAAGGTGGCCTCCTCGGGGGGCAGCCCGCCCGGGAAGCGCAGGTTCACCGTGGCCCCCGGCCGCCAATTCGCCGGCATGAGCACCGTCTCGCGCGCGTCGGCGAGGCTGTCGTCCTCGCCCAGCTCGGCGTGGTTCACAGCGTGGGGCCGCCACGGCGCGAAGTCGGAGTAGTAGGGGCGGATCTGCTCCATGTTGTTCTTCGGGTAGACCACCGGCCGGCGGCCGATGCGCATGGAGAAGCCCTCGCCCTCGAAGGCGATGTGGTCGCCCACGTCGACGAGCGAGGACAGGAAGGCCCGGGGCTCGTACTGGGTGTAGCAGGTGCCCGGCCGGTCGAGGGGCACGCCGATGGTGCCGAAGAGCACGTCCATCCGGGGCTGGGGCGCCTCGCTGACGAAGCCCTGGCCCGAGACCACCGCGTAGGGCGGGTCGGCGCTGCCCGTGGCGTCGAGGGCCTGGTAGGAGACGAGGCCGAGCAGGGCCAGGGGCAGCCCGCCGCCCGCGAACTCGACCCGGTTGAGCTCGAAGAGGCCGTTCTGGAGGGCTGGCTCGGGGCCGATGGTGCCCGGATCGAGGCCGACCCCGGGGGTCTTGAAGGGGGTGACCGTGGCGTCGCGGCCACAGCCCGCCAGGAGGAGCAGCAGGCCGAGGCCGGCACCGCGGGAGAGCCGCGAGAAGGGGCGCGTGGTGTGCGTCATGGTTGCTCCTACCAGCCCGTGCCGAGGCCGATGTAGATGCGCGGACCGGGCTTCTCGGTCTCGCTGGAGAGCTCGTCGCCGAGGGCGCTGTCGGCCGTGTCGAAGATGCCGTCGCCGTTGACGTCGCCGTAGCCACGGATCTCGTTGAAGCCGTAGGCCACGCGGACGAAGCTGTCCCAGTTGGAGGTGTGGAAGAGCACCGACTGGACCCGGAGCTCGACGCTGGCGTCGTAGAGCAGGTAGTTGCCGTTGCGGTAGGCCTCGTCCACAAAGGGGATCTCGCGCCGCACGTCGCCCTCGTCGTAGGCGACCCGGTCACCGAAGCCGTCCCGGTAGAAGGTGCCGGGCTTGGTCGGGGGCCGGTAGGACCAGAGGTTGCCCGCCGTGCCGCCCACCTGGGCGTAGATGCCGTGGATGAACAGGGGGCCGACGGCCTCCTTGATGCGGCGGGTGATCGGGAAGCGGTAGGCGCCGCCCAGGATGATCTTGGTCTCGCCGCTCAGGCTGTAGAAGGGGTAGCCGGCGAACTGGGTGTTGGGCCGCAGGTTGCCGTAGCCGAAGTTGTAGGGGTGCTGGCCGCCGGCGTTGAACTCGTCGTTGAAGGCGACGTTGCGGTCGACCCAGCCCAGGTCGAGGTCGAAGGTCATCCGGTGCTGGTGGTCGTGGGCCCAGGCGAAGGGCCGGGTCTGCCAGAGGTGGGGCACGGCCACGTTCTCGGTCCAGCGGGCCTCGTAGCGGTTGTAGCTGTAGGCCTCGAGCAGCTGGCCCGAGTCGCTGACGACGCCGCCGTAGTCGCGGTAGACGATGTCGGTCATGCCGCGCGAGTAGCGGGTCTCGACGTTGCGGCCCGGCCGCGGGTTCGCCCCGAGGGCGCCGGCCCAGGCCTGGACGCCGTAGCTCGACCAGTTGAAGGAGCCCCAGGCCTCGCCGTTCATCTGGTAGAGCTTCCAGCGGTCGTCGCTGGTGTTCTTGAGCGCGAAGTCGAAGTACTGGACCCCGGCCATCAGCGAGGCCCGGCTGTTCAGCGGCAGGATCATCCGGGTGCCGAGCACCCGCTGGAGCACGGCCCGCCGGATCTCGAGCACGACCTGGTCGTCGGTGGTGGCCGGGTCGTCGTCCTCGTCGATCTGGAAGCCCGAGTCGTTCTTGCCCGAGTACAGCACCCCGTAGAAGTCGAAGCTCGGGTACCAGCCGTTGAAGGTGTAGTTGAGCTGGACCACGTTGTCTTCGCCGACGAGGGCGAAGGCCGTGAGCTCGTGGTTCTGGACATAGTCCTGCATCGAGACCTGGAAGCCGCCCTGGAGGCCCCAGTTCGTCTGGTTGTCGTTCTCGAGGCGGAACAGGGGCACGGCCGAGGGGGCCGACCACGACTTGCGGGTCTTGTAGGGACGCGTCGTGTCGGCCCAGTGGCTGAGGTCTTCGCGGTGGGCGAGGTTCGCCTGGACGAGGGCCGGGTCGAGCTCGTCGGCCGTGCGGAAGAGGTGGCCGGCGGGCTGGTCGAAGAACTCGTCCTGGGGCAGCCCATAGAGCTTCCAGCCGAAGGCCGTGAAGGCCATGTAGATGAGGTTGCCGTCGTGGGTCAGCTGGGGCGAGATGGCGCTGTTGACGACGTTGGTGAGCTGGGTGACGGCGTGGGTGGCCGGGTCGAGGCGGTAGACGTTGAGGATGCCCTCGGCGTCGGCCGAGAAGTAGATGTTGCCGTCGGCGGCCCAGTGGGGGTCCTGCTCTTCCCACTCGTCCTGGGTCAGGGCGGTCATGGCCCCGGTCTCGACATCGACGAGGTAGAGGTTCTGCTGGTAGTTCCGGTGGATGGCCACGACGATGTGGGCGCCGTCCGGCGACCAGTCGGGCTGCTGCATCCAGGTGCCGTCGCCGAAGTCGGTCAGCAGCCGCTTGTTCTCGCCGTCCAAGTCGATGATGGCGAGCTCGTGGCCGCCGTCGACGTACTGGAGGAAGGCGACCCGCTTGCCGTCGGGCGAGACGGCGGGGCTGTTGCCGCGGAGCGTGTTCGGGATGGGCCGGGCCATCGACGCCGGCGCCTTGCTGTGGTTCTTCCGGACGGCCCGGGGCTTCGGGTAGGCCCGCTCCTCGACCCGCCCGTGGTCGGTCTCTTCGTAGGTCTCGATGTCCCAGACGTAGAGCTGGGTGAAGTTGTAGCCGTCGAGCTCGAGGCCCTGCATGTCGAGGGGCTTGATGTGGCCGTCCTCGTGGCCCGTCACGACCGCCTGGTCGCGGCCCGGCACGAAGTCGAAGGAGAAGTCCCAGGAGCCGTCGAAGCGGGTCGACATGCGGCGCATGCGGTCGAGCTCGGCGGTGTTCTCGCGCGCCTGGCCCGTGAAGGCCCGGCGGTCGTCGGGGTCTTCGGCCTGGATGGTGGCCGCGCCGTAGTTCATGAAGCCCCAGTAGGGCTTGTCGGGGTGGACCCGGGGGTCGTTCTGGTACTTGCCCGTGGCCTCGCGCTCGTGCTCCCGGTCCCAGCGCGACTTGCCGTTCCAGGCGTCGCGCTCGTCGGGGCTCGCGGCCTTCCAGGGCTGGGGGGCGACCGTCAGCTCGCGGCCGACCACCTCGCCCCGGGCGCGCACCTCGGCGGCCTGGTTGGCGTAGCGCTCGCTCAGGTAGCGGCGCCAGTCCCAGTAGAGGCGCTCGGCCGGCACCCCCGTCACGTCCTCGAAGACGCTCGAGAACTCCGGCCGCCAGCCCTTGCTGAACTCGGTGGCGACCCGGGCGTAGATCTCGGGACCGAAGCGCTGGCGCAGGTAGAGGCCGAAGCTGTAGCCCTGCTGGTAGTAGCGCTCGCCGTCGCCCCAGGCGTCGCGCTTGCCGGCCCGGTGGTGCCACTCGTCGAAGGTCAGCAGCCGGTCTTCGAGCACGGTGGTGCGGATGTTCTGGTCGCGGGCCGCCGTCCACCAGTTCCAGCCCGTGTTGTCGGACCAGTACTCGGCGCCGCCCTCCGTCCAGAAGACCGAGTCGCCGTCGGCGATCATGACGTTGGCGCCGGTCTCCATGTCGTGGACGCCGTCCTGGTAGAGGCCGCCGAAGACCACGCCGAAGCTGCCCTCGGAGTGGGCGGCGTAGGCCTTGAGCGACACGACGTGGGCGAACTCGTGCACGAGCACGTCGCTGAACCACTCCATGCGGCCGCGCATGCGCGAGAAGCTGGCGCCGGGGTTGGCCGAGATCTGGATCCAGTCCCAGGACGGGATGGTGAAGCCCTGGAGGTCGTCAGACTGGTCGAGCAGGACGATGTGGACCCGCTCCTTGAGGTAGTAGTTGAACTCGGCGCACATCGGCTCCCACATGGTCTCGGCGACCTCGGCCACCTTGCGGGCCGACCACTCGATGTCCATGGCGTGGTCGTTGCCGTCTTCGGCGGAGCGCTTCGAGACCGGGTAGTGCACGACGAAGTGCTCGGTCTCGATCGACATCCACTTCAGATCGGGGTGGTTCGAGAGGTAGCTGAACTTCACGGCGTGGGCGTCGCCCGGCATCGCTGCGGCCCCGAGGGACAGCAGGCCGAGCAGCGACAGCGCGGATGCGATGGTGCGGTTGCTGCGCATGGGATCCTCGGCTCAGTACCGGAGCTCGACCGCCCCGCTCCACGTGATGCCACGGGAGGGGTGGAGGTCTTCGATGGGGAAGTAGCGGTGGTCTTCGCCGCGCACGGGCAGCGTGGTCTTGAAGACCAGATCGACGCCGCGGCTGACCTGGCCGATGGCCCCCAGCCAGGCGTCCCACTGCCAGCCGTCGGTGCCCTCGACCACGGGGAGCTCCTTGGCGGGGAAGAGGCCGCCGCTGCTGGCGCCGACCTTCACGACGTCGCGGATCTGGACCATCGAGCCGCCCAGCAGGACGATGGGGCCGGCCTGGAGCATGAGCTCGCCGTCGACCTTGCGGATGTCGCCGGGCTTGATGCGGCCGTTGAACTGGTAGTACTCGGCGTCGACGACGTACTGGACCACCCCCGAGAAGCGCCGCACGTAGGCGCCGCCGATGGTCAGGGCGAAGGGCCCGGCCTGGCGCTTGATGTGGGCGCCGAGCTCGGCGTCGGGGGTGCCGGTGGTGAGCACGATGCTCTGGAAGGTCGTCGGGCCGCCGATGTTGTTGCCGGGCGACTCGTTGGCCGCCGGCGCCTTGTACTCGACATGGGCCACGATGCTGGTGAGCGGGGCCATGCCGCGGAACAGCTCGTAGCGGTAGCCGAAGCGGGGGTCGCCGAAGCCGCGCTGGACCGTGTCGGTGCCGAGCTCGGGGTTCTCGAGCTGGGCGTGGTGCCACTTGACCGTGCCGTAGAGCTCGCCGCGCCGGGTGATGCCGTAGCGGAGATCGGCCTTGGCCACGCCGTAGGTCCAGGTGGCGCCCCCCATGGAGAGGGGCTCGCCCTCTTCGTCCCACTGCTCGGTCGCGACCTTCCAGTCGGCGCCGAGGCCCAGCTCGAGCCAGCCCCGGCCGATGACCAGCGGGCGCTCGACCTCGCGGGCCGCCAGTGGCTCGCGCATGGTCTTGGCCTGGAAGCCCGCCGCGTGGGCGGCCGCCGGGGCCAGGGTGAGCCCGCCCACGGTCGAGGCGAGGAGGAGGCTGCGTGCTCGCGACATGGGCATGTCCGATGGCAGGGCCCGGCGGTGCGGGCGGACGGGAGCGGGCGGAAGACGACGGGGCGCCCTGGGGTCCTCCGGGTGCCGGAGGGGCAGAGAGGACGGGGCAGACGGGAGCCGGGCCCCCGGTGAGACCGATGATGACGGCAGGGCGCGACGGCCCCGTTTCGCGGCGGCCGGCCCCTGTCAAGGCGGGGGCGCGGACCGGGCGGACCACCCCGAGGGTGGCGGCGGCGCGGCGGACTGCAAAGGGGGCCGGCCCGAAATGCGGGGAGCCCCCCGGCGGCGCCCGGGCTCAGCGGCGGATGCCAGTGGCCCGAAAGGTCTCGTTGTTGCGCACCCGGCGGGTGACGTGGACGTCGGCGTAGCCGGCGTTGGTGAACATCAGCTCGAGCTTCTCGCGCGGGAACCAGTGGCGCACGGGGATGCGCAGCCGGTCCCACACATCGGCCACCACCACATCGAAGGGCCACTGGTGGTGGTCGTGCACGGGGAGGTGGCGCACCACCGTGCCGGCGACCGGCACCGAGCCCAGCACCCGGTAGGGGGTGTGGCTGAACAGGCGCAGGAAGCGGGCGACGTTGCGCGAGAAGCCGTGGAGGGTCTCGGGGCTCATGCCCGCCGTCGCGCCGCGCAGGGCGTTCGAGACGTGGAGGGTGAGGCCCTTGCGGGGGCCGTAGACCCACAGCGAGAGCCGCCCGCCCGTGCGCACCGTGGCGCCCAGGGCCTCGAAGGCGGCGTCGGGATCGTCGAGGTGGTGGAGCACGCCGTAGCTGTAGCAGAGGTCGACGATGCCCTCGCGCAGGGGCGGCTGGTAGACGCTGCCCTGGATGGCGTGGACCCGAGACGAGCTGCGGGTGTTCTCGGCCGCGGCCCCGACCGCATCACCGCTGGAGTCGAGGGCGATGACCTCGGCCCCGAAGCGGGCGGCGAAGTAGGCGTGGCGGCCGTAGCCACAGCCCGCATCCAGCACGAGGCGCCCGAGGAAGTCGCCGGGCACCAGCGGATCCGAGAGGTCGAGGAAGTTCTCTTCCCACTCGGGGCGCGCCGTGTCGAAGGTGGTCCAGCGGTGGGCGGTCGCGGGCCCCTCCGCGGCGCCGGCGGGCATCATCCGGGGGATGCCGTCGCGGATCGGGTAGTGGGCGCCACAGTCGCCGCAGTGGAGGGTGCCCTCCATGACCTCTTCTTCGCGGCCCGCGGCCAGATCGACCCCCGGCACCTCGCCTTCGGCAGGCGTGAAGTGGCCCCGGGTGATGGGGACGCTGCGGGTGCGGCGGGTCTCGAGGCGCAGGTCGACGCCGCGACAGGCCGGGCAGGCGAGCCACTGGAGCAGGCGGTACTTCATGGACGACCGGGGGCGGAGGGGAAGAGGACGGGCCCCACCGGCGGCGACCAGCACGGGACAGGGGGCCGCGCTGGGCTATCCCGTTGCTCCCATGCCCGGTGCGTCCCGCGCGGGCCCCCTCCCCTTGCCCCGTCCCTGCCCCACGTCACCGTCGGCGCGACGCTTGCGTACCAAGCCGTCCGCTCCATCGCTCGCCCCCGGTGGCTGTGCTATAGAACGGCCAGTCTATCCCGCCCGCTTGGCCTCGACGAGACTGACCGTCACCACGACCGTCTCGTCATACACGACACCGCTGTCCCCCCCGACGCGGCGCCGCCCGGCGAGACCACGGTCCGCGACCCCCCGGGCGCCCGCCCCCCCGGAAGCACCCCCGGAACCGCCCGCTGGCACGGCGGGCGAACGC
>CAXQUZ010000632.1:0-3105 GCA_964226865.1 Myxococcota bacterium | reverse complement strand
GCCGCGGCCGCGGTGCTCGAGGGCACCCTGCGGGACGCCGCCACCTGGGAAGACCCCGCGACCCCGGTGGGGGCCGCCCGCCTCAGCACCACCAGCGCGGCGGCCCGGGTCGACCCGGCCGGCCTCGCCGAGACCCGGGTGCTCGACACGGCCCGCAGCTTCTCGGGCGTCTTCGCCTGCACCGCCACCGAGCGGCCCATCCGGGGCAGCCTGGAGCGCGGGGCGGACGGCGTCGTGCGCGGCGAGATCCGCTTCGACGAGGCGGACGGCAGCCCCGTGGGCGCCTTCCCGGTCGAGGGGGTCGAGGCCGGCGGCGGGCTCACCCTCCAGCCGCTGCCCTGGACCGAGCTGGCCGACGGGGCCACGCCCTACCTCAACTTCTGGATCGACGGCCGCTTCGAGGGCGACGACTTCATCGGCACGGCCTACCAGAACATCGGCGCCGTCTGCATGGACGACGCCGTGCTGCTCCACTTCGACTGAGGCCCTGGGGCCCCCCGCGGGCCGGGCTCAGCTTGCGCCGCGGCCCTCGCGCAGCGCCAACACCCGCGCCGTGACCTCCGGATCCATCGCGACCACCGGCGGCCAGGCCCGGACCGGCTGGCGGCGGTGGGCGTCGTCGGGGCCCTTGGGGGCGCAGGCGAAGCCGACCCGGGTCTCGTCCGCGGCGCGGTGGAGGTCGCGGCTCGGGTCCATGTTGGCCAGCCAGTGGAAGAAGGGGTCGACCGGCGCGTGGAGGTCGACGTCGCGGCCCAGCACGATGACGAAGGGCAGGGGGCCGCAGGCGTCGTCGGCCGGATCGAGGGCCAGGGCCGCCGCGCAGACCTGCTGGTCGAGGTGGACCCGGTCGGGGGTCACCGTGCAGCCCGCCTCGAGGCCCTTGTCGACCCGGATGAGCAGCCAGCCGGGCACGTCGGGCTGGATGGTGGCCTCGAGCACCCCAGGGATGGCCCGGATCCGCGCGAGGTGGGCGCCGGCCTCGGCCAGGTGGCCCGGCGCGTGCTCGGGAAGGTCGACGGGCACGCCGTTGACCTCCTCGCCGGGGCGCTTGACCGTGCAGTCGAGGCCCAGCTTCATGCCCGCCCCGAGCCGGGGGGCGGCGTGGTCGAGGATGTCGAGGGGCCCGTTGGCCAGCTCGAGGTCGCGCTCGGGACGGCAGCGGCGGGCGGCGAGGGCCAGCACGGCCGCCGTGTCGTGCACGTCCACGTCGTCCTGGTCGACGACGAAGAGGCACTTGGTCCAGGCCATCTGGCCCGTGCCCCAGATGCTGTGCATCAGCCGCCGGCCCTGGAGGGGGTAGGCCTTGTGGATGCCGAGGAAGGCGCAGTTGTGGAAGGCGCCGAACATGGGCAGGTCGTAGTCCTCGACGTCGTGGACGACGACCTTGAGCAGCGCCCCCATCACCCGCTCGGTGGCCTTGCCCAGGTAGTAGTCCTCCTGGGGGGGCAGGCCGACGATGGTGGTCGGGTAGACGGCGTTGCGGCGGTGGGTGATGGCCGTCACCTCGACCAGCGGGTAGCGATCGGGCATCGAGTAGAAGCCCGTGTGGTCGCCGAAGGGGCCCTCGAAGACGGCGCCCGGGCCGAGGGGACCGGCGCCCGGGTCGCGGGGGTCCCAGCCCGGGAAGCCCGCCCGGGTGTCGACCCAGCCCTCGATGACGATCTCGGCGTTGGCCGGCACCCGCAGGGGCACGGTCTTGGCCCAGACCATGGGGATGCCCCGGCCGTTGAGGTAGCCGGCCATCAGCAGCTCGGAGATGCCGGGCGGCAGGGGGCAGGTGGCGGCATAGGGCAGCACGCTCTCCCCGCCGAGCACGATGGCCACGGGCATGCGGTCGCCGGCGCGCTTCCACGAGCGCCAGTGGCTGGCGCCGTCGTGGTGCATGTGCCAGTGCATGGCCAGCCGCTGCTTGCCGAAGAGCTGGACCCGGTACATGCCGATGTTGTGGGAGCCCGGGCGCTCTTGACCGAGGTCGTCGCGGTGGATGGTGTGGATGCCCGCGAAGGTCAGGTAGCGGCCGGCCCAGCGGGCGGCCCAGGCCGCGTCCGAGAGCTCGGGGTGGCCCAGGTCGGGGACCCCGGCGTTCGTGCCCGCGGGGTAGCCCACCGTCTCGGGGGCGCCGTCCAGCGGCCAGCAGCGCAGGGCCGGCAGCCAGGTCAGATCGACGGCGTCGCCGCTGATCACGACCTCCTGGCAGGGGGCCTTGGTGACCAGCTTGGGCATGATGCCGAGCAGGGGCAGCACCTCGCGGCCCTTCTCGATCAGCTCGCCGAGGCTGCGCGGGGGCACGGGCTTGGCCAGCGAGGCGATGCGCGCGGCGATGCCGTCGAAGCCGCCGGGGACACGCCCCTGGTCGTGGCAGCCCAGGGCCATCTCCATGCGGCGGTAGCTGCCGAAGGCATTGACCAGCAGGGGGAAGTCGCTGCCCTTGACCCGCTCGCAGAGCACGGCACGGCCGCCCCGGTCCCACCAGCGCGGGTCGGCCCGGCGCGCGGCCGCCGAGGGCTCACCGGGCGCGCGGGACTTGCTCTCTTGATCCGCCAGCTCGGCAATCTCGAGAACGGGGTCGAGCTCGCGGGACACCCGGAGCAGAGAGCCCTCGCGGTCGAGGGCGGCGATGAAGTCCTGGAGAGATGCAAACATGGCGGGCGGCTAACCCAGGTCCCGCCGCCTGCCTGGCCCGGTGGCCCCGGGGCTCAGCCCGTGACCGTGGGCACGGCCTCGATGGCGCCGGTCGGCGGGCCCAGCACCGCGTCGGCCAGCTCGGCCGTCTCGCCGGTGAAGAGGGCCCGGGGGTCGGTGCCGTGCTCTTCGAGAGAGGCTCGCCAGCCGTCGTAGTCGTCAAAGGCCACCACCGCTTCGCGCAGCCGATCGAGCTGGGGCACGACGGCCTCGGCCCGGGTGATGGCCCGGGTGAGCAGCGCCGGATCCGGCGGGGTGTCTTCGCTGCCGGCGGCGGCCGTGCGGGCGCTGTGGAGGTCGCGCTCGACGGCCGCGAGGCGCGCGCGCAGGGTCTCGAGCGCGAGCAGCTTCGCCTCGCGGGCGCCGCCGCGGGCGATCTGGCCGAGATCGGCAGAGCGGCGGGGAGGGACAGCGTGTGTGACG
>CAXQUZ010000631.1:0-14539 GCA_964226865.1 Myxococcota bacterium | reverse complement strand
CGCGATGACGTCGTCCGGCGTCAGGGTCGTGCCCGGGAAGTAGTGGTTCGAGGCGGCGAGCAGGTAGCGCACGTCCTCGCCGTCGGCGCAGACATCGGCCGGGTCGCCCTGGTAGTCGGTGTCGGTGGTGCCGATGTAGGTGCGGTCGCCCCAGGGGATGGCGAAGAGCACCCGGCCGTCCTCGGGGTGGAAGCAGACGACGGCGTTGCCGACCTTGAGCCGCTCGGAGGAGACGACGATGTGGACGCCCTTCGTGGGCCGCAGCCGCTTCTTGTGGCCGCCCTCGCCCATCGCGCGGGTGCGGTCGGACCAGGGGCCCGTGGCGTTGACCACGGCCCGGGCCGGCACGGAGCGCTCCTTGCCCGCGATGACGTCGCGCACCCGGGCCCCACAGACCCGGCCGGACTCGTCCCGCAGCAGACCCACGACCTTGTTCCAGGTCAGCACATCGGCGCCGTTCTCGGCCCCGTCGAGGGCGGTCTCGAGGGTCAGCCGGGCGTCATCCGTGGCGCAGTCCCAGTAGAGGGGAGCGCCCCGGAGGCCGTCCTGGTTGAGGGCGGGCTCGAGCTCGGCGACCTTGCGGGCGTTGAGGTTCTTGTGGATGCGGGGCGAGCGGAACAGGCTCAGGCCGTCGTAGACCCACATGCCCAGGTTGACCGTGAACACGCCCCGGCGGCTGGACTTGTAGACCGGGAAGAGGAAGCCCAGCGGGTTGACCAGGTGGGGGGCGATGTCCATCAGGACACGGCGCTCGCTCACGGCCTCGAAGACCAGCGAGAACTCGAGCTGTTCGAGGTAGCGCAGCCCGCCGTGGACCAGCTTGCTGGACCGGGAGCTGGTGCCCGAGGCGAGGTCGTCCTGGTCGACGAGGCAGACCTTGAGCCCCCGACGGGCGGCGTCGCGGGCCGCGCCGGCGCCGGTGATGCCACCGCCGATGATGAGCAGGTCGTAGACACCGCCCTTGTCGACGAAGTCGAGGCTGCGGCGGGTGATCTCGGAGCGAGACGGCATTGGGGGACCCCAGAAGTGCGAGTGGAGGGCCCCCTAATCGGATGGCCAGGGCGTGCCGCCCGCTCAGCGCGAGAGGCTCAGGGTGCAGTCGGCCTCGGTGCCCAGGAAGCCGGCGACCTCGGCGGTGAGGGTGTTCTCGCCGTCGAAGGCCAGCTCGTCGAAGCCGGCGCAGTCCATGGCCGTGGTGCCGTCCTCCTGGACGATCGCGCAGTCGACGCTCACCTCGAGGGCCTGGGCGCCCGCCTTGGCCCCCTGGAGCACCTCGCCCTCCATGCGGATGTCGGCGGCCTCGCCGTCGATGGTCAGGGACTGGATCTCGCCCTCGGCGTCGTAGACGCCCGCGCCCTTGTCCTTGAGGATGACGAATTCCATGCCGACCGAGCCGGCGTCGCCGCACTCGACGTCACCGACGTAGTTGCCGACGAGGCTGTCGTAGCTGCAGCCCGTGGCCAGCAGGGCGGCGAGCGCGGGCAGGATGGTCTTTGCGGACATGGGGTCTCCTCTGGCGCGGGTCGGTCCCGGCAACGGGGGGCGCTAACCGCGCGCGGCGGCCTGGGGATGTGGAAAGCGCGTGAGCACGGCGGCCCCGGGGGCGCACCGGCGCTGCGGCCCCAATGCCGGCACCGGGCCGAAGCGATCACAGCAGGCGCCCCTCAGCGACCGCCGGCCATCCAGTACAGCAGCCGCTGGGCCTGCTCGAGGGCGCCGTCGAAGATGCTGAACCCCGCCAGCAGGGGCAGCACGATGACCACGGCCAGCAGGATGGGCCCGGCAAGCTGGACCCGCTCCCAGAGGGGCCGCAGGGACCGGGGGCAGAGCCCGTCGACGATGCGGCTGCCGTCGAGGGGCGGCACGGGCAGCAGGTTGAACAAGGCCAGCAGCAGGTTCAGCAGGGCCATGGTGTAGAGGAACTCGGCGCCCGCACCCAGGTGGCCGTCGCCGGCGAAGATCGCGTAGCCGACGCCACAGAGCAGCCCGAGCACCAGGTTCGAGAGCGGGCCGGCGAGGGCCGTCCAGAGCATGCCCATGCGCAGGGAGACCGAGCGGTCGAAGTTCGAGGGCTCGACGGGCACGGGCTTGGCCCAGCCGAAGGGCACCCCCATCAGCGGCAGCAGGAAGGTGCCCACGGGATCGACGTGGGCCAGGGGATCGAGGGTCAGGCGACCCTGGCGGGCGGCCGTGTCGTCGCCCAGCCGGCTCGCGGCGGCCGCGTGGGCCCACTCGTGGACCGACAGCGACAGCAGCAGCGGCACCAGCCAGGCCACCCGGTCGAGCAGGAAGGCGGTCACCGGTCCCATCAGGCCACCCCCGGCCCGTGGCTGCGGCCGGACTGCATCACGGCGACCGGATCTGCCGCCTTCGTGCCCGGGCCGGCCTCGACCCAGCGCACCTGGACCTTGGGCACGAGCCGGCTGGTGCCGTCGGCCCCCCGGAGCTTGAGCCAGGCGGCGTCGGCCCAGATGAGCTCGCCGCTGAGCTCTTCGTCGCCGGCGAGGCGCAGCCGCACGGCCACCCCGCCCTCGGACTTCGAGAGCTGGCCCGCGCTGTCGACGAGCAGGGCGTCGAGCTGGTCGAAGAAGGCGGCCTCTTCGGCCCCCCGAGCGAGACAGGCCGCAAAGTCCTCGCGGCCCACCACCACCGGCGCGGGCGTGCCCCCGTCGGCACTGGCCTCGATGCTCCGGCGCACGGCGCGCATGGCGGCCTCGTTGCAGAGGTTCTCGAGCTCGGCCCCGGTGCGGCCGGCCGTCTCGCGGGCGAGGGCGGCGAGGTCGACGTCGGTCGAGAGGGTCTTGCCCTTGCAGTGGATCTTGAGGATCTCGACCCGGCCCGTGTCGTCGGGGGGCGGGATGGTGAGCCGCAGATCGAAGCGCCCCGGCCGCAGCAGGGCCCGGTCGAGGATGTCGACCCGGTTGGTCGCGCCGATGACCACGACGTGGCCCTGCTTGCCGTCGGCCTTCTCGATGCCGTCCAGCGAGACCAGCAGCTGGTTGAGGGTCTGCTCGCGCTCGTCGTGGGCCGTGCTGATGCCCGCCCCCCGGCGGCGGCCCACCGCGTCGATCTCGTCGATGAAGATGACGGCAGGCGCGGCCTTCTGGGCCTCTTCGAACATGTCGCGCACCCGGGCGGCGCCGACGCCGACGAACATCTCGACGAACTCGCTGGCGCTCACGACGAAGACCGACACCCCCGCCTCGCCGGCCACGGCCCGGGCGAGCAGGGTCTTGCCACAGCCCGGCGGCCCCTCGAGCAGCACACCCCGGGGCAGCCGCACCCCGGCATCCGCCCAGCGCTCGGGATGCTGGAGGTAGTCGATGACGTCGCCGAGGCGGGCCTTGGCCTCGACCGCCCCGCCCACGTCGGCGAAGCGCACCGGGGTCTCGTTGGCCAGCAGCCGCGCGCGGCTCTTGCGCAGGGCCAGCACCCCGCCCGGACCGGCCTGCTGGCGGCGCAGGAACCACAGCAGGATCAGCACGACAAAGGCGATGGGGACGGCATAGGCCAGCACCCCCACGAGCCCGTCCTCCCCGTCGTCCGCGCCCACGGGGATGCCCTGGGTGGCGAGCAGCGCCCACAGCTCGGGGGCCGGCTGGGCCACCCGGTAGTCGGCCCCGTCGAAGCGCCGGACCTCCATCGCCCCGTCGACCATGACGACCTCGTCGATGAGGTCTTCGTGGATGTCGGCGAGCACGGCATCGGGGCCCCGCTCGGGCAGGGAGGGCGCGCCGCTGCCGCGGCGCACGAAGACGCCGATGCCGATGCCCACGAGCAGCAGCCAGATCGCGAGGGTGCGCAGGCGCTGGCGGTTCACGGGCACCGTCCGGGCCGGTGGGCAGCGTGCCCGCGCACGGGACGACGGAAACAGGCGGACCAGGGCAACACGGCGGGCTCCAGGGCACAGACGGGGCGGCGGGCTCCCCCCCGGGCAGACGCTCGCCCTATCCCGACCGGGGGCCCGGGTCGGGCCCCAGCCCCGGGCGCGCCGGGGTGATAGCCTCGCGCCCTGCCCCACGAGGAGAGCACCGTGACCGCAGCCCCCGAGAGCCCCATCCCCACGACGGTCCTCCAGACCCGGCTGCTGGCCGACGGCCAGGTGCTCGAGATCACCCGCGACCACGGCCGGGCCAACGAGATGGGCAGCGCCGCCCTCGACGACTGGGAGCGCATCGCCCGGTCGGTCGGCGACACCGACATCCGGGCCCTCATCACCCGGTCGGAGCGCACGAGCCGCAAGGGCACCCCCATCTTCATCAGCGGCGCCGACGTCACCGAGCGGGTCGGCTGGTCGGACGCCCAGGTCAAGACCCACGTGCGCCGCCAGCGCCGGGTGCTCGCGGCCCTGCGGGCGGCCCCGGTCTTCCACCTCGCCGTCGTCAACGGGGTCGCCCTCGGCTGGGGCACCGAATTCCTCATCTGCTGCGACTACCGCATCGCCCTGCCCTCCGCGCGCTTCGGGCTGCCCGAGACGGGGCTGGGCATCCTGCCCGGGGCCGGCGGCACGAGCGAGCTCTGGGCGCTCATCGGCGTGCCCCAGGCCCTGCGCCTCGGCATGACAGGCGAGCGCATCGACGCCGAGGAGGCCGTGCGCATCGGGCTCGTGCAAGAGGTGGCCCCCACGGCCGCCGCCGCCGAGGACCGGGCCCAGGCCCTCGCCGCCATGGTGGCCCGCAAGTCGCCCACGGCGGTGGCCGCCTTCAAGCGCGGGGTGCTGGCCAGCGTCGGCGCCCCGGCCCTCGACCGCGCCGAGCGCGAGGCCCGGGCCTACGAGCACTGTGTGGACGCGGGCGAGGCGGCCATCGGCCGGGCCCAGTTCAAGCAGATCCTCGCCGGCGCGCCCGTGGCCTGGGGGCCCCGCAAGGTCCAGGACTGATGGCGCCGGGCCCGCGCGCCGACACCGGACGAGCGGTCGCCCCCCGGGCCCTGCCCCGGCTCGCGCTCGCCCTCGGCCTCGCGGCCTGCGGGGGCCCGGAGAGCCTCGCCGACTGTGCTGCCGTGGCGGATCCGGCGGCCCGGGAGCAGTGCCGCTGGGAGCAGATCCAGCCCCTCGCTGCGGGCCTCGCCGCGACGCCCCCCGCCCCCGGGGCCGCCGCGGCCCTCGACGCGGCCCTGGCGACGGTCGAGCCCGCCGAGAGCCGCGATCTGCTCCGGCTCCGGCTGAGCATCGCCCACCCCACCGAGGCCGCCCGCTTCTGCCGCGGCGCCGAGACCACGGGCGCACAGGAGAAGTGCCGCCAGGTGCTCGGTCGCCCCCACCTCGGCACCCGCCCCCGGGCGCCCCGCGGCCCCGGGCAAGACGCCCCGAAGACCCCGTGACAGAGAGCATACTCACCAAGCCCCACCGTCCCGGGAGGGCCCTGGCCGTGGCCCTGGTGGCGGGCCTCGGCTGCAGCGGCGGCCCGGCGGCCCCCGACCCCACGGGAGCCCTCGCGCCCTACCCCCAGGATCCCGACGCCCTGCTGGCGCGCTGTGCGGCCGAGCCCATCCCCGAGCTGGCGACCACCTGCCGGGTCCAGGCCGCGGCCCGGCTGGGCCACGCGGGCCGCAGCGACGAGGCCCACGCCCTCTGCGCCGCCCTGCCCCCGGGCACCTGGCAGGACGAGTGCCACTTCAGGGCCGGCGAAGAGCTCGGCCGCCAGGGCCACACCGTGCCCGCCCTGTCCCACTGCGCCGCCGCGGGCTGGTTCGGCCGCAACTGCCTCACCCACGTCGGCTGGTTCCTGCCCCGAGACCCCGCGCTCCACCCCGGCCTCGCCCCGGCCCGGGTGGCGGCGGCCCAGGCCGAGCTGATGGCCCAGGTCGACGCGGCCCTAAAGGGCGCCGGCGACGGCCTCGAGGGCGAGGGGCACGACATCCTGGCCGCCAGCTTCGGCCACGGCCTCTACGTGGGCAGCGGACGCTGCGAGCCCGGCCCCGCCCGGCTGCCCGGCATGTCCGGCGCCCCCCTGCGCACGGGCTTCGCCTTCGAGGCCGTGCGGCTGCTCGCGGCCAGCGGCACCCCGCCCACCGTCGCCGCCGTGCTCGAGATCTGGCAGGGCACGCGCCCCCCGCCCACCGGCGCCCCCCTCCACGAGGCCCACCGCAAGGGCCGCTACCACCCGCCCATCGGCGCCCCGGCCGAGCAGGGCCTGCCCCACCTGCCCGTCTACGGCGGCGGGCTGCGCCTCGTGGGCCGCGACGTGGACGAAGACGTCGAGATCGCCGCGCTGGAGGCCCTCTTCTACCGTCCCAGCACGACCGCCGAGGCCTTCCTGCCCTGGGTCGACCACCCCCGCGAGCGGGTGCGCTGGACGGCGGCGCGGCTGCTGCGCCTGACCCCGCCCGCCACCCTCGACCTGCCCGCCACCCTGGCCCGCCTCGCCGCGGAGCACCCCGACGAGAACGTCCGCTGGCACGCCAGAGACGGCCTCGACAAGCAGAGCTGGCGCTCAGGGGGCTGAGCCGTCCCGCCAGCCGATGACCCGGGCCGGCACCCCGCCCACGATCGCGCCGGCGGGCACGTCCCGGGTCACGACCGCGCCCATGCCCACCACACAGCCGTCGCCGAGGGCCACGCCGTCCGTGACGCCCGCGTTCGCCCCGAGCCAGCAGTCGCGGCCGATGCGCACCCCCCGGGAGCGCACGGGCTGGGTCCGCACCAGGGCGCCGGGCGCTGTGCCGTGGTCCCAGCCGTAGATGCGCACCCCGGCGGCGATGCGGGTGTGGTCGCCGACGGTGATGCCCTGGGCGCCGCCGTCGAGGGTGGCGCCGTGGTTGATGCCGACGTGGGCGCCGATGCGCAGGGGGCCGTGGAGGAAGGCGCCGGCGGCGACGTGGCTGCCGGGGCCGATGTGGATCTCGCGGTGGGGCTCGGCGAAGAGGTGGGCCTCGGGGGCCACGAAGCAGTCCGGGTCGAGCACGAGCTGCTCGAGGGCGCTGAGCTCGGCATGGACCGCAGCCTGCCAGGCCCGGGCCCAGGCCTGGTCCTTGGGCTTGAGGCGGAAGTAGAGCCAGGGCATCCAGCTCATGCGCTGGCGGTGCTGGGCGCGGAGGCGCGCGGGATCGGGCACGGGGCACTCCCGGGGCAGGGCCCTGGCGGCGGGCGGCGGCCGCGGGGGCGCTCATGCTGGCACGGCGGCGATCCGTCCCGGGGCACAGGAGGGTCGATGCGACCACTGCCAGCCGCCGTCCTGGGCCTCGTGGCCGCCCTGTCCGCCCCCGCCCAGGCCGTCACCTTCAACGAAGACGGCATGCCGATCTTCGCGGGCGCCCCGCCGGTTCCCGACGGCCCTCGGGGCGAGGCCCTCGCCCTCGGCCGCGACATGACCCAGGCCGCCCTCGACGGCGACCTCGACCGGGCCCGGGCCCTCCGCCGGGCCTTTCTCTCGCTCGATGCGGCCGTGCTCGCGGCCGTGCCCTGGCCGCCGCTCATCGACGCGGTCGGCAGCACCGAGGCCCCCCCCGACCGCGCCAGCCTCCGGCCGTGGCACGGAGCGCTGCCCGCCGACGACTTCATCGTGGTCTTCTGGCTCCCCCACCGGGGCGACATGCAGCCCGTGATCGAGGCCCTCGCCGACGACATGGACGCGGGGGGACCGCCCGTGGTGGCCGTGACCGTGGGCCCCGATCGCAGCGGCCGGGCCCTGGGCCTCGCCCGCGCGCTCCCGGAGGTGGTCTTCGCCACGGTCGACGGCGCCGGCGCCGACCAGTGGCAGGCCACGCTCAGCCAGAACTGTCTCTACGTCGCCGACGACCAGATCCAGCAGCGCTTCGCCTGCCGCGAGCTGCGGGGCCTCGCCCCCGACGGGCCGCCCAGCCGGTAGGCTGCCGGGGTGCCCCGTTCCCCCGCCACCCCCAGCCACCTGCTGCGCATCGGCGTCGCCGCCACGGCGCTGATCCTCGGCGCCACCCTCGTCTTCACGGCCTGGGCCCAGTGGCGCGGGCTGGCCGCCGAGGCCCACCGCCTCGAGCAAGACCCGGGCGAAGACCTGCTCCGGGGCATCGAGCGCGACCGGAGCGTCGTGACCCTGGCCCCGAGCCGCGACGCCGGCTTTGCGGCCCTGCTCGCCCACTGGGAGCACGCGGGGCTGCGCTATGTCGCGCTGGTGGCGCCGGACGGCACCGTGCTCTCGGCCGCGGGCCACCCGACCCACGCGACCGGCGCGCCCCTGCCCCCCGGGGCCACCTGGACGGTGGAGGACGGCCGGGTCTGGATGGTCGAGGGGCCCCACGCCGCCCCCCCCTCGACGGCGGCCGGCGGCGGCCCCCGGGATCCGGCCCTGGCCCGGGCCCGCGACGCCGCACCCCGGCTGGTCATCGAGTATGTGCCCGACCGTGCCCTCGCCCTCCAGCGCATGGCCCGCCGGGGCCTGCTGCTCGCCCTGTGGGTGGCGGGCACCCTGCTCGCCGGGGCCGTGGTGGTCTGGCGCCTCTCGGTGCGGGCCGAGGCCGCCGCCGCCCGGGAGGCCGCCCAGCAGCAGCTCGCCGCCCTCGGCCGCATGTCGGCCGTGCTCGCCCACGAGCTGCGCAACCCCCTGACCTCGCTCAAGGGCCACGCCCAGCTCCTCGAGGAGTTCCTGCCGCCGGGCCGCTCCCAGGCCAAGGCCGAGCGGGTGGTGGCCGAGGCCGTGCGCATGGAGACCCTGATCACGGACCTGCTGGAGTTCGTCCGGGCCGGCCGCATCCAGCGCGAGGCGGTCGATCTCGACGCCGTCGTGCACCGGGCCGCCGCCGCCGCGGCCGCCGCCGTGCCTGTCGAGACCGCCGCGCCCGTGGCCGTCGAGGGCACGGCCGCCCGGCCCGGTGCCCCACTGCTCGGCGACGCGGAGCGCCTGCACCAGGTGGTGGTCAACCTGGTCGAGAACGGCCTCCAGCACGGCCCTCCCGTCACAGTCCGACTCGCCGCTGACCGGCGGGGGGCCACGGTCACGGTCGACGACCAGGGCCCCGGCGTCGCCGCCGACCAGCGCGAGCAGATCTTCGCGCCCTTCCACACCACCCGCACCCGGGGCACGGGCCTGGGCCTCGCCGTGGCACGCCAGATCGCCGTCGCCCACGGCGGCCAGCTCGACTGTGGCCCGGCGCCCGAGGGCGGCGCCCGCTTCACCCTGCGGCTGCCGCGCGGGGGGCCGCCCGCCCCATGAGACCCCGCCCTGCCGCCCGCCCGGCGCCCGCCGAGCTGCTGGCCCTGGCCGGCGCCGTGGCCGTGATCGCCGTCTCTGTGCTCTCGACCGGCGACCTGCTCGGCGCCGACCACGACTGGCTCACGGCCCACCTCCACCACCGCATCGCCCGCGATGCCCTGCTCGACGGCATCCTGCCCACCTGGGCCCCCTGGCTGGCCGGCGGCTTCCCCCTGGCGGGCCACCCCGAGGCCCCCTTCCCGAGCCCCCTGCTCCTGCCCACCCTGCTGCTCGGCGAGGCCCTCGGCCCCAAGGTCGGGATCGTGGGCTTCGCCGCCGCCGCCGCCGGGGGCACCTGGGCCCTGGCCCGGCGCCTGGGCCTCGGCCCGGTGGGGCGCACGGGGGCCGCCCTCGTGCTCGTGGCGAGCAGCTGGCTCACCTGGTGTGTGGCCGACGGCAACTATGTCGAGCTGCACTGGCTGCTCTTCCCGGGCATGCTCGCCGGGCTGCTGGGCACGGGGCCCGTCGGGGTGCTCGGCGCCGGGGCCCTGCTCGCGCTGGCGGTCTTCGACGGCAACGTCGCCGTGCTCACCATGGGGGTGGGCCTCGTGCTGCTGCTCGCCCTGCTGCCCCCCGGCCCCGGCCGGGCGCCCCGGCTCCAGCGGCCGCTGCGCCTCGCCGCTGCGGGGCTCGTGGCCGCCGTGCTCGCGGCCGGCAAGCTGCCGCCGCTCGTCTCGCTGCTGCTCCGCGACCGGCGCCACATCGACCGCTACGCCGACGCCGCCGACGCCTTCTACGGCCCGGCGAGCCTGCTGCACGCGCTGGTGGGCCTCGACGCCACCCCCGGCCCCTACCCCCTGTCGCGGGTGGCCGTCGGGCCCCTCGTGCTCGGCCTCGCCCTGCTCGGGCTGGCGAAGGCCCCCCGGGCGGCCCGCCCCTGGCTCGCCGGCGGGGGGCTGGGGGCGCTGCTGGCCATGGGACCGGCGGCCCCGGTCGATCTCTTCGGGCTGCTCTGGCGGCTGCCCCTGCTGGGCTCGGTGCGCCACCCCGCCAAGGCCTACGATCTGCTCGTGGTGCTGGCGGTGGCCATGCTCGCGGGCCTCGGCCTCGACGCCCTCGCCGGCCTGCGCCGCCGGGCCCGTCCCCTCGGCAGCCCGGCCGCCGCCCTCGTGCTCGGCCTCGCCCTGCTGCCCGTGGGCCACCGGCTCCCGGGGCTGCTCCACGGGGCCTTCACCCTCGTGCCGCCGGCCGCCACGACGGGCCCCTTCCGCCAGCTGCAGGGCCGCGGCTTGCCCCGCTACGAGGGCCGTCCCGCCGAGGCCGAGGCCTACCATGCCTACCTGCGGGGCGAGGGGGTGCTCGACTGGAAGCCCAACGTGCTCAGCGCGACCGCCGCCCAGCCCGACCTCCACGTCGACGCCGCCGGCACCCGCAGCCCCGTCGTGCCCGCCCCGGGACCGGCCTCTCTGGAGGGGGGCCGCATCGTCGGGGTCCACCCCCGCGCAGATGGCCTCGACATCGACGTTCTCATCGACACTGGGGCCCTGCCGGCGACCCTCTCCATCAACCAGGACGCCGACCCCTGCCTCGTGTCCTCCGCGGGCCCCGTCACGGCGGCGGACGGACGGGCGACCGTGCAGCTCACGACCCCCGCCTCGCCGGTCACGCTGCGCTGCCGGCCGCCGGGGCTCTGGGCGGGGCTCGCCGTCCAAGGCCTCGGCTGGCTGGCCCTGGGGGCGTGGTGGCTGCGTGCAGGGTGGCTCAGGCGAAGGCGCGCCGGGCCAGGAAGCGCACGGCCTCCTTCGCGAAGGGAAGCTCCCGCTCGGGGTTGAGCAGCAGCTCCCAGCGGCGGGTCCAGGCGTAGCGGGACAGGAAGCGCGGCGTCAGCACCAGCTCGCGGTAGAAGCGCCGCTGCCAGGCGAGCAGGTCTTCGGTCGCGACCTGGGAGGGGTTCCAGGCCTGGTTGTAGTGGGACAGGTTGGCCCAGTCGGTCGGCCGCTCGTCTTCGGCGAGCTCCTTCCAGGTTCCCGTGCCCGGGTAGGGGGTGAGGAAGCCCACCTGGACGATGTCGGGGTCGAGCTCGTGGGCCAGCTCGAGGGTCATGCGGATGTCGTCGTGGGTCTCGTCGGGGTTGCCCAGCAGGAAGAAGCCCACCCGCAGCAGCCCCGCCTCGCGGGCCAGTGCGAAGGCCGTGCGGGCCTGGTCGACGGTCGACATCTTCTTGAGGCGCTTGATGGTCGCCGGTGAGCCGCTCTCGACCCCGAAGCCCACGGTCGTGCAGCCGGCGCGGCGCATGGCGGCGAAGATCTCGGCGTCGACGTGATCGACGCGGGTCTGGACCGTGAACGGCATCACCCCGTTCTCGTTGTGGGCGAGGCGGTCGAGCAGGGCGAGGCTGTGGTCGCGGTCGAAGGTGAAGATGTCGTCTTTGAAGTGCATGACCGTGCGGCCCAGGCGCTGGAGCAGCTGGACCTCGGCGAGCACGTTCTCGGGCGAGCGGCGGCGGTAGCTGCGGCCGGAGCTGTTGCGCAGGGTGCCCGAGCAGTAGACGCAGGGGTAGGGGCAGCCCCGGCTGGTCATGGCAAAGCCCCAGCGGATGCGGCGGCGCACGCCCGTCGGGTGGTAGACCCGGTAGTTGCGGTCGAGGAAGTGCTGGTGGGCCGGCAGGGGCAGGGCGTCGAGGTCGTCGCGCAGGGGCCGGGGGGCCGTGCGCACGGGGGCCTCGGGGGCGTCCGGATCCGCCAGGACGAGGCCGGGCACGGTGTCGAGGGCGCGGCGGGCCCCGAGGGCGGCGGCGAGCTCGGCGATGGCCTCCTCGGGCTCTTGCAGGGCGCAGGCGTGGTAGCCCTCGGCGCCGAGCAGGGTCTCGGGCAACACGGTCGCGTGCTGGCCCGTGGCGAGCAGGAAGGCCCGGGGCAGGCGGCGGCGCCACCGGGCCGCGAGCGTGCGCATCAGGGGCACGGAGGTGCTGGTGGCGTGGACGACGACCAGGTCGGGCGAGAAGTCGGCGACGGCGGCGCTCAGGGCGGCCTCGTCCCAGTGGCCGAGCTCGGTGTCGAGCAGCCGGACGGGGTGGCCACCCTGGTCGAGCAGGGAGGCCGCCCAGCCGAGCACCAGGGGCGCCATCACGTTCTCGGGGTGGGCGGCGGGCCGGTCCAGCCACGTGGCGAGCCGGATGAGCACGGTGCGGGTGGGCGTGGACGGGGAGCGCATGGAGGCCGCGGGGTCGGGGGTCTCAGCGGGATAACCCGGGTCCCCCAGCCGTCGACGTTCCTGTCGAGGCCCTGACGCCCCCCTGCCCGAGGCCCGCGTGGTCCCCCCAGCGCGCCCCGTCCCCGCCTGGCGCCGCGCCGCCGCGGGCCTGAGCCTGCTGCTGTCGGCGGGCTGCCTCGTGCTGTTGGGGCGCGCGGTGGCGGTGTCGCCCGCGGCGCTGCTCGACGCCGCCGGGCGCATGGCCCCCCTGCCGCTGGGCCTCGCCCTCGTCGTCGGCCTCGGGGTCCAGCTCTTCGCGGGCCCCGACCGCTTCCGCCGGGCGCTCGGCTGCAGCGGCCACCGGCTGCCCTACCGCACGGCCCTGGCCATGCGCCTCGGTGCGGGCCCCCTGCGCCTGCTGACCCCCCTCAAGGCCGGCGGACTGGCCGATCTCGCCTTCCTCCACCGCGAGCTGGGCACGCCCCCCGCCACCACCGCCGGCGCCCTGGCCTACGACCGGCTGCTCAACCTGGTGGGGTTGCTGGCCTGGCTGCTGCTGGGGCTCTGCCTGGGGGGCAGCGTGGCCCTGCCGGCGGGGGTTCCCGCGGTGGCGGGCATCGCCCTGGTCGCCCTGCTGTGGACCGTTCTCAGCGACCGACCCGGCCGCTGGCTGCCCCCCCTGGCCGGCCGGCTCCACCCCCGCCTGGGGCGCCTCGCCCGGTCGGCCCTCGCCCCGGTGGCCGCCGCGCGCCCGGCCCAGCGGGCGGGGCTGCTGGCCTACGCCCTGGCCTACCAGGCCTCGCCCTGGCTGGTCGGCTGGCTGGTGCTGCAGGCCGCCGGGGTGGCCGTGGGGCCGGCCGCGGCGATGGTGGCCGTGGACGGGGCGATGCTGCTGGCCCAGCTGCCGGGGCCGCTGGCGGGGGTCGGGCCCCGGGAGGCCTCGGTGGTGGGGCTGCTCGCCGGATCGGGACCGCCGGCGGCCCTGCTGCTCGGGGCCCTGTGGCTCTCGGCCATCGTCAGCGTCGGACCGCTGGTGCTGGGGCTGCCCTGGCTGCCCTGGTACCTGCGGCGGGTGCTCGGGGGCGGCCCGGCGCGCTGAGCCGCGCCTCAGCGGAGGCGGCCGGCCACGATCGGGTGGCTCTCGGCGCCCCGGGGGGCGGGCGCACCGGCCTCCTGGCGCAGGCGCGCCGCCGTCCAGCGCACCCGCCAGTCCGGGTGGGCGAGGCCCGCGTCGAGCAGCGCGGCGGGGGCCCGGGGGTGGCGGGCGGCGACCTCGAGCACGGCCACGGCTGCGTCGACCGCGGGCGCCTCGGCCACGACCCGGGCGGCCTCCCCGAGCAGCGCCACCCGGGGCAGGTCCGCTTCACCGGGCCGCAGGGTGGACCAGCGCCCCTCGACGTCGTAGGCCCGCCGGGGCACCGCCCGGGGGGCGCAGCTCGCCGGGGCCGTGCCGGCGAGCACGGCGTCGACGGCATCATCGAGGACAGCGTCCAGCAGGCCATCCTCAGCGAGGCGCCAGACCACGGCGGCCCGCAGGTGGGGCCCGAGCTCGTCCGGGGCCGCGCCCCCGGCGGCACAGGCGGCGGCGTGGGCGTCGACGTGGAGCCAGGCGCCCTGGGCCCGGGCGAGGCTGGCGGCGGCCGCCCCGACCGGCCCGGGCCGGGCCGCGGCGAGGGCCTCTGCGCGGCGGTCGAGGGCCCGCCAGTCGGCCGTGCCCGTGCCGATGGGCGCGAGGCGGCCGATGTCGCCCGCGAGGTGGCGCAGGCAGTCGGCAGCGAAGGGGCCGGCCCAGAGACACAGGCCCGCGGCCCGGCTGACGTCGGCCACCCGGGGGCGGGCGGGCGCCATGGTGAGCACCTCGGCGGCCCGGAACGCACAGTCGTCCCGGGCGTTGCCGGCGGGCAGCCCCGCGCAGCGCGCGAGGGCGCCGTCGGTGTCGCCGAGCAGCACCAGGCGCCGGGCGGCCCCCTCCACACAGTCCGACCGGTCGAGGGCGGCGCTGCAGTCGACGGCGACGGCCGCGGGCCAGGGCCCGGGGGGCGGCTGGTCCTGGAGCAGGCTGCGCACGCTGCCCACCCCGCTGGGCACGGCGGTCTGGACGGCGCCCGGCCGGGGCGCGACCGTGCCGAGGTGGGGGCGGCGGCCGATGTCTTCGCACTGGGCGCGCAGGCCGGCTTCGAGGCCCGGGCAGAGGGCCGCGGCCTGGGAGGGGTCGGCCCGCACCCGGGCGAGCACCGCCG
>CAXQUZ010000630.1:0-4559 GCA_964226865.1 Myxococcota bacterium | reverse complement strand
CGCGAACGCCGCCTGAGTAGACGAAACGGTTGGGGCCGGCTTTGGCGCGGCAGCTGCCGGCGCGGCACCAGCCGCTGCCGCCGCCTGTGGCGCCACGGGCTTCGGCGCAGCCGCAGGCGCCGCACCCGCGGGCTGGCCGACCGGCCCTCGACCCGCACGGTGAGGGGCACGCTGCTGGCGCTGCGGAGGGCCAGGGTCGCCGGCGGCGGCGGCACGACCAGCGCCACGGTCGCGTGGGGCGCCAGCACGGCCTCCTCGGTCTGGAGGGTCTGGCCCTGGGCATCGACCACCCGCAGGCGGTGGGCGCCCGGGCGCAGCCGCAGGGTCGCGACCTCGCCCGGCGGGACCTCCTGGGCGAAGATGCCGTCGACGTAGAGGCCGACGGGGGCGGCCCGGTCGTTGTCGACGGTGACGGCGGCGGGCGCCCCCCGGCGGGCGTGGGCGGGGGCGGCGCCGAGCACGAGGGCGAGCAGGGCAGCGCCAGACGAGCGGAGCAGAGCGGACACGGGGGCCTCCGGGCGTGGGGGGTGCCGGGCCGACGGTGGCACCGGGGGGCCATTCGCGGGGCGCCCCGGAGGCGGGCCCCCAAGACGACGAAGACGCCCCACTGGAGGGCGTCTTGCCGAAAATTTCGCGCAGGCCGGGCTAGCGGCGCTGGGTGGGCTGGAGGGGGCCCTGGCTGTTGTCGGACTCGTCGGTCTCGGCCACCACATCGGTCATGTCGGCGAGCACCCACAGGGCGTCGGCGGCGCCGGCCGAGACCGTGACGGTGGCGCCCCCCGTCTCGCCGCCCGCGATGTTGGCGATGCGGGCCGAGGCCGTGGCGCTGTCGCCGGGGGCCGGGTCGCCGCCGTGGTTGACATAGACGCCGACCTCGAAGGCGCCGGAGTCGGAGCTGCCCAGGTTCTCGACCGAGATGTCGCAGGAGACCTCGGAGCCCGAGACGTAGCAGCCGGCGTAGACCACCGTCAGGTTGACGTCGCCGCCGCTGTCTCCGCCCTTGTCGGTGCAGCCGCCCGCGCCCAGGGCGAGCCCGAGTCCCAGGGCCGCTGTCGTGGCCGTGCTCTGTGTCATCGCGCCTCCTCTTCCGGGCCGGGCCCGGTGGTGCCCGACATAACACCGGTGCCCCCCGTCCCGGTGCACCGGCGGCGACTGCTATGGTCGCGGGCCCCCGCTGAGAGGCCGCGCGTGTCTGCCCTGCTCCGCATCCACACCGCCATCGACCGCCTGAGCACCCGCATCGGCGCCGCCGCTGGCTGGCTGAGCCTGGCCATGGTCCTGCTCGCCGCCGCCAACACCCTGCTGCGCTACGCCGGGCGCTTCGCCGGCCAGAACCTCACCTCGAACGCGCTGCTCGAGGGCCAGTGGTACCTGTTCAGCGCCCTGTTCCTGCTGGCCGGCGCGGCCACCCTCCAGCGCGACGCCCACGTCCGGGTCGACGTGCTCTACGGGCGCTGCGGCGGCCGGGCCCGGGCGGCCATCGACCTCGCCGGCACCGTGCTCTTCCTGCTGCCCTTCTGCGCCTTCGCCCTGTGGGTCTGCCTGCCCACCGTGCAGAGCTCGCTGCGGATCTGGGAGGGCTCCCCCGACCCCGGCGGGCTGCCCCGGTGGCCCCTCAAGCTGCTGATGCTGGGCGGCTTCGCCCTGCTCGGCCTCCAGGGCCTCTCCCAGGCCCTCAAGCACGGGCTCCAGCTCGCCGGCCGCCTGCCCCTGCCGGACGACGACGCCCCCCGCGGGGAGGGCTGAGGGATGGACTGGCTCGGCCCGCTCATGTTCGTCGTGGCCTTCGGGCTCATCTTCTCGGGCTACCCCGTGGCCTTCTCGCTGGGCGGCACGGCGCTCGTCTTCGCCGCCATCGGCGTGGGCATCGACGCCTTCGACCTCGGCCTGCTCCACGCCTTCCCCCAGCGGGTGCTGGGGGTGATGGGCAACCAGGTGCTGCTCGCCGTGCCCTTCTTCATCTTCATGGGCACGATGCTCGAGAAGTCGAAGCTGGCCGAGGACCTGCTCACGACCATCGGCATGCTCTTCGGGCGGCTGCGCGGCGGCCTCGCCCTGGCCGTGGTCTTCGTGGGCGCCCTGCTCGCAGCGGCCACGGGGGTCGTGGGCGCCAGTGTCGTGGCCATGGGCATGATCTCGATGCCCGTGATGCTGCGCTACGGCTACAGCGCCCGGCTCTCGGCGGGCATCATCACCGCGGCGGGCACCCTGGGCCAGATCATCCCGCCCAGCGTCGTCTTGGTGGTGTTGGCCGACCAGCTCGGCGTCAGCGTGGGCGACCTCTTCGTGGGCAGCCTGCTGCCGGGGCTGATGCTGGCGGGCATGTACGCCCTCTATGTCGTCGGGGTCGCCGTCCTGCGCCCGGCGGCCGCCCCTGCCCTGCCCCCCGCGGAGCTGCCCGCGAGCGCCCGGGAGCTGCTCGGGCGGGTGGTCTGGGTGATGCTGCCACCCCTGGGGCTCATCGTGCTCGTGCTGGGCAGCATCTTCGCCGGGGTGGCCACCCCCTCCGAGGCCGGCGCCCTCGGGGCCCTCGGCGCCATGGCCCTCGCCGGTGCCAACCGCCGCCTCGACCGGGCCGCCCTCCGCGCCACCGCCGACGAGACCACCAAGCTCACGACCATGGTGGTCTTCCTGCTCATCGGCTCGACGGCCTTCTCGCTCGTGTTCCGGGGCCTCGGCGGCGATCTCTGGATCGAAGACCTGCTCACGGGGCTGCCCGGGGGCCGCATCGGGCTGCTGGTGGTCGCCAACACGGTCATCTTCGTGCTCGGCTTCTTCATCGACTTCTTCGAGATCGCCTTCATCATCCTGCCGCTGCTCGTGCCCGCGGCCCGGCTGCTGGGCATCGACCTCGTCTGGTTCGGCGTGCTCATCGCCATGAACCTCCAGACCAGCTTCCTGACGCCCCCCTTCGGCTTCTCGCTGTTCTACCTGCGGGGGGTCGCGCCGCGCTCGGTGCCCACGAGCGAGATCTACCGGGGCGCCCTGCCCTTCATCGGCATCCAGCTCGTGGCGCTGGTGCTGGTCGTGCTCTTCCCGGAGCTCGTGCGCTGGGGCACGGGCTGAGGCTCAGCCCGCGAAGGCGGCCTGCTGGTAGGCGAGCTCGGCGAGGGCGAACCAGTCGAAGCTCTGGCGGCGGAAGGCCTGCCAGTGCTCGTGGATCTTGCGGTAGGTCGGGTCCTTGGCGGCGTCGTCGGCGAGCATCTGGCGCGAGGCCTCCCGGGCGGCCTGCATGATGTCGTCGGCGAAGGGACGCAGGATGACGCCCCCCTGGACGAGGCGCTGGAGCGCGGCGGGGTTCTGGGCGTCGTAGCGGGCCTGCATGACGCTGGCCGAGGTGCGGGCAGCGGCCGCGAAGACCTCGCGGTAGACGGCGGGCAGCTGGTCCCAGGCCGCCTGCTGCACGTAGTAGGAGAGGTGGGGACCGGGCTCCCACCAGCCGGGGAACATGTAGTACTGGGCGGCCTTGTGGAAGCCGAGCTTCTCGTCGTCGTGGGGCCCCACCCAGTCGGTCGCGTCGATGGCCCCGCGCTCGAGGGCGGGGAAGATCTCGCCGCCGGCGATGTTCTGGACCGAGACGCCGAGCATCGACATGACCTTGCCGCCCATGCCGGGAATGCGCATCTTCAGGCCCTTCAGCGCCTCCAGCGAGGGCACCTCGCGCTTGAACCAGCCGCCCATCTGGACGCCGGTGTTGCCCGCCGGGAAGCTGCGCACGCCGAAGTCGGCGAGCAGCCCGTCGATGAGCTCCTGGCCGCCGGCCTCGGTGAGCCAGGCGGTCTGCTGGCGGGCCGTGAGGCCGAAGGGCACACAGGTGTCGAAGGCCAGCGCCGGGTTCTTGCCGATGTAGTAGTAGCTGCCGGTCTGGCCGCACTGGGCCGTGCCGTTCTGGACCGCGTCGAGCACCTCGAGGCCCGGCACCAGCTCGCCGGCCGGGTCGACCCGGATGTCGAAGTGGCCGTCGGTCATGGCCTTGACCTGGGCCGCGAGCACCTCGGCGCCGCCGAAGATGGTGTCGAGGCCCCGGGGGAAGCTCGAGGCGAGGCGCCAGCGCACCTTCTTGCTCGTGAGAACGGCGGGCGCGCCCCCCTCGCCAGCGCTGGGGGTGGTGCTGCCACAGCCGCCGAGCCCGGCGATGGCACCGACCCCGAAGCCGGCCGTGCCCGACAGGGAGGCCCGGAGCAGGCCGCGGCGGGAGGGCGACGGGGCGGCGGCCGGCGCAGGCGCGGAGCCGGCAGCGCCAGCAGGGACGGGGGCGGCAGGGTCACGGGACATGGCGGCTCCGCTGGGCGTGGGCCGCGAAGCATGCCACGGGGCCGGGGCGACCGGAACCCGCGGGCCGAGAACGACGACGCCCCGGCGCAGGGCCGGGGCGGCGAAGAGAGAGTGCCTGGGGGCGGACTTGAACCGCCGACAACACGGGTATGAACCGTGTGCTCTAACCAACTGAGCTACCTAGCCGCGCTGATCCGGGCGCGTACAGCACCCGAGCCCGGCCCGTCTAATCGGGCCGCGTGCGGCGGTCAACCGCCGACGGCAGATCGGAAGAGCGTCGTGTA
>CAXQUZ010000629.1:0-27657 GCA_964226865.1 Myxococcota bacterium | reverse complement strand
CCGACACGACGCTCTTCCGATCTCGACGACCGGGCCCTGGCGGTCGACGCCGGCATGGACGCCTGCCTCGCCAAGCCCGTGCGGCTGGCGACCCTGGGCGAGACCCTCCACCGCCTCGGGCTCGTCGCGCTCCGGGGCTGAGCCGCCTCAGCCGCCGATGCGGGTCATGACCCCCTGGAAGGGCACCCCGCCCTCGAGCTCGGCCTGGTGGCCCTCGGGCTTGCCCATGACCATCGTGCGGATGGCGGCCGCGAGCGCGTCGTCGGTGGCGCCGCCCCGCATCAGATCCCGCAGCGAGGGGGTGTCTTCGTGGGCGAGGCAGGTGCGGAGCTGGCCCTCGCAGGAGAGCCGCAGCCGGTTGCAGGTCGCGCAGAAGTGCTCGCTGAGCGGGCTGATGAAGCCCACCTCGAGGCCGTTCTCGGCAATCTTCCACACCCGGGAGGGGCCGGCCGTGCGGGTGCGCGCACGCACGGGCTCGAGGGTGTAGCGGGCCGCCAGGCGCTCGCGGAGCTCCTTGCTGCGCACGCTCTGGTGCCACCGGGCCTCGAAGGGCATGTACTCGATGAAGCGCAGCACCATGGCCGGGGCCCGGGCGGCGGCGTACTCGACGAGGGGGAAGAGCTGGTCGTCGTTCTCACCGCGGAGCAGCACCGCGTTGAGCTTGACGGGGTGGAGGCCGGCGGCGAGGCTGGCCTCGATGCCCGCCAGCACCTTGTCGAGCCGGCCCCCGCGGGTGATGCGCCGGAAGCCCTCGGGGTCGAGGGTGTCGATGCTGACGTTGATCCGGTCGAGGCCCGCCGCCTTGAGGGCCGGCGCCGTGCGGGCCAGGGCGTGGGCGTTGGTGGTCATCGCCACGTCGGTGATGCCGGGCACGGCCGCGATGCCCGCCACCAAGGCCGTGATGTCGGCCCGGATGGTCGGCTCGCCGCCCGTGATGCGGATCTTCTGGACCCCCATCGAGGCGAAGACACCGACCAGGCGGGCGATCTCTTCGTAGCTGAGCAGGCTCTCCCGGGGCTTCCAGCTCAGGCCCTCGGCCGGGAGGCAGTAGACGCAGCGGAAGTTGCACCGGTCCGTCACGCTGACCCGCAGGTAGGTGTGGACGCGCCCGAAGCGGTCCGTCAGCGGGGCCCGGCGCGCCCGTGTGGGGGCGCCCGGGGGCGGGACGGCGGCGGCCATGGCTCAGCTCCGCAGGGCGGCGGCGACCTTGGCCGCGAGGTCCCGGAAGGGCGCGGCGGCGGGGCTGTCGCCGAGGGCCACGGGGCTGCCCTCGTCGCCGCCCTCGCGGATCGCGGGGACCAGGGGCACCTGGGCCAGCAGGGGCACGCCGAAGCGGTCAGCGGTGGCCTGGCCGCCGCCCTCGCCGAAGGGCGTCATGCGCTGGCCGCCGGGCAGATCGACCCAGGCCATGTTCTCGACGACACCCAGCACGGGCACCTCGAGCTTGCGGAACATCTCGACCCCGCGCACGGCGTCGAGCACGGCCACCTTCTGGGGGGTCGTGACGATGACCGCGCCGGAGAGGTCGACCGCCTGGATCATCGTGAGCTGGGCGTCACCCGTGCCCGGCGGCAGGTCGATGACCAGCACGTCGATGGGGTTCCAGTCGACGTCCTGGAGGAACTGGCGCACCACGCCCATGACCATCGGGCCGCGCCAGATGATGGGCTCGTCCTCGTCGACCAGGAAGCCGATGGACATGCACTTGATGCCGTGGGAGGCCAGCGGGACGATCTTCTTGTCGTCGTTGGCGAAGGGCTTGCCCGAGACGCCGAGCATCGTGGGCAGGCTCGGGCCGTAGATGTCGGCGTCCATCATGCCGACCCGCAGGCCCTCGCGACGCAGCGCGATGGCGAGGTTGGTGGCCACGGTGGACTTGCCGACGCCGCCCTTGCCGCTGGCGACCGCGATGATGTGGCCGACGCCCGGCAGCGACTTCTTCTGGACCGGGCCGCCGTGGGGCTGCATGCCGGGGCCGCTCATGCCGCGGACGGGGGTGGAGGACGCGGGCGCGGGGGCCGGCGCCGGCGCGGAGGCACCGCCGCCGACGGCGTGGTGGATGACCACCTTGCCCTTCCAGCCGGTGGCGCCGATCTGGCCCCGGAGGCCCTTGTCCATGCGCTCGCGGTCGGCCTGGCTGTGGGCCTGTGTGGTGCGCAGGGTGAGCTCGAGGGTGTCGTCGGTGAGGGTGGCGTCGCTGATGAGGCCGGCCATCCACACGCTGCGACCCGTCTGGGGATCGCGCACGCGGGTGGCGGCGGGCTCGAGGATGGCGTCGGCGGGGCGGTTCGTGGACACCGAGGGCTCCAGAAGCAGGGGGGAGGCGGCCGGCTAACCCAGTCGGGGCGCCTGTCCCGGGCCCGGCGCGGTGGGCGGACCGGGGGCTGTGCCCGGGCAGGGGGGGACGGCCCCCCGCGGGCTCAGCGCTGGCTCCAGCGCAGCACCAGAGAGGCGAGGGCCTGGCCGATGGTGCCCACCGGGGTCTCGCGGCGGCCGTCCCAGCGGTGGATGCGCCCGTCGCGCTCGACGTAGACCGCGTCGCCCTCGAGGGCGAAGAGCCGCCCCCAGCCCGGGGGCCGGGCCCCCACCAGCTCGACCGACACGGGCCCGGGATCCCGGCTCGACGGGGGCAGCCAGGCCTCGTCCCGGTCGCCGCAGACCCCCACCCGCGCCGGTGCGCGGTGGAGGGCGATGATCTCGATGAGGGCGTCGGTCTCGCGCACGAGCAGCACCTTGCTGCCCGCCCGCCGCAGGTCGGGGAAGCCGAAGGCGGTCCACCGGCGGCCGTGGTCGTCCTGGACGGGGCGCCGCTCACCGGCGCGCTCGAGCACGTCGCGCACGGGGGCGAAGCGGTGCACGGCCTCTGGCATGGGGCCCCAGGCGCCGCGATCGACCGTGGCGCCGATGTGGGCCAGGGCGGCCTCCCAGCCCCGGGGGGCCGGGGGCGGTGCGGGCGCGGCGGCCGCGGGCTGGATGTCGAGCACCTGCACGCCGGCCGGCGGCGCAGCGGGGACGGCGGCGGCAGCGGGCGCGGGCGCGGCGGCCGTGAGGGGAGCGAGGACCGTGGCCGCGGCGGAGAGCACGGCCGGATCGCCGGGCAGCCCCACGACCACACCGGCGGCGGTGGTGTGGGCGACGCCGTAGACGAGCCGCCCCCGGGGGCCGAGCGCGGGATCTGCCGCGATGCGCGCCGGGATGGCCGGCAGCGGGGAGACCGCCTGGGCCGCGAGGGCGTCGGCGGCGGTAGAGGGGAGCTGGAGCCCCGTGCCCGCCACGACCACCGTCAGGCCCGGCACGGCGAGGGCCGCCGCCAGGCCCTCCGGCGCCACGGACCGCAGCGGCGCGCCGAGCAGGGTGGCGCCGGGGGCGGGGTGCCCGCCGAGCTGGAGGGCCTGGACCGCGAGCCCAGGGGAGGGGGTGCTTGCCTCGGTGCTGGCCGCCACGGGGCCTCCGGGTGCGGGGGAACGGGGGCCAGGGGGCCCGCCGGGGGGCCAGCTTAGCAACCGGCGCCGCCCCCATCGCTGGCGGGGCCGGGCCCAGGGGCCGGGGGCTCCCTGCGGGCGCCGAGGTGGGCGGCCAGCTCGGCGGGGGTGTTGAGGTTGCACGCCGCCGCGGGCGACAGGGCCACCCGGGGCAGGCCGTCGACAAGGGCGCGCACGGGGGCAGCCTCGGCGAGCAGGGCCGCTGCACGGGGCCCGTGGTCCGGCCCCAGCACACAGAGCAGGGGCTGGAGCCGGGGGCCCACCACCCCGACGCAGGGACCGCCGACGGCCAGCAGTGCCGCGAGGTCGGCGGGGCCGAGGGCCGGCAGATCGCAGGGGGCGAAGAGCACCCGCGGGGCCGTCGACCGGGCGAGCACCGTGCAGACCCCCCGCAGGGGATGCGGCGGCCCTGCGGTGGGGGCGTCGGGCCACACGGGCCGGCCCAGGGCCGAGAGCCCCGGCAGCTGACCCGCCAGGATCACGGGCGCACAGCCCGCCGCCGCCAGCGCCTGGGCCACCCGCTCCGCCAGTGCCACCCCGTCCACGGCGAGCAGCGCCTTGTCGCGGCCCATGCGCCGGGAGGCGCCCCCCGTGAGCACCGCCCCCAGCACGGGCCCGGGGCTCAGTCCCACCGGCCGCCCCAGCGCAGCCCCGGCGCGGCCTGGCCCTGGCGTCCGGCGCCCAGCAGCTGCACCGGCAGGGTGTCGCCAGCGTCGACGTGGGTGGCCTCGTGGTGGAGCATGGCGAGGCCGTCGATGCGGGCCATGGCCCCGACCTGGCCCGAGCTGTGGAGGGTGAGCGAGGTGGCCCGGAGGGTGGGGCCGCTGCGGTCCAGGGCCACCCGCAGGAACTCGCTGCGCCCGGCACGGCGCCGGAGGGGGTGGGTGAGAACGGCGTCGACCACCGGCAAGAAGGGGCGTGCCGCCCCCAGGGCCTGGAGCAGCAGGGGCCGCACGAACTCGAGAAAGCAGACCTGGCTCGACACCGGGTTGCCCGGCAGGCCGAAGGTGGGGATGCCGCCGATGGTGCCGACCGCCAGGGGCTTTCCGGGCTTCATGCGCACCTTGTAGAAGGCCAGATCCATGCCCGCCTCGCCCATGGCCGTGCGGACGTGGTCGAAGTCGCCGACGCTGACCCCGCCGGTCGTGAGCAGCAGGTCGGGTGCGGCGGCGAGGGCCCGCTCCAGGGCGGCGCGGGTGCCAGAGAGGGTGTCGGGGGCGACCCCGCAGTCGACGGGCTCGCCGCCGGCCTCGGCCACGAGGCCCGCCAGGGCGGCGGTGTTCGAGGCGTGGATCTGGCCCGGCCCGAGGGACTGGCCGGGGGCCACGAGCTCGTCGCCGGTCGCGAGGATGGCCACCCGGGGGCGCCGGTGGACGCGCACGGTGGTGTGGCCCTGGGCGGCGAGCAGGCCGAGGGTGCCGCCGTGGATGCGGGTGCCTGCCGGGAGCAGGCGGTCGCCCACGCCGAACTCTTCGCCCGCGCGGCGCACGTGGCGGCCGGCGGCCGTGCCGGTGGGCACCGCGACCCTGTCGGGTTCGCCGGGGACGGCATGGAGGTGCTCGCGCATGACCACCGCGTCGGCCCCGGGGGGCAGCGGGGCGCCGGTCATGATGCGCGCACAGGTGCCGGGCACCAGCGGGGTGGTGACCGGGTGGCCCGCGGCGACGGTGGCGATGATCCGGAGCTGGACGGTGTCGAGGGGGGGCGAGACCGGGTCGTCACAGCCGGCGCCGCCCGGGTGGCGGCTGGGGCCCACCAGATCGGCCGACCGCACGGCAATGCCGTCCATTGCGGCATTGTCCCACAGCGGGGAGGCCAGCCGGGCCACCAGGGGCGCCGCGAGGTGGCGGCCGAGGGCCGCGCCGCAGGGCACGATCTCGGCGGCGAGGCTGAGGGGCAGGGCGAGCGACCGGGCGAGGGCCTCTTCGACGGGGAGCAGGGCAGGGCGAGACACGACCACCTCCGGCGCGCGACGTATCGCAGCAGCGGAGGTGGAGGCGGCGGGGCCGGGCGCGCAGGCTCAGCGGTTGCGGATCTTGAGCTTCTGGCCGGCGTAGATGTGGCTCGACTTCAGGTTGTTCCAGCTCTGGAGGTCCGAGACGCTGCAGCCGTTGCGCTTCGCGATGAGCGAGAGGTTGTCGCCCTTGCGCACGGTGTAGGTGCTCCAGTTGCTGGCCTTCTCGTAGAGCACGAGCTTCTGGCCGACGTAGATCTTGTTGGCGTTCTGGATGCCGTTCCAGCGCATGACGTCGCTGGTCTTGGCGCCGTAGCGCGCGGCGATGGCGCTCAGGGCCTCCCCCTTGCGCACGACATGCGAGACCTTCTTGGCCTTGGGGGTGGTGGCCTTCTTCGGGCTGCCGCCGGCGGTCGAGGCCAGCGCCTTGGGGGGCGCGACGGGCATGCCCTTCATGCCGGGGGCCGGGATGACCAGCTCCATGCCGACGTAGATGCGGTTGGGGTTGCTGATCTTGTTGATCCGCTGGACCTCGGACTGCGAGACGCCGTACTTCTGGGCGATGCGGCCGAGGGTCTCGCCCTTGCGCACCTTGTGCTGCTGGAAGGTGATGCGCTCGGAGGGGGGCACCTTCGAGATTGCGGCCAGGGCCTTCTTCGCCGTGCCGTGGGGCACGTTGACCGTGTGGGTCTTGCCGTCGGGGGGCAGGGCGAAGCGGCGGATGTGGGGGTTCATCGCCTGGAACTCTTCGACCGAGACCCCGGCGCAGCGCGCGAGCACGTCGACGCCGAAGGAGGGCCCCACCTCGATGGTGTCCATCTGGAGGCGATCCTGGTACTCGATGTCGGTGAAGCCGTAGCGCTCGGGGTGGTGGCCGATGATGGCCGCCGCGATGAGCTTGGGCACGTAGTTGTCGGTCTCGGAGGGGAAGGCGTTCTTCTCGACCAGCGTCCAGAAGTCCTTCGTGCCGTGGGTCTTGACGGCGCGCGAGACGCGGCCGGGACCGCCGTTGTAGGCGGCCCAGGCGAGGTACCAGTGGCCGAACTTCTTGTTGAGGTGGCCCAGGAAGGCGACGGCGGCGTCGGTGGCCATCTCGGGGTCGCGGCGCTCGTCGACCCACCAGTCCACCCGCATGCCCCACTCGCGGGCGGTGGGGGTGATGAACTGCCACAGGCCGACGGCGGCGGCCCGGGAGTAGGCGTGGGTGGCGTAGCCGCTCTCGATCATGGAGAGGTAGACGAGGTCCCGGGGCAGCCCAGCCGCGTCGAGCTTCTCGTACATCATCGGGCGGTACTTGGTGCTGCGGGCGAGCCAGCGGGTGTAGTACTTGCGGCCGCGGCCGGTGAAGTACTCCATCCAGCGGATGACGTCGGCGTTGACGACCACGGGGATGTCGAACTCGGCCGGGTCGACGAGATCGAGGTGGAGCGGGTCGACGCTCAGGGCCCCGATGGGGTCCTCGTAGAAGCCCAGCGGCGGGCCCGTGGGCGCCGCGAGCTGGTGGAGGAAGGCGGCCTCGGCCTGGCGCTCGGCGTCGAGCTCTTCGGACTCCTCGACCGCCTCGTCGGCGGGGAGGGCGCCCTCGACCTGCTCGACGTAGTCCCAGAGCGAGCCCTCGGCGGGCTCCATCGCCGGGGCCTCGGCGCGCTGGTCCTCGCGGGCGCGCTCGGCCGCGGTGGGCTCGGCTGCGTCCTCGGCGGGGGCGTCGCGCTTGAAGATGCGCCGTCCGGCGTCGGCCGGGGACGACATGGCGAGAGCGAGAGCGATGAGGAGAGAGGGCATGGGACCGTCCTGGCGAAGAGGCGGGCCAGCGGGGCCGTCTGCGGGGGTCGCAGGGCCGCACGCGGGAGGGGACGCGGCCGGGACCGCGGGGGAAGGGGTGCAGCGCGAAGTCTTGACGCTCCAACTGCTACGCCAGGAATAGCATGAAGGTGGGCGCCGCGGCCACCGGAACTGCGGGCGCCCGGGCAAGATGTTCCCCGGGGCCGCCCCCACGGGGGCGTCGGCTCAGAAGCGGGTGGTCGCGGGGGCTCCGGCCTCGGGCGCCGTTCCGTGGAAGCAGAAGCGGCGGGCCCGTGCGACCCGGTCGGCCCCCGGCTGGCCGGTCCCCAGGATGTCGGAGATCACCGCCCAGTGTCGGGCCCCGGCGGCCCGCAGTGCCGGCAGGCGGGCGGCGTCGATCCCCCCGATGGCCACGACGGGCACGGGCGCGGCCGCACAGGCGGCGGCGAGGAGCGCCAGGCCCCGGGCGCCGTAGCCGGTGTCCTTGGTGGCGGTGCCGAAGACGGGCCCGAAGCCGACATAGTCGGCCTCGTCCGCGACGGCGGCGAGCTGGGCGAGGTCGTGGGTCGAGCGGCCGAGCAGGGCGCCGGGGCCCAGGACGGCGCGGGCCTCGGCGAGGCTGCCGTCGTCTTGGCCGAGGTGGAGGCCGTGGGCGCCGGCATCGCGGGCCGCGACGAGGTCGTCGTTGACGATGAGCAGGGCGCCGGCGGCGTCGAGCAGGGGCACCAGGGCCCGGGCCATGGACGTGCGGGCGGCGGTGGAGGCCCCCTTGGCCCGCAGCTGCATCACCCGGCAGCCCGCGGCGAGCAGGTCGCGGGCGATGGCCTCGGGGGCGCCGAAGGCGGTGTCGATCATGCCGTAGAGGCCGGGGGGCAGGGCAGGGGGGCTCATCGGGGGGCTCCTGTGCGGGGGGCGAGGCCCGCGGCGAGGCGGACCCCCTTGGCCAGGGTCTCGTCCCACTCCGCCGCGGGATCGGAGTCGGCCACGATGCCGGCGCCGAGGTGGAAGCTGGTGCCCGCAGGGGCGAGGGTGGCCGTGCGGATGGCGACGCTGAGGGCCGCGTCGCCCGCCGTGTCGAACCAGCCGATGGCCCCGGTGTAGACCCCCCGGGGCACGGGCTCGAGGGCGTGGATGAGCTCCATGGCCCGCACCTTCGGGGCCCCGGTGATGCTGCCGGGCGGGAAGCTGGCGCGCAGGGCGTCCCAGACGTCGTGCCCGGGGGCCAGGGTGGCCGTCACCGCCTGCTCGGCGTGCCAGAGGTAGCCACAGGCCCGGAGCGCGCGGGGCCCGGCCCGGACGCTGCCGGTCGCTGCCACCCGCCCGAGGTCGTTGCGGACAAGGTAGACGATCATGGTGAGCTCGGCTGTCTCCTTCTCGCTGTGCTGGAGCCGGGACCGGCCGGCCGCCCCCTCGCTCCGGCGGGCCGTGCCCTTGATGGGGCGGCTCTCGAGCTGGCCGCCCGCGGCCCGGAGGTAGAGCTCGGGCGAGTTGCTCAAGACCGTGCCCAGCGGGGTGGAGAGGTAGGCGCCCCAGGCGGCCGGGTTGCTCTGGCGCAGCGCCAGCCACGCGCCCAGGGGGTCCGGCGGTGGTGCGAGGTCCTGGCGCCAGGCGAGGTTGGCCTGGTAGCAGTCGCCGGCGAAGATGTGGTCGAGCAGGCGCGACACGGCCGCGGGGTACCAGGCGGCGGGGGCAGGCCCGGAGGACACGGGGGGCGGCGCCACCGGCGGGGGCACGGGCCGCACGGGGCCGTCGAGGGCCTCGCCCTGGGCGAGCTGGGCGGCCTCGGCCTGGAAGCGGGGGCTCCCCGCAACCGTCACGCCGCCGGCGCCGAGCTCGACGAAGCCGTGGACCGGCTGGAGGTGGACATCGGGCAGGGGACGGGGCCCCCGGGGCGCCGGCATCTTCTCGCACCAGCGGCCGGCCTCGTAGCCGATCCAGCCCACCAGCCCGCCACCCGGAGGCAGCTCGGCCAGCATTGCACGGGCCTTGCACCAGAACGCGGCGCCGGGACCGATGGGAGGGGCCGAGGTGGCGGGGCTCCAGCTCAGTCGCGTGCCCGCAGCTCCCTGGTCGAGCACGAAGAATGACCGACTGCTTGCGCGCAGGGCGGCCGCGAACGTGTCAAGGCTCGGGTGTTCCGAAGGCATGGCGGCTCCTCGAGCCCGCGGGGCCCCCTCGGTTAACTTCGATGTCCGAGTGAGGGACGCGATGCGCATCTTGGTGGCCGACCCGGAGCTCCGGCTCCATGACCTGCTGCGGACCGTTCTCGAGCCCCAGGGCCACGAGATCTTCGCCGCGGGGGACGCCGCTGGCTGCCGCACCCTGCTGTTTCGCGCCGAGCCCGATCTGGTCCTGATCGACGTCGATCTGCCCGGCGGGGGGCCCCTCGAGGCCCTGGCCTCCTGGCGTGCCCGGGCCGCGGGCCGCGACGCCCACGTCGTCTTGACCAGCGGCCGGGGGCGGGGCGGCCCCCGCATCGGGGAGATCCAGCAGCGCCTCGCGGCCAAGAAGGTGTTGAGCAAGCCCTTCTCGATGCTCGATCTGGGCGACACCATCGCCGCCCTCCCGCCGGTCAAGCGCGCAGCACCGCCGGCTCCCGTGCCGGCCCCCGCCTCCGCCCCTGTGCCGGTGCCCGCGCGCGATCCGGCTGCCGATCCGCGTCACCGGGTGCGGCCCTCGGGCGTCGACCAGCTCACCCGCCTGCTCGGCCGCGGAGGGCCCCGGCGCAGCCCAGCCCCAGCCCCTGCCCCTGCCCCTGCCCCTGCCCCTGCCCCTGCGGCGAGCCCCACGCCCACGCCGGCCGCTGCCCGGGTGGTCGCCCCGCCGCCGGCCGCTGTCGCGGTGCCCGCTGTGCCGCCCGCCCGGGCCGTGCCGGCTGTGCCCGTCGACCCGGCGGCCGACAGTCCGACGGCGCCCGTGCCCCCGGCCCCCCGACCGCACGTGCCCATGCGGGCCAACCGCAGCCTCATCCCCCGCAGCGGCGGCGCGGTCTCTCGTGACAACGCTGCCCGCATCGGTGCGCTCTGGGCGGGCCAGGAGACGGGCCTGCTCCACATCACCGGCGCGGCGGTGCCGGTGCGCCGTCCGATCCGCTTCCGCGACGGCGGCCTCGTCGACGCCCGCGAGCTCGACCTCATCGATCTGGCCCTGCGCGACGGCCGCCTGCGCTTCGAGGCAGGCCCGGTCGAGGGCATGGGCGATCCCCGCGCCCTCGGCGCCTACCTCGTCCAGGCCTGCCGCGACCCGGGGGCCGGGGGCTTCGCTGCGGCCCACACCTTCAGCGCCCCCCAGCTCCGCAAGCTGTCGCTGCCGCTGACCGAGCTGCCCGTCGGGCGCGACACCCGCGCCGTCCTCGCAAAGGCCGACGGCCGCCAGACCCTCGGCCGGCTGCTGGCCATGCTCTCGATCCCGCCCGAGTCGGTCGAGATCGAGCTCGCCTGCCTCCACCGCCTCGGCCTGCTCTCGCTGCTCGCGCCGCGGGCCCGCCGGGCGTCCCCGGCTGCGCCGGGTGGGGCGAGCGAGCCGGTGTCTGGGGTGTCGAGCGGGCGCGGCCGGGCCGCCCACCGCGAGCCCCGCAGCGTGCCCACCGAGTCGGCCACCGCCGCGACCCACCCGGGGCACCGGCGCGGCGAGCCCTCATCTGTGCCCGCGACCTCGCCACGCACCTCGCCCGCGACCTCGCCGCGCACCTCGCCCGCGACCTCGCCGCGCACCAACACCTCCGTGCGCCGGCGCCGCCGCGACGGCTCCACCCGCACCCACCGCACGAACCCGAGCCGCCGCCGCATCCCCCAGGTCCCGGCGGCCACCCTCGAGAAGCAGCTCCGCCGCGAGCTGGCCCGGGTCGAGGGCGCCTCGCCCGCCCACGTGCTGGGCGTGCCCCACGACGCCGGCACCGAGCTCGTCAAGGGCGTCGCGGCCCGCCAGCGCCAGCGGTACCAGCGGCTCGCCGACGACCCCGCAAACTCCGCCGACATCCGCGAGCTGGCCGCCGCGCTGGTCAAGCTCGTCGAAGAGGCCGAGGGAAAGTGGGGCAGCGCCGCCAAGACCCACACCGGGGCCACCGACTCCGATCGCGAGCTGGCCTGGCTCGAGCAGGGGCGGGCGCTCTTCGAGCAGGGCGCCTACCTCCAGGCCGACCGGGTGCTCTCGAAGGCCCGCGACCTCACCATCGCCAACCCCGACATCCTGGCCTGGCTGGGGCTCGCGCGGATGCGCAACCCGAACCACCCCGCCGAGCAGCGCACCGAAGAGGGCATCGACCTGCTGCTGCTCGCCGAGCAGTTCAACCCCGACCACCTGGTCGCGGTGAGCTGGCTCGCCCGCACCCTCGCCACCCAGGGGGCCCGCGACCGGGCCCTGGCCCGGGCGAAGCGGTGGGTGCGCCTCGACCCGAGCGACAGCGAGGCCAAGGCCCTCGTCGCCAAGCTCGAGCGCGAGAAGGCCGCCGAGGCCTGAAGCCCCCGCGGCCTGGGTGTGCAGGTTCCAAGCGCCGCACAGGGCAGCGGTCGCCCCGCCGCCCTCGGAAGCCGGCCTACTCGAGGTAGCCCACGTCCTCGAGCGGCTCGCCGATGTCCATGTCGTTGGGCGGCGGCTCGATGTCGGGGTTGTTGTCGAAGTCGTCTTCGGGGAACTCGGGGCGCATGCCGGGCTCGGCCGGGAAGGGCCGCATCGGCTCGCGCATGTCCTCGAACTCCGGCTCGTCGATGATCTCCTCGTCGATCGAGTCCCGGTCCTGGGCCCGCTCCTCGCGCTCGCGGCGCAGCTTGTCGCGGCGCTCCTTGATCCGCTCGCGGCGCTTGCGGCGGCGATCCTCGGCGTCCTCGTCCTTGTCGCGGCCGCCGGTGGGCATGCCGAGCGGCGGCTTGTTGCCGATGCGGCCCGGAGCCGGCGGGCGGGCGGTGCTCGTCGGGCCCCCGCGGACCTTGCTGCGGTCTTCGCGGCAGGTCGGCCGGCCGACCGTGCCCGAGCAGAGCAGGTGGTAGACGCCCTCGTCGTCCTTCGACCGCTTGAGCATGGGCAGCATGCCGGCCATCGTGTCGAGCTGGTCGCCGAGCTCGAGCTGGAGCTCGAGGCGCAGCCGCCAGCGGTCGGGGCTGTCGCTGTTCATGTTGACGTGGCCATCGACCTTCAGGTCGAGGATGTCGGCCTCGAAGCGGCCCTCGCGCACCTCGGCCTTCGTGCCGTCCATCTCGAGCTCGAGCACCGCCTGGGAGAAGACGGCGGGCATGAGGTCGATGCCCATGACCGAGGCCGACTGGATGGCGAAGTTCTCGATCTCCATGCGCACGGTGCCGTCGTGGCCCGGGCCGTCGCGGGTCGTGTCCTTGGCCATGCGCAGGTCGACGGTGCTGGTGAGCACCCCGGTCGCGTCCATCGACCAGTCCTCGCCCGACATCGGCATGCGGGAGAGGTCGAGGTCGGCCGCGCTCGCCTGGACGGCGCTGAACTCGGCCTCGTCGGTGAAGCTGCCGTCGACCGCGCCGCCGTAGACCTCGAGGCCGAAGTCCACCGTGCGGCTGCCGGTGAGCAGCGGCAGCAGAGCGAGGCGCACCGAGGCCTTGTCGGCGCGCAAGAAGGGCACGGCCTTGAGCGGCGTGTCGTCGACCTCGGCCCCGTCCTCGGCGTCCGTGTTGCGCTTCTTGCGGCGCTTCCGGCGCTTCGGCGCGTCGACCTGGTAGAGCACGGCGTCCTCGAAGGTGACGCCGGCCGGCATCCACCACGAGGCGTCGAGGGCCTCGAGCGCCCACTGTCCGCCGGTGGCGTCCTGGAGCTGCCAGCGGCTGCGCTCGACGACGGCCTCGCCGGGGAAGTGGACCTGGAAGCCCACCACGAAGCTGAGCAGACCGACCGCGGACGAGAGCCCGGCGATGAGGAGCTTCTGCATCTCAGCCCTCCTCTTCGGTGGCGTCGGCCACCACCTTGTAGGTGGCGACCTCCATGTCGACATCGAGCGACTTCTCGCCCTTGCTGGTGCGGGTCTTGGCCTTGAAGCTGCGCACCTTGACGGGGTAGCCGCTGGCCTCGACCTCGTGGAGGATCTTCACGAGCTGGTCCTGCTGGAGCTTGGAGAGCTTGACCGAGTAGACGAGCTCCTGGAGCCGGTCATTGGTCGACTCGGACTTCTTGCGCACCGACGAGAGCTGCTCGCCCACGCCCACCTTCTGGGCGGCCTGCTCCATGAAGCTGGAGAAGTCCTGGGACTGGTAGCGCTCGAGGGTCGTGCGGATCTCCTCGGCCTTGGCCTCGCCCTCGGCGTGGTCGGCCGCCAGCAGCCCGATCATGCGGAGCTGGTCGCGGCGGTCGTCGACCCGGGTCTCGAGGCTGTCGAGCGAGGAGCGCATGGAGTAGAAGCCGCCGCCGAGCAGCAGCACCGTGCCGAAGATCACGAGCCCGCCGAGCAGGTTGCGGTCCCGCGGGTTCATGTCGGCGATGGCGTCCTGGATGCGATCCTGGAGCGCGCTGATGCGCGTCGAGATGCTGGACATCAGCCTTCCTCCGTCTCGTCGCTGTCGAGGGGGATGGTGATGGTGAAGCGAATCTGCTCGCGCACCTTCTTCTCATCGCCCTTGCTGGCGGCCTTGAAGCCCGGGGCCTTCTGGAGCGCCGCCTCGATCTTGGAGGCGGCCTCGTAGCCGTCGGTCTCGGCCTTGATGGTGATGGTGCCGGGGGTGACCGACAGCTCGGAGACGTCGATGCGGGCCTCGGTGTGGGGCGGCACGTTCGTCGAGATCTTCTCGATGACCGTCAGGGTGGGAGGCTCGTCGACGACCACGGCGCCGAGGGTCTCGACCCAGGCCGTCGTCTCGAGGGTCTTCTCCTGCATGATGGCGACGGCCATGCTCGGGTCGTCGAGCTTGTCGCGCGAGACATCGGGGAAGGTGGCGAGCACCGCGTCGGCGATCTCGTCCTCGACCGAGGCCATCTCGGCGTTGAGCGCCGCGAGGTTCCAGGCGAACCAGCCGATGCCGGCGGCGACCATGACCACCGCGGCGAGCACCCCGTACTTGATGAGGGTGCCGAGCAGGGCGAGGTCGCCCTTGAAGGCGAAGTCGCCCGTGCGGAGGTCGAGCAGCCGGCCCTTGCCGCCGCCCGCGCGCACCCCGGCCGCGTGGCAGAGCGCAAGCCGCCCGGGCCCGCCGCTGCCTTCGGCCGCCTCGTCCGAGGGGTAGACCACCCGCACGCCCACGCCGAGCACCTCGGCGAGGAGATCCTTGAGACCACGCATCTCGGCGCCGCCACCGGCGAGCAGCACCTCGTCGACCTCGACGCCGATGGTGTCCTCGAAGGAGATGAGCGTGGCCCGGAGATCGGCGAGCAGCGGCACCAGGGCGTCCCGCAGCACGCCCTCGGGGTTCTTCCGGCTCTCGCGCACGCCGCTCCGCTGGGGCCCGGTCGCGTCGCCCGTGGGCGGGCCGTTCATCGTGGTCTCGTCGTCCCAGTCGGCGACGGCGATGTTGGGGCGGGTGTCTTCGCCCTCTTCCCAGCCCGTGGCGTCGTCCAGCTCGACCGTGCTGGCCTCGTCCCGGCCCAGCCCGACCTGGTGCTTGCGGCGCTCGGCGGTGTCGAAGTCGACGGCCAGCGCCTGGGCGAGAGCCACCGTGAGCTCGCGGCCGCCGTGGGACAGGGCCCGGCCGGCGATCATGTGGCCGTCGCGGCAGAGCGAGACGAGGGTGCGGGTGTGGCCGAGGTCGATGACCGCCTGGACGCCCTCGTCGGCGTGGTGCGAAAGCAGGTCGGTGTCGAGCAGCAGCATCTTGGGGTCGGCGCCGACGCCAGAGAGCCCCGAGAGCAGCGGTGCGACGGCCTTCTTGGGCGCGAGGCCGCAGAGGACCTCCGAGCCCGCGTCGGTCACCTCGATGATGCGGTGGGTGAGCACCATGTCTTCGAGGTCGAAGGGCACCTGGTTCTCGACCTCGAACTCGAGGGTCTGCTCGACCTGGGCCCGGTCGGAGAAGGGCAGGGCGATGGTGCGCAGGCTCGTCAGCTCGGTGGGGAAGCCGGCGGCCCAGGCGGTCGAGCTGGAGCTCTCGATCTGGGCGCCCAGGGCCTCGGCCGCCGAGAGGCGGGCGTCGAGATCCGGCGCCGCGTCGAGGCTCTGGGGGACGGGCACCTCGTGGTAGCCCACGAGCTGGAAGCGGCCGAAGCTGCCCTCGAAGACGGCCGCGCGCACGGTGCGGTGTCCGAGGTCGAGGCCGACGATGCGTGCCATGGGAGGTTCTCCGGGGTCGAGCCCGCGACGGGCGTCAGGGGCTCAGGCGTCAGTCCACCCGCCAGTACACGAGGTCGCCCTCGCTGGCATTGGTGAAGTCGAGGATGGCGGTGAGGGTCACCGAAGACTGGGCCACGATGCCCGTGGCCTTGACCAGGAACACCTTGGACTCCTTGGTCAGCTTGCCGGCGGCGCAATTCGCGTCCATCGGGACGCCGGCGTCCACCAGCTTCTGCACGTAGTCCTTGGGCTCGAGCATGGCCGGGATGAAGAGCAGATCCTGCTCGCTCAGCCGCTCGAGGGTGGTGACCCAGAGGTCGGGGGTGTAGGCGCCCTGCATGCAGTCCGAGACCGCGGCATAGACCACGAGGTCGTCGGCGGTCTGGTAGTTGACCTTGCCGTTGGGGTCGCCGAAGACCGTGAAGCGGTCGGCATAGCGGTCGTAGAGCTCGCCCTGCCAGCCGTCGACCATGGTGATCTCGGCCAGGCTGTCGAAGGGCGCGTTCTTCGTGAGGTAGGGCGGGTCGAGGCGGTTGTAGAGGGTGTCTTCGTAGCCGCCGCGCAGCCCCGAGCGCACGTTGTCGGGGTCGACCCAGTCCTTGAGGTTCGAGATGACCTCCCAGCGGTCGATGTTCTGCTCATAGAACCACTGGTCGTTTTCGGGGCCCGACATCATGGCGAAGAGCGCCTTGCCCGTCCCAGACTCGGTGATCGAGCCGACGGTCTGCTCGCTGGCGAAGGCGTTGATGTTGAAGCGGCTCTCCATGTCGGTGATCTCGACCATGAAGTCGCCGTCGAAGTCGAGGAAGGACTTGTCGGAGAAGCGCGAGGGCTTGTCTTCCTCGTCGGCCTTGTACTCCTCGGGCACCTCGCCCGACTGCTCGTAGGCCTCGAGGTCTTCCTTGTCGACGTCGCTGATGCTGCCGCCGGCGCCCATGATCATGCGCAGGATGCCCGTGTTGAGCATCGGGCCGAGCATGTTCCAGAGCATGCCGCCGCCGAGCAGCCCCTTGATCTCGTCGGGGATGAAGCTGTTGCCCGAGGCCTGGTTCGCGATCTCGCGGTCGGCGATGAGGATGATGCGCGCGAGGTTGTAGCCGCTGCGGGCCACCCAGTAGGCCTGGGCCCGCTCGCGCTGGTGGTTGGCCACCATGAAGCGCACCCGCGCGCCGTAGGCGAGCTCGCTGGTGATGACGACGAGCACCATGAGCGTCGCGATGACCATCAGGATGGCCACACCCGAGCGCTCGCTGCCGCCCTTGCGGCCCCAGCGGGCACGGCGCCGGGCCCCGCGGGGGCGGGTCAGCGTGGTCCAGAGCTGGCGGAGGTCGCTCATCGTCCCATCCCCGCGCCGATGCCGCCGCCCGGCCCGCCGGACGAGGCCGTGGCCGACTGCTGCAGCTTGGGCGCCGTCTCGATGAAGACCGTCGAGACGTAGCTGCGCTCGATGACCTCGTCCTTGTCTTCGGGGTCTTCGACGCGCAGCACGAGCACCACCTGGACCGCCCGGGGCAGCCGCGCCGCCTGCTCGGAGCCCTGGCTGTCCCACTCGTCGGCCCACTCGCCCGTGCGGTTGTCGAGGTAGCGCAGGTCGAAGCGCTCGACGTTGCGGGCCAGGGGCGCGATGGCGCCGTCCCGGGCGGGCTCGTGGTCGATGCGCTGGGACTCGCGGTGGAGCAGCACGCTGCGGTTGCCGTTGTCCGGGTCGGACTCGCACCACAGCGTGATCTCGGTCTGGTCCGACTCCCGGGCGCTCTTGCGGGTGCGCCGGTGCGACTTGCTGGCAAACCAGAGCTGGTCGCACTCCGAGTCGTCCTTGCCCACGAACACGGTCATGTAGGACTGGATGGCCTGGGTGTTGGGCGTCAGGAAGGCGAGCCCGATCTCGCGCTCGATGCGGTCCATGGCGGCCCGGGCGGCCCGGTCGACCTCGTCTTCCTGCTCGAGGATGTCGCGGGCGAGCAGGGTGCTCGACATGGTCGACCACGCCATCACACCGATCATGGCGAGCAGCCCGAGGGCCACCACCACCTCGATGAGGGTGAAGCCGGCGCGGCCGCGACGGGAGAGGGGGCGCACCATGCTCACTCCACGTCGGGCTGGCTGACCGCGCCCGAGGGATTGATGATGTGGTTCACGAACTCGACCTGGTCGACCTCGTCCTTGTTCTCGCCCCACCAGACCACCACCCGCACCTCGCGCACGTAGCTCGAGAGCTGCTCGGTGATGGACTGCATGTCGAAGCCCGGGATCATCTGGGTGGGGTCCATGCCCCCGAACTGGTCGAGGGCGCCGTTCTCGTCCTGGGCGGCGTCGTCGCCCCAGAGGCCACCGCCGGCCAGCTCCTGGGCCGTGGCCCCGATGTCGCTCGGCAGCGACAGCTCGATGCGGCGCACGGTGTAGGCCCACTTGTAGTCGTCGAGCTCGCCGTCGATGCTCAGGTTCAGCGAGTCGCCCCGGAAGTCCTCGTCGCCGAAGTCGTCGAAGTCGCCGTCTTCCTCGACATCCTGGCTCGACCAGCCCTCGCGCTCGAGCTCGAGGGTGACCTCGCGGATCTTCTCCTGGGCCAGCATCGTCGCCGTGGCCGTCTTCCGTGCGTCGGCCGTCATCAGCACGGAGGTGCCCTGGGCATCGATCATCACGGCCAGGCTGACCGCGAGGATGCCGAGGGCGATGACGACTTCGAGCAGCGTGAAGCCGCGCTGGCGGGGGAGGCGGGTCATCGGAGCTGGGGTCCCTCCTCGGGGAGCCACGACAGGCTGTCGGTGGGGTCGACGACGTCGGGGGTGAGCTGGACCTTGCCGGTCAGGGGCTCGACGGTGACCGTCCAGCCGTCCTCGGGGTCGTCCTGGTCGACGATGCGCACCACCGTGTGCTCGGCGGTGCCGTCGGGGAAGATGTAGGTGTAGGCAATGGACTCGTCGGCCTCGTCCTCGGGCGGGTCCTTCGAGGCCCGCTTGCCGTCTTCGCCGTACTGGGGGGTGTAGACGTAGGCGAAGACCGCGTCGCCCTCGAGCGCGCCGCCGATGTCGAAGGCCGGGTCATCGAGACCCTGGAACTTGGAGTCCTGGTCCCGCAGGTCGACCGCGTCGCCGTGGCCTTCCTCCAGCTCGCGCTTGGTGTAGCGAGACAGCTTGTCCTTCTCTTCCTCTTCGGCCTTCTCGCGCTCCTCGGGCGAGGAGTAGACCAGCGTGTTCGGGTCGCCCGCCTCGACCTTCCAGGTGTTGCGGTCGAGGTTGTAGACCACCCGGAAGCTGACGTTGCGGAGCTTGGCCTCGTCGACCAGCCAAGTGTAGGTCTGGGCCAGCTCCTTGGCGGCCGCCCGCTGCTGGACGTCCATGAGCCCCTGCATGGACGGCACCGCCACCATCACCATGACCATCAAGATGGCCATGGAGACGAGGATCTCGATGAGGGTGAGACCATGGCGGGACCGTCGCATGGTGGCTCAGCCCTCCTCGTCGAGGGCCCAGCTCTTGATGTCGGCGTCGGCGCCTTCGCCGCCTTCCTGGCCGTCCTTGCCGAGGCTGATGAGCTCGTAGGGGGCCGAGCTGTGGGTGCCCGGGGCGAAGTACTGGAACTCGTAGCCCCAGGCGTCGGTCGGGACCTTGTTGTCGGGGAAGTACTTGGTGGCCGCCTCGAGGCCGTCCGAGGTGTTCGGGAACTTGCCCTTGTGCTTGGCGGCGTACATCTGGAGCGACTGGTCGACCTTCTTCATCTGGAGCTTGGTCGCGTCGACGTTGGCGTCGTCCAGGGAGCCCATGACGCTCGCACCGATGATGGTCATGAGCGTGCCGAGGATGGCGATGACGACCATGATCTCGACAAGGGTGAGGCCGCGCTCGGCGCGGGCGCGCCGGCGGGAGGCGAGGACGTCGAGGGCCACGTCGCGGGCGGGGGTGTCGACTCGGGTCATGGCAGGCTCCCAGGGTGGGGCGTTGGAGGGGGGACGGGGGGCCATCACTTGGCGATGGCCGACATGTTCAGCATGGGCAGGAGGATGGCCAGGGCGACCGTGGCGACGACCCCGCCGAGCACGACGATGAGCACGGGCTCGAGCAGGCTCGTGATGGTCTCGACGAAGTTCTCGACCTGGGAGTCGTAGGCGTCGGCGACCTTGCCGAGCATGGGCTCGAGCTCGCCGGTCCGCTCGCCGATGGCGATCATGTGGAGGACGAGCGGCGGGAACTGGCCGGAGTCCTTGAGGGGGCCGGCGATGCTCTGGCCCTCGCGGATGTTCTTGCCGGCGTTTTCGACGGCCTCGGCGATGATGTCGTTGCCCACGACCGACTTGACGATGCCCACCGCCGTGAGGATGGGCACGCCGGAGTCGAGCAGGGTCGACGTGGTGCGGCAGAAGCGGCTGACGGCCACCACCCGGTTCATCTTCCCGAAGACGGGCATGGTGAGCAGCAGCGTGTGCCACTTGCGCCGGCCCTTCGCGGTCTTGACGTAGCGGAAGAGCGCGAAGCCGATGCCGCCGATGATGACCGTGAAGGCCCACCAGTAGTCGATCAGCGTGTCGCTGATGAAGAGGATGATGCGGGTCGGCAGCGGCAGGGCCGAGCCGAAGCTGTCGAAGATGCGGCGCATGCGCGGGATGACGCCGACAAAGAGGCCCACGACGATGCCGACGCTGATGAGGCCCATGAGCACGGGGTACATCAGCGCGCTCATGAGCTTGCCGCGCAGGGCGACCGTGGCCTCGGTGTAGTCGGTGAGGCGCTGGAGCACGATGTCGAGGGCGCCCGAGAGCTCGCCGGCGGCGACCATGTTCACGTAGAGGTGGTCGAAGACCTTGGGGTGCTTCTTGAGGGCCTTGGCGAGGGTGTCGCCCTGGTTCACGTCCTCGCGAATCTCGACCAGGATGGGCTTGAGGGCGGGGTTCTCGACCTGTTCGATGAGGGCCGTGAGCGCCTCGACCATGGGAATGCCCGCCCCGATGAGGGTCGAGAGCTGGCTGGTCATGGTCGCGAGGTCCTGGACCTTCACCCGCTGGAAGTAGCGGGAGAAGTCGATCTGGACGTTGAGGCCCTGGCCGCGGGTGGCCTTGCCCTTGGTCTGCTCCCAGACCTCGGTCGGGAACTTCTGCTGGCGGCGCAGCTTCGAGCGCGCGCCCTTGGCCGACTCGGCGTCGATGACGCCCTTGATGGCCTTGCCGGCGGCGTCGAAGCCCTTGTACTCGAAGACGGCCATGGAGGTTCGCTGGGTCGGGGATGGGGGGACAGGGGCCCGGGGGGCCGGCGCGGCAGATCAGTCGAGGACGATGGCGTCTTCGGAGGTCACGCGGAGCACCTCGTCCACCGAGGTGACGCCGTCGAGAACCTTGAGCAGGCCGTCATCGCGGAGGGTCTTCATGCCCTCGGCGATGGCGATCTTCTTGAGCTGGCTGGCGTCGGCGCCCGCCGTGCACTTCTGGCGCAGGGGCTCGGAGACGATGAGCAGCTCGTGGATGCCGCAGCGGCCGCGGTAGCCCTTCTGGCTGCACTCGGCGCAGCCCACGGCCCGGTGGAAGGAGCGGCCCGCGAGCCAGGACCGGTCGAGGCCCAGCTCGTGGAGTTCCTCGTCGGAGGGCACGTAGGCCTCCTTGCAGTCCGGGCAGAGCCGGCGCACGAGGCGCTGGGCGAGCACCGCGATGAGCGACGAGGCCACGAGGAAGGGCTCGATGCCCATGTCGATGATGCGGGTGAAGGCCGAGGGCGCGTCGTTGGTGTGGATGGTCGTGAACACGAGGTGGCCCGTGAGCGAGGCCTGGATGGCGTTCTCGGCCGTCTCGCGGTCGCGCGTCTCACCGACCAGGATGATGTCGGGGTCCTGGCGGAGGTGGGCCCGGAGCACGCTGGCGAAGGTCAGGTCGATCTTGGCGTTGACCTGGGTCTGGCCGATGCCGCGCAGCTCGTACTCGACGGGGTTCTCGATGGTGAGGATGTTCTTGTCGGGCGAGTTGATCTCGCTGAGCGCCGAGTAGAGCGTCGTCGTCTTGCCCGAGCCCGTGGGGCCACAGACCAGGATGATGCCGTGGGGCTGGCGGATGAGCTTGCGGAAGTGCCGCATGACATCGGGGCTCATGCCCGTGCCCTCGAGGGCGAAGACGCTGCCCTTCTCGAGCAGCCGCATGACGACGCGCTCGCCGTGCTGGACGGGCATGGTGCTGACGCGCACGTCGATCTCGCGCCCCGCCATGCGGGTGCGGATGCGCCCGTCCTGGGGAATGCGCTTCTCGGCGATGTTCAGGCCGCTCATGATCTTGATGCGGCTGACGATGGAGGCCTGGAGCCGGGGGGGTGGCTTGACCACCTCGGTGAGCACGCCGTCCGTGCGGAAGCGCACCACGAGCTCCTTGTCGAAGGGCTCGATGTGGATGTCGGAGGCGCGGTCCTTGATGGCCTGGGTGAACAGCGAGTTCACGAAGCGGATGATGGGGGCCTGGTTGGGGTCGTCGAGCAGGTCCTCGCCGTCCAGGTTCAGGTCGTCCACCAGCTCGTCGCCGGTCTCTTCGGCCACCTCTTCCATGACGGCGCTGGCCGTGCGGGAGGCCTTGTCGAAGGCCTTGTTGGTGAGGTCGCGCAGGGTCGCCGGCGCGAGCATGACCGGGTCGACGGGCATCTCGAAGAGCACCCGGAGGTCGTCGAGGGCCGGCAGCGAGCGCGGCCCGGCCACGGCGACGACGAGGCGACCCCGGGCCACCCACAGCGGCAGCACGCCCTGCTCCCGGGCGAGGCCGAGAGAGATGCGCCGCACGAGCTCTTCGTCGACCCGCTCCAGCTCGATCTCGTCGAGGAAGGGCAGGCTGCAGCTCTCGGCCACGGCCCGGCTCACCAGGCGGCGGTCGATGCCGTCGACGAATTCGAAGCCCTCGGCCAGATCGACCTTGGCCTGGCGGGCCTGGTCGCGGGCGGCCTCGATGACGTCGGGAGTGACGCCGCGGTCGAGCAGGATGTCTTCAAGTGGCGCGCGTCGAATGCCCATGGACGGTCCTCGGCGGTGCAGGGGGCGGGGGAGCGGGGCTCAGGGAGCCGCGGGCTCGCCGTCCGGGGTGGCGGTCTCTGCGGGCTTGCGGGCGGCCGGTGCCTCGTCGGGCTCGGTGGCCGCGGGGGCCGGCGCGGCGGCACCGGTGAGGGCCTGGTGGACGGGGGCCTGCTCGCCGATGACCTGGTACTTGCCGGTCTTGTCGACGGGGCCGCGGTAGCGGCTGGGCTCGTCGATGCGGTTCAGCGAGAAGGACAGCAGCCGCATCATCTCGGCTTCCTGCTCGTCGCGGGACTTGCCGTAGAAGCGCTTGATGAACTCCTGCCGCTGGGCCCACTTGATGCGGTAGACCTCTTCGAGGTCGGCCGGCTCCTCGATGATGTGGGGGGTGAGGAAGACCACCAGGTTGACCTTGCGGGACTGCTTGGACTTGCCGCGGAAGAGCACGCCCACCAGCGGCAGGTCGCCGAGGATCGGGATCTTGGTCTCGGTGTCGGTCTCGGTCTCGCTGATGAGGCCACCGATGACGATGGTCTGGTTGTCCTTGACCACCACGGTGTTCTCGATGGAGCGCTTCGAGGTGGTCGGGCCGCCCTGGGCCGGGTCGGCCTGGCTGACGTCGCCCTCGATCTCCTGGACCTCGAGGAAGGCCTCGAGCGTGACGTAGTCGGACTCGTTGATCTGCGGCGTCACCTTGAGGGTGATGGCCACGTCTTCGCGCTGGAAGTTGATGACCTGGCCGCCGAAGCTGGTCTGGGACTGGCCGACCGGGAAGGGCACGTTGCGACCGACGACGATCTTGGCCTCTTCGTTGTCCATCGTGAGCACGTTGGGCGTCGAGACGATGTTGACCGAAGAGCTGGCCTGCAGCGCGTTGAGCACGATGCCGAAGGCGGGCACGGGGATGGTCGAGACGGCGCTGTCGCCGTCGCTGGAGGCGGCCCCGAGGGCGCTGGCGTCGACCTCGATGGAGGGGCCGAAGATGCCCATGTTGAGGCCGTCGAGCAGGCCGGCCGAGCCAGAGCTCACGTCGGCGTAGTTGGTGAGGCCACCCGCCGAGTTGGCGCCGAGGCGGGCGCCGTAGATGTTGAGGCCGTCGGCGCCGTTGGGCCCGCCGCCGTGGATGCCCACGCCGAAGCTGTTGGTGTCGTCGGTGGCGAGCTCGAGGATGACCGCCTCGACGAAGACCTGCTTGCGCCGGATGTCGAGCTGCTCGATGACCTGGCCGATGACGTCCATCTGGTCGCGGGTGGCGATGATGACGAGCGAGTTGGTGTTCTCGTCGCTCGCGATGCGCACCCCGGAGTCGAAGGCGGCGATGGCCCCGCCCGTGGGGGTCTCGCTGCCGCCGTTGTTCGGCACGCCGCGGGGCAGGGGGGCCCGGCTGTTGTTGGTCGTGCGCGAGTTGCGGGTGTTGCGCGAGTTCCGCGAGCTGTTGGAGGAGCCCGAGGAGCCCTGGGAGAGGTTCGAGAGGACCTGGGCCACGTCCTCGGCCTTGGCGTGCTCGAGGTAGCGCACGTGGATCTGGGCCATGCTCGAGATGTCGACGTCGACGTCGAGCTTGGCGATGAGGTCCTTCACCGCCGTCATGGCCTCGTCGTTGGCCAGCACGATGAGCGAGTTGGTGCGCTCGTCGCTGATGATCTTCTCGATGAACTTGCCCTCGGAGCCGACCTTGTTTGCCGAGGCGGTCTCGGGGGCCTTCGGGGTCTTCCGGCGGCGGCGGCGGCGGGTGCGCTCGGAGGCGTTCTGGTTGGTGGCCTGGGCGCTCTCGGCGACCCCGTAGAGCTGCTGGATGACCTGGGCGATCTCGGTCGCCGTCGCGTGCGACAGCGGGATGATCTCCATCTTGGCCTTGGGCGAGCTCACGTCGAGCTGGTTGATGACCCGGAACACCCGGCGGATGTTGACCGCCGAGTCGGTGATGATGAGGGTGTTCGTGGGGGCGTAGGCGATGATCTTGGCGCCCTTGCCCGCGATGTCCTTGACCACCGAGCTGATGTCACCCACCGAGATGCTGTCGAGCTGGATGATCTGGGTGACGTAGGCGTCGGTGCTGTAGGGGATGACGCCGTCGTCGTAGAGCGGCACCGGGCGCTGGGCGGCCTCGGAGACCTGGACGATCTTGGTCATGCCGCCGACGGTCACGGTGGTGTAGCCGTTGACCTCGAGGGACGAGATGAAGGCCTCGTAGGCCGCCGACACCGACACCGGCTTGTGGCTGATGATGGTGACCTCGCCCTTGAGGTCGTCGGTGAGGATGAAGTTTCGCCCGGTGACCTCGGCGAAGTACTTCACGAGGTCGGCCAGGGGGATGTCGACGAAGTCGATGGTGATCTGGCGGGCCCCCTCCATCTTCGGCGGCTTCTGGCGCGCCTCGGCTGGCTTCACAGCCGTGGACTCGGAGGCGGCCTCGGCATCCGAGTCGGCGTCCCCATCGTCCTGGGCGCGCGACACGGGAGAGAAGGCCAGGGCCGCGAGCAGGATGGCCGGAGTCAGGGTGCGGTGCAGCGGGGAGTGCAGCATCTGCGGGAGTCCTCGGGAGTCGTCGGTGCGCGGGCCGTCCGGGTGCGGGGCCGCGCGCGAAGGCGATGAAAACGTGTCGGGCGCTCAGCGAATCTCGTATTCGAAGTTCTGCTTGTTGTTGCGCCGCGTGACCTCGAAGGTGAAGTTCTTGGAGCTCTGAAGGCTCTCGTAGGCGGCCATCGCGTTGCCCATGCTGTCGAGGGACTTGCCGTTGACAGAGTGGATGATGTCGCCGTTCTTGACGCCCAGCTTGTAGAAGAAGCTGCGGCGCCGGATGCCCGAGAGCCGGTAGCCGTCGACCTGGCCGTCGGCGCCCTTGTGGGGGACCGCCCGGACCTGGGAGTAGAGCTGCTCGGGGTTCTTGAGGATCTCGTCGACCACTTCCTGGTCGATGACGAACTTGTTGGGCCCTTCCTTGGTGACGCCGCTGTCGTCGTCTTCCTTGGCCTTGCCCTTGCGCCGCCCCTTCTTCTTCTCGCCGGTCTTCTCGTAGCCGCTGCCGTCGATCTCGATGAACTCGAGGCTGTTGTCGTTGCGGCGGATGTAGACCTTGCGGGGCGTGATGGACTCGATCTTGCCCTCGCCGAGGATGTCGTCGCCGATGCCGTAGCCGAGGGCGCCATCGGCGCCCTTCTCTTCGGCGATGAGGGCGGAGCTGTACTCGGCGGGCTCGGCGACCAGGGTGGCGAGCAGCACGACCTTGAGGTCGGTCTTCCGCTCGGTGCCGTCCTGGGGGGCGGCCTTGGCGGTGATGCCCACCTTGGTCGAGTCGAAGATGGACCGGGGCACGATCTTGTCGACGTAGGAGTCGACCCGGCGCTTGCGGCTGGACGTGGGCCGCGCGCTGGCCATGCCGCCGCCGTCGTCCCCCGCGTCGACGCCGCCCGGCAGGGTGTCGAGCTGGGCGAGGCTCTCGCCGTCGGGAATCGTGAGCAGCGTCGACGCGGTCTGCGACAGCACGAAGGCGCTGAGCCAGCCGGCGACCACCGACCCGCCGATGGCGGCGAGGGCGGGCCCGTTGGCGGAGCTCAGGAGGTTGGAGATGGGGGACATGGGGCTCCCGGACGGCAGACAGTCCCGGTGGCGGCGGACGCCACACACAGCCAGAACCCTGGCCGTGCAGGTGGAAAGCAAGAGGCGTGCCAGTACCGCGTGCCCAGGACACGGGCAACGCGGGCGGCAAGGCCGCTGCAAGGTCGACAGCATGTCACCCGTCCCGGAGCGGGCTGCACACCCCATGACAAGGTGTCACCGGTGCCCTGCCGGGGCCCCAACCTCGACCCGTCGGGGCCCCCGCGGTATGCTGGCCGCCCCCCCGAGACCCGGATCCGGCCCCGTGGCGACCCGCACCCGAACGGTCGTGTTCACCGACCTGGCGAACTACACCGCATCCGTCGGACGTGCGGACCGCGAAGGCCTGCGCAACCTGATCGCGACCCACGAGAAGCTCGTGGCGCCCGTGCTCGAGAAGTACGGCGGTCGCATCGTAAAGAACCTCGGCGACTCCTACATGGCGCTCTTCCGGGCGGCCACGGACGCCGTGCGGGCGGCCCTCGAGCTCACCGAGACCATCCCCGCCCAGGGGGGCTTCTCCATCCGGGTGGGCATGGCCACGGGCGATGTCGAGGTCATCGACGGCGACGCCTTTGGCGAGTGCGTGAACATGGCGGCCCGGATCGAGTCGAAGACGCCCGAGGCCGAGGTCTGGATGAGCAAGGCCACCTTGCTCTGCATGAACCAGGCCGAGATCGCCTGGGAGCGGGTGGGGCGCTTCGAGCTGAAGGGTCTGCCCGGCGAGAGCGAGCTGTTCCGCGCCGTTCCCAACGACAAGGCCTGGCTGCCCGAGCCCGTGCGGGCGGCGGCCCAGGAGGCGCGGCTCGTCCGCATCCAGGTGGGTGACCCCCTGCCCCCGCTCCCGCCCAACCCGACCATCCTGCTTGAGGGCTTCACCCCGGGCAGCCCGGCGCTGCGGGGGGTGGTCGACCGCCTGCCCGTCGTCGACCCGGCCAGCCTCTGGCTCCAGGTCCACACCATCGCGCCCAGCGACCGCCATGCCTGGCAGCAGTCCGGGCGCGGCCTGGTCATCGGCCAGCGGGGTCCGGTTGAGGCCGCCCTGACCGAGGCGGCCCGCCCCCAGCGCAGCACGGGCTCCGACACCATCATCCTCGACATCACGGGCTCCGCCGAGATGGAGCTGGTCATCGCGGGGCTGGCGCTGCCGGCCGTGCCGATGAGCGAGGTGGTGGCCGCCTACACCTACGATCTGCTGGCGGACGGCCGCTGGGTGAACCGCAGCGACGCCGCGGTGGCCCGGGTCGAGGTGACGCCGGCGGGCGTGTCGCTGCGCTCCCTGACCTCGGGGGTGCTGCTCCACGGCCGCCAGATGCGCCCGGGCCAGCCCGCGCCGCTCTCCGACGGCGACGTCATCACCGCCCCGGCCGGTGCGGTGCGCTACCACGACCTGCGCGCCCGCGGCTATGCGGGGCTGCTGCTCTCCGACATGCTCGGGCGGCTCGGTCTCGCGCCGGGCCAGGTCGCCGAGGTGGGCCGCGAGCCCCATGCCAGGCCTTTTCCGGCATCGCGGGGGTGCAAGGACGGCGGCTGATCGTCAATGAGACCGACGCGGAAGAGGCGGCGCGGGTGCTGGTGGAGGCCGGGGTTGCCTGCCGCTCGCCCGAGGATCGGGGCATCGAGCCGCTGTTTTGAGACGGTCGACAACGTCCAACTTTCAC
>CAXQUZ010000628.1:0-5213 GCA_964226865.1 Myxococcota bacterium | reverse complement strand
AGTTCAGACGTGTGCTCTTCCGATCTGAGAACTCCTTGGCAGGAACGGGCACCAGAATGCGGTCGGCACTGTAACCCTTGGGGGCCCAGCGTGACCTCAGTCCTGTTGGTCCTCGAGCGCCATTGTGAGTTCCGCCTGAAGCGACACGGGGACGGGCACCACCCCCACCGGGGCGGTGTAGGGAATGTCGACGGTCAGCGTCATGGCGTCGTAGCCGTCGACCGTGCCGACGGCGGCCGAGATGTTGCAGGACAGGGCCTCGCAGTCGATCCCATAGGACTTGAGCAGCGAGGTGGTCCAGGTCTCGGCCTCGGCGTCGGGGCCGTCGTCATAGGGCACCATCGCGCCCACCCGGAGCCCCTCGCGGGTCGAGTTGAGCACGTTGATGGACTGGCTCAGGTACCAGCCGTAGTCGACCACGGCCGAGGCGAGGGCCAGCAGGATCGGCAGGGTGAGGGCGAACTCGACGGCCGAGGCGCCGCGGCGGGCGGCCCGGCTCATCGCTGGACCTCGAAGATGCGGGCCGTGCTGAAGGTGATGGCGCTCGGCACGGGGACCATGCCCGTCATGCCCGGGTACTGGATGGCCACCTGGCAGCTGATGACCTCGGTCGGGCTCGCGCCGGAGGTGGCGATGGAGATGTTGCACCGGCTGTCGTCCGAGTCGGCGCAGTCGGCCCCCCAGAAGGAGTAGGCCCCCATGGCGTCGGCGGCGTTGTCTTGGGCCACCTCCATGGGGTTCTCGTCCGGCGGCACCACCGCGCCGGCCCGGCAGCCCGACTCGGCCGCGCCCATGACCGTGGCCTGCATGAAGAAGTACCAGGAGTACTCGAAGATGACGGCCATCACGAACACAAAGACCGGCAGCACCAGCGCGAACTCGATCGCGGGGCCGCCGCGGCGGCCGCGGGCGGGGGAGGGGAGGCGCACGGCTCAGTCCACCAGCGCGATGGGGATGCTGCGGGCAATGGCCTCGAGGATCGCGGGCAGATCGGCAGGGTCGGGGGTCTCGTAGAAGGCCCCGTAGCCGCGCACCAGCGACTCCATGTAGGCGGACTGGTCGGCGCTGTAGGTCTCGTTGAAGGAGACCGAGAAGATGCTGATGTTGTTCTCTTCGGCCCAGTCGGCCGCCTCGATGCCGTCGGCCCGGTAGGTGGCCTCGCAGGTCGCGCCGCCGCCGGGGCAGGCCGGTGCGCCGTCCGAGACGAGCACGATGACCTTGAGGGCGTAGGGGTCGGTGGCCTCGTCCTCGAGCAGCTTCTCGACGGCGGTGTAGAGCCCGGAGCCCTGGTTGGTGCCCGAGTCGTACCAGTAGGTCGCGCCCGTGCTGCCCGTGTTGCAGTCCATCATGGGGGCATCGGTCTTGTGGACGAGGGCGCCCCCGTAGTAGTAGGGCGAGCTCGGGTCGTTCCAGGGGTAGTAGTTGCGGTCGCACCAGTCGAGCAGCTCCCACTGGGTGCGGATGGCGCCCGACTCGTTGGCGACCGAGCTGAGCGGTGTGTAGACCTCGGCGGCGCCGACAAAGGTGACCATGCCGATGGCGTCGTTGGGGAGGTCCCGCGCGGCGATGTAGTCGAGGAAGGCGAGGTCGGCCTCGCGGGCGAGCTCGATCTCGTCCGAGAAGGAGCCCGTGACGTCCTGGACGACCATGATCTCGCGGCTGCGGAGGGCACCGATGGCGGGCTGGGTCGTGCTGACCTCGGCGTGCTTCTCGCCGAAGAGGCCCATGAGCAGGGTGCGGTAGGAGCCGTTGGCCGAGTCGTCGGTCTTGCGCACGGTGACCTGGACCGAGTTGGGGCTCGCGTCGTCCTCGCTGTCGAAGGAGCGGGCGGCGAAGTCCCAGGTGCCGAAGTCGATGTCGGTGTCGGGATCGATGATCGCGTCGAGGCCCACGAGCTTGTTGGCGCCCACAAAGGACACGGCGAGGTCGCGGGCGGTGGCCGGGTCGCCGGTCTCGCGCAGGCCCACGAGGGCGGCGTGGGCGCCGATGTCGGCGAGGGCCTGGGACTGGGCGCGCACGAAGCTCATGTAGGTGGCGTCGATGGCCACGGCGCCCATGCCCAGCAGGCTCGAGGCCGAGACGGCCACGAGAATGGCATAGTTGCCGCGGCGACGGCGGTCGTGGGCACGGGGCCGCGACGGACGTGGTGGCTGGGGCATGGCGGCATCCCGTGGGGAAGGGGGCAGGCCACACTGTATGCGGGAATTCTCGGAATTCAAAGGCCGCGGTCTTTCACTCGGGTGGCCGCGCCCGCAGCAGCCAGCCCACCATGGCGGCGCCCACCAGCATGAAGCCGAGCTGCTGGAGCCGCACCAGCACCCCGACCGCCACCGCGTCCGGCTCGGAGAGGCCCGTGGTCCAGACGAGGAGGGTGATGAACATGGCATCCCAGCCGAGCTGGGAGCCCGGCAGGGCGAAGAGGGCCACGGCCCCGGCGGTGGTCGCCGCGTAGGTGAAGGCGAGGCCGCTCGGGTCGGGGGTGGCGCCGAGGCCCAGGATGGCGATCGCGATCCCGCCCGTCACGAGCAGGTGGCCGATGAGCGACCAGCCCGCGGCGGCGAGCAGCGGACGGTGGCCCCGCCGCACGACGCCGGCGATGGCGAGGGCGAGGCTGTCGACGGTGGCGACGAGCCGGCCGGCGAGCTGGCCCAGGCGGCCCGGGCGGCCCGTGAGGGGGGCCGCCAGCCAGCGGATGAGGCGCTGCCAGGCCGCGGGGCGCACGGCGAGGGCCCCGAGCGCGAGGCCCCCGAGGCCGATGATGCCCGTGGCGGCGCCCACCATGCGCTCGGTGCCGTCGACCGCGGGCACGTCGGCGATGGCCCAGACCACGGCGGCGAGCAGGGCGGCCGTGGCGAGGCCGATGACCCGCGCGGTGACCCCCGTGGCCAGGGCGTCGGCGAGGGGCACCCGGTAGCGGCGGTGGGCGAACCAGGCGGCCCCGAGCTCACCCATGGGCCCAGGCAGGGCGTAGTTCAGCAGCAGCCCGGCGAGGATGATGGCCGTGAGGCCGCCGGTGGGGGGGCGGTGGCTCCGGGGCAGCAGGGCCCGCCAGCGCAGCCCCATCAGCACGAAGGCCCCGGACATGGCGAGGGTCGAGGCGACCAGGGCCCCGGGGGCGATGCGGGCCCGCAGGTCGGCCACGTGGGCGGCCCCCAGCTCGCTGTTGGCCACGGCGAGGCCGGCGGCACCGAGCACGGCCGTGAAGAGCAGCACCGAGAGCAGCCCCCGGCGCAGGGCGCGGCGGGCCTCGGTCTCGGTGAAGCGGGGCGAGGACTCGAGCAGGCGTCACCTGGGGCGCAGGGGCCCCGGGGGGCCGGACCAGCCCCCGGCCGTCAGCGGCTGCGGTCGAGGAGCTGGTACTTGTTGAGCTTGTAGCGGAGGCGGTTGCGCTCCAGGCCCGTCAGCCGGACCATCTCCTTCATATCGCCCCCGGCCTGTTCCCGGGCGCGGGCGAGCAGGGTGCGCTCGGTCCACTCGAGGTGGGCGGCGAGGTCGAAGCCGTCCCCGAGGGCGGGCAGCCCCCCCGAGGCCACCGCGGTGGCCGGCAGCTCCCAGGCCCCGGGCCCGAGCACGACGGCCCGCTCGGCGAGGTTGGCCAGCTCGCGCAGGTTCCCGGGCCAGCCGTGGCGCTGGAGGGCCGCGAGCTGGTCGCTGGTGGGCAGGGCGGGAGGCTTGCCGAAGGCCCGGGCGTGGTGGTGGACGAAGTGGTGGAGCAGCGGGCCCACGTCCTCGGCGCGCTCGCGCAGGGGGCTGAGGTGGAGCACGATCACGGCGAGGTGGAAGTAGAGCTCGGTCGCCAGCTCGCCCCGGGCCGCCTTCGCGCCGACCGCCGCCGAGGCCGTGGCGATCACCCGCGGGGGCTGGCCGGGCTCGAGGGTGTAGAGCTGGCGCTGGAGCAGGGCCTGGGCCTCGGGGCTCCAGTCGTCGACGTGGGGGATGAGCAGGGTGCCGGCCCCGCGGATGCGCTCCGGGGGCAGCTCTTCGCCCGGGCGCAGGGTGCAGAGGTCGCGGTCGGCGTCGGGGCCGTTCTCGTGGAGCCAGTGGGCCAGGTGGCGGCGCCCGGTGCCCGTGTCGCCCGTCAGCAGCACGGTGCTGCGCACCCGGGCGAGGCGGGTGGCCTGGTCGCGGAGGGCGGCGAAGGCGTGGCTCTCGCCGACGAGGGCGAGGCCGCCGGCGGGCACCTTGCGGAAGTTGCGCACCCGGGCGAGCAGCTGGTCGGCGGCGACCGGCTTGGTGAGGAAGTCGACCGCGCCGAGGCGCATGGCCTCGACCGCCGCCTCGACGCTGCCGTAGCCGGTCATCACGATGGCATCGGTGGCCGGGTGGGTCGCCCGGGCCGCCGCCACCACGGCGAGCCCGTCCACCGGCTCCATGCGCAGGTCGGTGAGCACCAGATCGAAGGGCGGCGGCACCTCCGAGATGCGGGCGATGGCCGTGGCGCCATCGTGGGCCACGTCCACCTCGTAGCCCTCGCGCCGGAAGAGGATGGCGGCGGCCTGGGCGGCGGTGCGGTTGTCGTCGACGACGAGCATGCGGAAGACGGCGTCGGGCGTGCTGGGGATCAGGGATCGGTGGGGGCAGGGTCGGTGGGGGGACGGAGGGGCAGGGTGCCGACGAAGCGGGCGCCGCCGAGGGGGCTGGGCTCGTAGCGGAGGTTGCCGCCGTGGGCCTTGAAGACCCGCTTGCAGAGCGCCAGGCCGAGGCCCGTGCCGCCCGCCTTCGAGGAGTAGAAGGGCTGGAAGATGCGGTTGAGCTCGACCTCGGGCACACCGGGCCCGTCGTCGTCGACCACCACGCGGAGCTGGTCCCGGCTGCGGTCGCGCTGGATGGTCGCCGTGACCTGGCCCGGGGGCTCCTGGCTGGCGAACTCGATGGCGTTGAGCATCAGGTTCTCGACGGCCCGCCGCAGCATGCTGCCGTCGACCGTGGCCTCGAGGCGGCCGGGGGCCTGGACCATCAGCCGGACGTTGCTGGCCTGGGCCCGGGGCTCGGCGATGCCGGCGGCGCGGCCCACCAGCTCGACCACATCGCAGGGGGCGCAGGTGATGCGGAGGGGGCCGCTCGTGCGCAGCAGCCGCTGGACGACGCCCTCGAGGCCGTTGATCTCCTGCTCCATGGTCTCGAGCAGCTGGTTGCGGGTGACCGCGTCCTGCTCGGTGCGCGCGAGGGTGGTGAGCAGGCTCAGGCTCTGGAGCGGGTTGCGCACCTCGTGG
>CAXQUZ010000627.1:0-8524 GCA_964226865.1 Myxococcota bacterium | reverse complement strand
CGGCCCGCCCGGCCCCCCCCGACCCCCGGCGCCCCTACCGGCCCCCGGCGGTCCGCATCTCGCCCGCACCGGTGGCGGCACCGGCGCCCGCCCCGGCCCCCCGCCCCCGGCCCCAGCCCGCCGCGCTCGGGGCCTGGGGCAAGCTGGCCGCGCCCGCTCCGGCGGCCTCGGCTGCGGCCCCGGCTGCGGTCCCGCCGGGCCTCGCCCAGGCTGACTCCCTCGACGGGGTGCGCGCTGCCCTGGGCGACTGCACCCGCTGCCCCCTCCACACCGGGCGCCGCAGCATCGTCTTCGGTGTCGGGGCGCCCCGGGCCCGGCTCATGATCATCGGCGAGGGGCCCGGCGCCAACGAAGACCGCGAGGGCGAGCCCTTCGTGGGCAAGGCGGGCCAGATGCTCGACCGCATGCTCGAGAACGTCCTCGGGCTGGGGCGCAGCGAGGTCTACATCACCAACGTGGTGAAGTGCCGGCCACCGGGCAACCGCAACCCCCAGGCCGACGAGATCGCCCGCTGCCAGCCCTTCCTCTCGGCCCAGCTCCGGGTGGTGCGGCCCGCGGTGGTGCTGGTGCTGGGCAGCGTGGCCTGCCGGGCGGTCTTCGAGACCACGACGGGGGTGACCCGGCTGCGCGGCAGCTGGCGCAGCCTCGACTACGCGGGCGGCACGGCCCGGGCCATGCCCACCTTCCACCCGGCCTACCTGCTGCGGAACCCGGCCGACAAGCGGCTGACCTTCCAGGATCTCAAGGCCGTCATGGCGGCCCTCGAGGGCTGAGACCGGCGGCCCCCCGACGACAGCGGGCCGCGGGCCCCCGAGGGAGCGCCGCGGCCCGGAGAGGCGCGGTGGGCGCTCAGCCCTTCGGTAGCATGAGCCCGCCCAGGAGGTCGCCGAAGGTGCCGAAGCTGCCCTTGCTGCGGACCGAGCGGGGCCGGGGCACGTCGGCCTCGGGGGCCGCGGCGGTGCCGGCGTCCTTGATGGAGAGGGTGAGGCGCTCGCGGGCCCCGTCGATCTCCATGATGCGCACGGTGACCTGCTGGCCCTCGCGGACGACCTCTTCGGCCGACTCGACCCGGCTGCGGGAGAGCATGCGCATGGGCACGAGGCCGGAGAGGCCGGGCGCCAGGCGCACGAGCACGCCGTAGCTGCGCAGGCTCACCACCTTGCCCTCGTAGTCGCCACCCTCGAGGAAGTCGACGCCCACCCGCGACCAGGGGCTGGCGCCCGGGTCCTTGGTGGACAGCGACAGGCGCTCGGCGGCCCGGTCGACCTTGAGCACCCGGGCCCGGAGGCGGCTGCCGTTCTGGGGCGCGGCGGCCTTCGGGTCCCAGCCCAGCTCGCTGCGGGGGATGAGGCCCCGCACGCCGCCGACGTCGACGAAGACGCCGAACTCGCGGCTGCCGACCACCACACAGTCGACCTCCATGTCGGGCTGGAGGCGCTCCCAGGTGGCCACCGCCTCTTCCTGGGCGGCCTCTTCCTCGACATCGCGGGCCGAGACGACCACGTCCCGGTCGCCGGCCTCCATCACCCGGAACACCAGCCGCTGGCCGATGTAGCTGTCGAGGTCGGCGGCGGGCAGCCGGGCGATCTGGGACACGGGGCAGAAGGCGCGGATCTTGCCGATCTTGACGACGAAGCCGCCCTTGTTGCGGGAGTCGACCTTGCCCTCGATGGGAATGCCGGACTCGAGGGCGTTCTCGATGACCTCCAGGCTCGCGCCCGAGGCGACCTTCCGGGCGAGCTGGACGCCCCGCTCGTCGGCACGGAGCACGAAGGCGGTGAGCTGCTCGCCGGGGCGGGGCTCTTCGTCGAGGTCGAACTCGGTGATGTCGAGGCGGCCCTCGGCCTTGGAGCCGATGTCGACGAAGACGCCCTCGCGGCCGACGCGCACGACGGTGCCCTCGACCTTGTCGCCCGGGGAGAGGCGGCGGGGGCTGCCGCCGCCGAGGAGCTGGGCGAGGGCGTCGGCCGACAGGTTGTCAAGCTCGGCGGCGAGGGAGGCGGCGTCGACCTGGAGGCGGTCGTCGGCCGGGGCAGGGGAGGCGGTGGGCGCGGCGCTGCGGGCCGGGCGGGCGGGCTCCCGCCGGGGGGCCGGCGCCGCGGCGGCGGGCACCGCGGGCTTCTGGGGGGCCACACCGCCGGGACGGCGGATGCTGCGGCGCTGGCGGAGCCCGACCTCGGGGGCGGGCGTGGTGGAGGAGGAGTCGGCCACGTCGGGCCTCCATCGCAGGGGGCGGGGTCGGCAGCCTCGGGCGGCGGACCAGGGCAGGGGCAGCGGACCGGAGCCGGGGACGCCGGAAGGCGCCGGGGGTCGGTGCCGCCGCGGGGGCGGAGGCCGCGGCCCCGGGGGGCCGGCAGCGGGCCGTGCGGTTAACGGAAGGGCGCCCGGGCGGCGATGCCCCGGCGCCGATTGCGCGCGTCCGCCAGCCGCCGGTCCCGCCGCGGCAGGGCCACCCGACGCGGGGCCGTCCTGCCGGGGTCCCGCTGGCCCTGCGGCCCGCCGGTGCTGGCCGGTTCGTTTCGGCCGCAACAGCCGGTCCCGTCCGTGGCGGCCCGCCCTCCCCGTGGTTCCGTCGTCCCTGTGGCCCAGCCCTCCGAGAGGCCCGATGTCCCCCGCTCCGCCCCCTGCTGCGGCCCGCGACGACGAGGCGGCCGACCCGCGCCTCGCGCCCTTCGACTATGAGCTGCCCGACGAGCTGGTCGCCCGCCACCCGGCCGCCCGGCGCACCGACGCGCGCCTGATGGTGCTCGACGGCGACCAGCGCCACCACGGCACCGTCGCGGCCCTCGGCGGCTGGCTCCGGCCGGGCGATGTGCTGGTCATGAACGACACCCGGGTGCTCCCGGCCCGGGTCCACGCCCAGCGCGCCTCGGGCGGCCGGGTCGAGCTGCTCTTCCTCGGCGTCGAGCCCGGCCGGGACGGCACCTGGGCCATGGCCCGCCCCGCCCGCCGGCTCAAACCCGGTGAGTCCCTGCGGCTCACCCACCGCGACGGCACGGTCGTCCCGGGGGTCAGCGTGACCCTGCGCCACCGCGGCGACGACGGGGCCTGGGCCCTCGACTGTCTCCCGGACCGGGCCACGGTGCTCGCCGCCGCGGGCGAGGTGCCCCTGCCGCCCTACCTGGGCCGCCCCCCGGTGCCCGCCGACACCGAGCGCTACCAGACCGTCTTCGCGGGGCCGGCCGGGGCGGTTGCTGCCCCCACGGCGGGGCTCCACCTGACCCACGAGCTGCTCGCGGCCCTCGAGGCCCAGGGCGTGGCCACTGCCCGGGTCACCCTCCATGTCGGGGCGGGCACCTTCCGGAACCTCCGTCCCGAAGACCTCGACCGGGGCCGCCTCCACGCCGAGCAGTGGACCGTGTCGGCCGAGGCCGCCGCGCGCATCAACGCCGCCAAGGCCGCGGGCGGGCGCGTGGTCGCCGTGGGCACCACCTCCACCCGCACCCTCGAGAGCGCCGCCGATCCCGAGGGCCGGGTGCGTGCCGGCACGGGCAGCACCGAGCTCTTCATCCGGCCCGGCTACCGCTTCGCCGTGGTCGACGCCCTGCTCACCAATTTCCACCTGCCCCGCAGCTCGCTGCTCATGCTGGTGGGCGCCCTCGCCGGGGTCGCCCGGGTCCAGGCGGCCTACGCCGAGGCCGTGGCCCGCCGCTACCGCTTCTTCAGCTACGGCGACGCCATGTTGGTGCTCCCCCCGCGCTGAGTGCTCCCCGGGCCGGCCGCTCCCTGCCGGGATGCCCCACCGCTGGCACGAGCACGGGCCCGGTCGACTGGATAGTGCCGCGGGTCCTGCCGGCTGCGCCCTCTCGTGCGCCGCCCCCGCCCGCCGCACCGCGCCGGGCCCGTCTCTGCCCCCAGCCCTGCGCCCCCATGACCAGCCCCCTCCGCTACACCCTGCACGCCCAGGCCGGTGCGGCCCACCGCGGCACCCTCGAGACCCCCCACGGTCCCGCCGCGACCCCCGCCTTCATGCCCGTCGGCACCTACGGCACGGTCAAGGGCATGACCCCGGACGAGCTGTCCGACATGGGCACCGGCATCGTGCTGGCCAACACCATGCACCTCTGGGTGCGGCCCGGCGACGAGCTCATCCGTGACCTCGGGGGGCTCCACCGCTTCATGGGCTGGTCCGGGCCGATCCTCACCGACTCCGGGGGCTTCCAGGTCTTCTCGCTGCGCGACCGGGCCAAGGTCACCGAGGAGGGGGTGCGCTTCCTGACCCCCAAGGACGGCGAGTACCGCAAGCTCACCCCCGAGGTGGCGGTCGGCATCCAGGAGAACTTCGGTGTCGACATGGCCATGGCCTTCGACGAGTGCATCGAGTGGCCCGCCGACCGGGAGCGCGTGGCCCGCAGCACGGCCCGCACCACCCGGTGGCTCGACCGCTGCATCGCGGCCCGCCGCCAGCCCGAGCGCACGGGGCTGCTCGGCATCGTCCAGGGGGGCTTCTACGCGGATCTGCGGGTCGCCCACGCCCAAGAAATCGTCACCCGCGAGCTCGATGCCTACGCCATCGGCGGGCTGAGCGTCGGCGAGCCCCGGGAGCAGCTGCTCGAGATGGTCGCCGTGACGGCTCCCCACCTGCCGGTCGACACGGTCCGCTACCTCATGGGGGTCGGCTACCCGGTTGACATCGTCGACGCGGTGATGAGGGGGGTGGACCTCTTCGACTGCGTGCTTCCCACGCGCAACGCCCGGGGGGGCACGGTGTTCACGTCGGCCGGCCGGCTGAACATCAAGAACTCACGCTTCAAGGACGACCCCGGCCCGCTGGACGAGAGCTGTGCGTGTTACCCGGGCCGCCGCGTTGGCCGGGCCTACCTCCGACACCTCTTTCTCGCGAACGAGATCCTCGGCGCCCGGCTCCTCACCACGCACAACCTCTGGGTCTACCAGAGCCTGATGGCCGACATCCGGGCGGCCATCGACCAGGGTCCGGAGGCCCTCGCTGCCCTCCGGGCGCGGGTCGCCGGCTGGCATCGCCCTCCGGGCACGGCCTGAGCGCCCCTCCCTGTGCTGCATCTCTTCGGCCCCGCGCGGGCCTGACCTCCCTGGCCGCTGTCGCCCTCGGGCGTGTCCGCCCCGGACCCCGCCGCAGCAGCGCCCGACTCCCCCGCTGATGGACCCCATGACTCCCGCACCCTCCACCGTCGGCAGCGAGGCCATCCTCGTCGCCCACGACGCCCCGGCGGCCGCCCCCGAGGCCCCCTCGATGCTGATGAACATCGCGCCCATCGCTGCGATGATCGCCATCTTCTACTTCCTGCTCATCCGGCCCCAGCAGGCCGAGCGCAAGGAACACGAGAACCTCCTCGCCTCGCTCAAGAAGGGCGACCAGGTGGTCACGTCCAGCGGTCTCCACGGCCAGGTGCACGAGGTCAAGGGCGAGACGGTCATCGTCGAGATCACCGACAAGGTGCGCATCACCATCGACCGCGTCGCCGTGAAGCGCAAGCTCGGCGCCGACGCTGCTGCGGGGGCCTGAACGACCATGACTGGCACCTGGTGGACCCGACTCTTCATCATCCTGGCCGTCCTCACCTGGGGCGCCTGGAACCTCGCCCCCTCGATGCTCCTCGACGAAGACGTCGCCCAGGACAACGTCGACGCCATCAAGTCCGGGGGCTCCATCGAGCCCGAGGCCGAGAAGGAAGAGGAGTGGTGGGCGTTCCTCGTCTCGGATGCGCGCATCAACCCCGGCATCGACATCGCCGGCGGCATCGACCTCACCCTCGAGATCGAGGTGGACGAAGCGGTCTACTCCTCGGTCAAGCGCGACGTGAAGCCCATCGAAGAGGTGGCCAAGAAGGCCGGGCTCGGTCTTGCCGAGGTCCGCCTCGCCCGGGGCGAGCCCACCCTGCTCTTCGCCCTCAAGGACGGCGTCACCCTCGGTGAGCTGACGGCCTTCATGGCCGAGCGCTACGAGACCTACGAGTACGACAGCGCCCGCGAGGTGAAGGGCACGAGCTACGAGGCCTTCACCATCACCGAGGAGCAGGCCGAGTACGTGCGCAAGCGCGCCATCGAGCAGGCCCTCGAGACCCTGCGCAGCCGCATCGACGAGACGGGCGTCAAGGAGCCCTCCATCGTCCTCAAGGGCGGCAACCGCATCAACGTCCAGCTCCCCGGCCTCGAAGACCCCGACGCGGCGGTCTCGGCCATCGGCACGGCGGCCGTGCTCGAGTTCTACATGGTCGACGAGAAGGCCATGAAGGACGCCGCCGCCCTCAGCCGCGCCCTCATGAAGGCCGAGAGCGCGCTCTCGCCCGCCGACTACCTCGACGACGACGTGCTCAGTGACTGGCTGCGCTCCGAGGGCCTCATCGCCTCGAACACGAAGCTGCTCTGGGAGTACGTCGACGGCCCCGAGGGTGCGCCCATCCGCCACCCCGACCCGAACTACCACTACCTGGTCATCGACGAGATCATGATCACGGGCGACGACATCAACAACGCCCGCACCTCGTGGAACCAGTACAACGAGCCCTACGTCGGCATCGAGTTCAAGCCCCGCGGCGCCCGCATCTTCGGCGACGTCACGGCCAAGAACGTCGGCAACCGCTTCGCCATCGTGCTCGACAAGAAGGTCCGCTCGGCGCCCGCCATCCGCGAGGCCATCCTCGGCGGCCAGGCCAGCATCGAGATGGGCCAGGGCGACATGCAGTACCTCCAGCGCGAGGCCTCGACCCTCGCCCTCGTGCTGCGCACCGGCGCCCTGCCGGCCCCCGTCACGGTCACCAGCGTCAACGTCGTCGGCCCGAGCCTCGGCCAGGACGCCATCGAGCAGGGCCGCGAGGCCACCCTCGTCGGCTTCGCCTTCGTGCTCGTCTTCATGGTCGTCTACTACAAGAAGGCCGGTGTCGTCAGCGTCGTCGCCCTGCTCTGCAACGTGCTGCTTGTGCTCGCCCTCCTGGCGGTCGCCGGCGCGACCCTCACGCTTCCCGGCGTCGCCGGCATCGCGCTGACGGTCGGCATGGCGGTGGACTGCAACATCATCATCTACGAGCGCATCCGCGAAGAGCTGCGGCTGGGCAAGAACGCCCGCTCGGCCACGGATGCCGGCTTCGACAAGGCCCTCTGGGCCGTCCTCGACGCCAACATCACGACCTTCATCGCCGGTGTGGTGCTCTACACCTACGGCACGGGCCCCATCAAGGGCTTCGCCGTGACCCTGATGATCGGCATCGTGACCACCCTCTTCACCGGCATCTTCGTGTCCCGCACGCTGATGGACTGGGTCACCCGCCGCGCCTCGGCCCGGCTCTCCATCTGACCCGCCCGCGTCCGCCCCGTCGCTGACGCCCCGCCCCGGGACCTCCAGGAATCCGCCATGCAGTTCATCAAGCCCGGCACCAGCATCGACTTCGTCGGCAAGCGCAAGTTCGCCGCCGTCGTCAGTGTGCTGATGGTGCTCGCCAGCCTGGCCCTCTTCTTCGTCAAGGGCCCCAACTGGGGCATCGACTTCACCGGTGGCACCGAGATCACCATCGACTTCGAGGACGCCACCTCCATCGCCGACGTGCGCGATGCGATGGGCCGCCTCGAGCTCGACGGCGACTCGGTCCAGCAGGTCGGCGCCCCCGAAGACTCGAAGTACACCATCCGCATCCAGGACGCGACCTTCGGCACGAAGGGCCTCCGGGACGACGTCGAGGCTGCGCTGGTCGCCGCCTTCGGCAAGGACTGGATCGCCGAGTCCGACTTCGACGCCCAGATCGGCGCCCGGATGCTCATCCGCTACACCGGCCCCGAGGTCTCCCAGGACAAGATCCAGACGGCCCTCAAGGCCATCGACGGCGCCGTGGTCCAGGAGTCGCCGGACGACAACACCGTCCAGGTCAAGCTCCCCGGCGTGACCTCGAAGGTCCAGGAGCTGGTCAAGCAGGCCTTCGACGGCAAGGAGTTCGGCCTCTCCATCGAGTCGGTCGGCCCCAAGGTCGGCGACGAGCTGCGCCGCAACGGCGTCATCTCCATCCTGGCGACCCTGGCCCTCGTGCTCGTCTACGTCGGCTTCCGCTTCGAGCTGGCCTTCGCCCCGGGCGCCGTGCTCGCCCTCTTCCATGACGTGGTCATCGTGGCCGGTGTGTTCGTCATCACCCGCCACCAGTTCAACCTCCCGATGATCGGCGCGATGCTCACCATCATCGGCTACTCGCTGAACGACACCATCGTCATCTACGACCGCATCCGCGAGAACATGCGGCGGTACCGGCGGGCCGACACCGAGCGTCTCATCAACGACTCGATCAACGAGACCCTGACCCGCACCCTCGCCACCTCCTTCACCACCCTGGTGGCGATGCTGGCCTTCCTCTTCCTCGGCGGCCCGGTCATCGAGACCTTCGCCCTCGCCATCGCCATGGGCGTCATCGTCGGCACCTACTCGACCATCTTCGTGGCGAGCCCGACCATCCTGCTGATGGAAGACATCAAGCCCCACCTCGAGCGCATGGTGGCCCCCAACAGCGCGGCCGCCCAGGCGGCCGAGGGCGCCACCGACGAGGCGGGCGAGCCCCGCGAGCTC
>CAXQUZ010000626.1:0-8177 GCA_964226865.1 Myxococcota bacterium | reverse complement strand
CGCACTGCCACACCAACTCCAGAACTCGTGCTGCATGTGGTGCGAATCGCATCCGGGGCGGCCAGGTTCCACCCCAAATGACGGCCCTGGTCGTCGAAGCCCTGGGCCGGGGCGCCGGCGGCAGGGGAGGGCCCACGGGGCGCCAGTGTAGCGACGGGGGGCGGCCCGGGCCCAGCCGGGGTGGCCCGCTCCCGAGGCCGCGGCCCCGAGACGGCGGAGCGCGGGGGACCGGGGACGGCAGCGGTTAGCGGGGGGCCATGGCCCGCACCCAGCTTCGCAGCATCAAGGTGCCCATCGTGATGGGCGTCGTCACCGTCGTGCTGAGCATCGCCCTGATGATCGGCTGGATCGGCGTGATCGTCCGCAACATCGACCTGACCCAGCGGGTCGCGGCCAACTCCTGGCTGATGGCGGCCGGCATCGTGTCGATCGTGCTCATCGTCACCGTGCTCGTGCTCTTCATGTTCTTCCTGAGCCGCGAGATCCGCGAGGGCCAGCGCCAGGACCGCTTCATCGACTCGGTGACCCACGAGCTCAAGAGCCCGCTGGCCTCGCTCAAGCTCTGCGTCCAGACCCTCGACCGGCGCCAGCTCGCTCCCGACCAGCGGGCCGACCTCCACCGCATGATGCTCGACGACATCGACCGGCTGGGCGCCTTCATCGACGACATCCTCGCCGCCAGCCGCATCGGCTACGAGGGCGAGGTGGCCCACGAGCTCATCGATCTGGGCGCGCTGGCCGACCGGGCGGCCTCGCGGGTCGTGGCCCGCCACCGGGCCGACCCCGCCCGGGTGGTCGTCGAGGTGGAGCCCGCCGGGCTGGCGCTCTTCACCGAGCGCACCAGCCTCGAGGTGGTCCTGCGCAACCTGCTCGACAACGCCGTGAAGTACTCCGAGCCGCCCCAGTCCGTGCGGCTGCGCATCGAGCGGGTGGCCGACCGCATGGTGCGCTTCGAGGTGGTCGACCAGGGCATTGGCATCGCCCCCGAGCACCTCAACCACATCTTCGATCGCTTCTACCGGGTGCCCACCGAGGCGGTGAACCGCCGGCGGGGCACGGGCCTCGGGCTCTACGTGGCCTCGGCGCTGGTGCGCGGGCTCGGCGGCCTGCTCCAGGTGGCCTCGGCGGGGGCCGGCCGGGGCACGACCATGCGCTTCGAGCTGCCCCTGCGCAGCCCCGAGCCGGGCGAGGTCGGGGCCGCCGGTGCACCCGCCGGTCCCGATGCGCTAAGACCCTCTCCGTCCGCCGGCTCCGGTCCTGCTGGTTGACCCCGTCCTCCCCCCCACGGGGCCGCTCCTGGCCCCTGCCTCCGACCCTGGCCACCGGCCCGAGGCCCCCATGCACGGCCCCAGCGACAGCGGCGGCGCGCCCAGCGACACCCCCCAGACCCCGCGCATCCTCATCGTCGAGGACGAGCACCACCTCGCCACAGGCCTCAAGCTCAACTTCGAGTTCGAGGGCTTCGAGGTCGAGCTCGCCGGCACCGCCCGCGAGGCGGCCCAGCGCATGGCCGACCCGCGGCCCTTCCACGCCATCGTGCTCGACGTGTCGCTGCCCGACACGGACGGCTTCGAGCTGTGCCGCCGCATCCGCCGCGCCGGCGACTTCACCCCCGTCATCATGCTGACGGCCCGCAGCCTCGCCGAGGACCGGGTCACGGGGCTCGAGTCCGGCGCCGACGACTACCTCACCAAGCCCTTCGAGCTCGACGAGCTCTTGGCCCGGGTGCGCTCGCTGCTGCGCCGCCAGGCCTGGGAGGCCCGCCGCACGGCCCCGGGCACGGCGGCCCGCGAGCTGCGCTTCGGCCGGGCGGTCATCGACTTCGACCGCCACGAGGTCACCGTCGACGGCGAGCCGGTGCGGCTCACGGCCCTCGAGCTCGAGCTGGTGCGCTACTTCGCCCGCCACGCCGAGCGGGTGCTCAGCCGCGACGAGCTGCTGGCCTCGGTCTGGAAGCTCCAGAACTACCCGAACACCCGCACCGTCGACAACTTCGTCATGCGGCTGCGCCGCCACTTCGAGCCCGATCCCGCCCACCCCGTCCACTTCGTGTCGGTCCGGGGCGCGGGCTACCGCTTCATGCCCAACCCCAGCGCCGCGGAGTCCTGAGTGACCGTCCCCCCCGCCCCTGCGCCCGTCGTCCAGCTCCACCTCGACGGCGGCCCCGGCGCCGCCCTCGCGCCGACCCTCGTCGACAAGCTGACGGCGGCCCTCTCGCCGCTCCACCTCACCATCAGCGACGAGTCCCACAAGCACAGCGCGGGCCCCGGCGCGGGCACCCACTGGTCGGTCACGGTCGTCTCGCCGGCCTTCGCGGGCCGCCGGCTGGTCCAGCGCCACAAGGCCGTCTACGGCGCCCTTGCCGCCGAGCTGGCCGGGGGCGTGCACGCGCTGGCCATCGACGCGCTGACCCCCGAAGAGGCCGCGGGCCGCGACGACCTGCGCCTGGCCACGCCCGCCTGCCTCGGGGGCGGCAAGCACTGAGACCCGCCACCGGCGCGGGGCCCCGCCCGGCGGCCTTCAGCGGGCGCTCATGGCCATGCCCGCCTCGCGCCCGGACCGGGCGATGAGCGAGGTGCTCAGGGTGTCGGTGGTCGTGATGGGCAGCCCGGCGAAGCGGCTCTGCCGGGGCAGGGCCTCGCCCTGGGCGTCGTGCACGAGAAACACACCGTCGCGGGCGAAGATGCTGCTGTCGCGGGCCTGCAGCACCTCGAGGCGCTTCTCGGTGTCTTCAGGCGTCGGGCCGGTGACCACGAGCAGCGCCGCCCAGTCCCGGATGGCCGCGAGCAGCGCCGTGACCGCCGAGAGGTTGGTCGCGTGGATGACCCGGAGCTCGGGCTCCAGCCGGGCGATGCGCAGCTCGCCGCGCACCTCGTCGGGGTCGAAGAGCAGCACCCGGGGCGCCTTCTGGGCCCCGTCCACCGCCGCGTCGGCGCCCGAGCTGCTCAGCGAGACCCCGAGGGGCAGCTGGAACCAGAACTCGGTCGGGCCGCCCTCTGGCCGGGAGCAGCCCGCCTCGCCGCCGCAGCGCCGGGCCGCCGCCTGGACGAGGGTGAGGCCGAGACCGGGGCCCTCGCCGGGGGCGCGGGTGGTCTTGAAGGGGGCGAACATCGTCCGCCGCACGTCCGGCTCGACCCCGCCGCCCTGGTCGCGCACCCGGAACTCGACGGCATGCTCCAGCTCGACCACCTCGACCTCGACCGAGCCCGGCTTGGGCGAGGCGAGCATGGCGTTGTGGAGCATCTCGTAGAGGCCCTCCTCGATCGACAGGGTCGCCGCGTGGACCCGGGCGTGGGTGTGCCAGCGCACGACCGGCATCTCGGCCTCCGGGAAGGCCACCGCGAGGCGCTCCAGGGCCCGCTTCACCGGGGGCTCGGGCCGCACGTCCTGGACCCGGGTGTCACCCACCCGCTGCAGGGCCATCAGCCGCCGCGTGACCCGCATGATGCGCCCGGCCACGGTCTGGCACTGGCTCACCATCTCGGCGGCCTCGTCGACCACCTCGGTGTACTCATCGGGATCTTCGCGCACCAGCTCGAGCTCGGGCACCAGCAGGGCGAGCTGCTCGAGCCCGGTCTGGAGCACGGTCAGCGGGTTGTTGACCTCGTGGGCGATGCCCGTGAAGTAGGGGTGGAGGGCCTTGGGCACGGGATCCAGCTCGTCCTCGCGGCGGCGGGCCCGGATGCGCGCGTAGGCCGAGACGATGGCCTGCACATCCCAGCCCCGGGCGACCTCGTCGGCCCCGGCCTCGAGGGCCAGCAGGTCGCCGTCCAGCGAGCTGGTGATGGCGACACAGGGGGGCCCGCCCGACGGGAACAGGCTCGACAGGGTGCCCCCCGGTGGCGGAAAGACCGTCAGCACCAGCTCGGGCACCCAGAAGCTCAGCATGCGGCGGCCGGCCGTCAGATCCGGCACCAGCTCGATCTCGGCCTCGGGCCAGCACTGGGCGAGCACGGCCTGGATGGCGGAGGGGTCGCCGCTCTCGGCGCCCTCTCCGGCACCGGCGGCGGGGCCGGAGGGTCCGATGGCGAGCACGGAGACGGGAGGGATGACGTTGGAGGCCTTCATGGGGTCCCGGGGGCGCGGAGGTTGGCCTCCTTCTTCGATCCGCCGACACCAGACCTGAAGGCCGTGCGACGTCGGCATGCTGCCGCGATACACGCCGCCGGCACGTGCGCGCCCGTCGGGACTGCCCCCGGGGCGGGGCGCGCCGCAGGGAGAACTGCCATGGGCGCCCGCCACCCCAGCTGGGACCAGATCGACGTGGCCCTGCCGCTGCGCTCCTGGACCCGCAACGTCCCCGAGTCCGAGGGCCTCGCGCTGCTCGACCTCGCCCAGGACGGCATGTCGGTCGAGGACTGGCGCACGGCCGCCGACGCGGCGCTGCCCCACGGCGACGCCTCCTACCGCCAGACCCTGCTGCGCCTGGTCCAGCGCATGTTCCTCGACGTCGAGGACGAGCGCATCGTCGAGACGCCCTTTCTGCGCCTGATCCACGACGGCGACGCCGCCCTCCGGCACGACCTCTTCTTCGCGCGCTACGGGCTGGCCCACCCCTGGACCCTGCTCGCCGTGCGCCAGCTCGTGCTGCCGGGCCTCAGCCGCGAGGGCGAGGGCACGGTCATCACCATCGAGGACTGGGACGCCTTCGTGGCCCGCTTCATCGAGGCCAAGGCCAGCGAGGCCTCCCGGCGCAAGACCCGCAGCACCGTCATCGGGACCCTGCTCCAGCTCGGCGTTCTCGAGCGGGTGGGCTCCTCGAGCAGCCCCACCCGGCTGCGCCGCGGTGCCCCGAGCGCCCGGGCCTTCGCCTGGGTGGTCTGCGACCAGATGGTCGGCGAGCTGCGCCCCCGCGAGCGCCTCGACTGGGCCACCCAGACCAGCGACGCCGCCCAGCTCTTCGCCATCGACGCCACCCTGGCCGAAGAGCTGCTGGGCGAGGCCCTGGCCGAAGACGAGCTGCTGGCCATCGAGGTCGACGGCGAGCCCGGCCTCGCGCCCCCGCCGACCTATGGCTACCGGCCGCTGCCCGGCGAGCTCACCGGCGACGAAGAGTAGGCAGCAGCGCCAGCGCCCCGAGCAGCCACAGTCCCCAGGCCCGCCCGGGCGCGCTCGCGCAGCCCGCCTTCTCGGGATCCACGGCGGTGCCCGGCGCTCCGGGGCCCCCGCCGGCCGCCCGGTCGGGTGCGGTGCCGCTGTCGGGATCGCCGTCCGTGCCCGCCCCGCCGCCGTCGGTGGTGCCGGTTCCGGTGTCGCCCGTGTCGGGATCGGGGACCACCGGGGTCCAGTCGGGCACGAGCGCCGCGAGCACGGCCCCCAGCGCCGCGCTCCGCTCGTCCTCGTCGCCCACACAGTCGAGGGGAAAGCCGAAGAGCGCGACCTGGTCGGAGATCACGGCCGCCGTGCCCCCCGTGTCGTAGGTGGCGATGGGGGTGTGGGCCGAGGCGAGCACGTCGGGGTACTCGTTGGGGTAGGGCGCCCCGTCCGCCTCGCCGAAGTCGAGGGCGATGCCGTCGAGGATGTCGACCCCCACCGCGCCGGTCGTGCCGGCGTCGTCGGCCGCCATGGTCGCGCCCAGCACCTCGGCCGCGAAGGCCTGGTCGGTGGCGGAGCCGAGGGCGTCCAGGTCCCAGAGCACCTCCGAGCCGCTCAGCACCAGGGTGCCGCCCCCCGCGAGGTAGTCTGCCAGCAGGGCCTGCTGCTCGTCCGAGACCGCCTCGTCGGTCGTCGACTCCTCGCCGGCCATCCAGACGATGGCCCGGTAGCGGTCCAGCTCCAGCTCGGGCAGCCGCTCGTCGGCCACCGCGTCGAAGGGCCAGCCGGCCGCGTGGAGGGCCCGGCCGTGGGCCGCCACCCCGTCGAAGGGGTTGAGCCGGCGCGGGTGGAAGCGCTGGAGCTCGCCCAGCACGGGCACGTCTTCGCGGACCAGCTGGGTGATCTGGAAGCGATCGTAGGCCCCCACGACCAGCACCGGCGGCAGGTCATCCGGCGACAGGGCCGCGCCCATGACCTCGGTGGGGAAGCTCTCGCCGCCCGCGTTGACGGCCGTGACCCGCACGAAGAGGGACGCCCCCGGATCGGGGTGGAGCACGGTGTCGGTGCCGCTGACGTCGACGCCGCTGTCCCAGCTGCGGCCGTCGGCGCTGGTGTAGACCCGGAAGCCGGTCGCCGGGTCGCCCAGCACTCCGCCCGCGGCGCCCGCCGACCAGCGCACCGCGAGGCTGCCCTCGCCGGCATGCAGCACCGACAGGCCCTCGGGCGGCTCGGGCAGGAACACGGGCGTGGTGCCGTCCTTGTCGGCGAAGTAGCGCACCACCGCCCGGTACATGGCGCGGCTCACGTCGCGGCGGAAGACGGGGTCCTTGAGGTACTCCACGTCGGAGACGTGGTCGTGGAAGGCCAGCTCGACGAGGGCGGCGGGGGTCTCGTTGTTGTTGGCCGGGTTGACCTCGGCGAAGGCAGCCGTGCGGTGGCCCCGGTCGGTCCAGCCGCTGTCCCACTGGGCGCGAATGGCGTCGACCAGCTCATCTTGGAGCAGGTCGGCGAAGCTGTCGGAGCCCGCGATGGCCGCGCCCGAGCCGCCCTCGTAGGTGTAGGTCGAGGTGCCCGTGCCGCCGCCGGCGTTGCTGTGCCACGAGAGGTAGACGGCGTCTTCGCCGCTCGGGTGCTCCCAGTCGGCCCAGCGGCTGCGCGCGCTCGGGTCGCTGCCGTCGCCCGAGCCGTAGGGGTCGTAGACCGTCGTGGGCGCGCCCAGGTACTGGGTGTGGAGGATGCCGCCCTCCTCCCAGCGGGGCCGGCCCGTGGTCGTGCCGTAGCGGGCGATGTCGCCCACCCCGCCGCCGAGGCGCAGCCCGTCCGCGCTGACCCAGCCGTCGTCCACGGGCCCGTCGGCGTCGAGGTGGACCGTGAGCGAGGCGCCCGCCGGCAGCCACAGGGTCTCGACATACTGCCAGGTCCAGCCGTGGGGCCGCTGGTCGAAGCTGCGGGTGAGGGTGCCGCCGGGGTGCTCGATGGTGTAGGTCGCGCTGGCGGTGTTCTCGCTGTCGGGCACCCACGAGACGTAGAGGGCGTAGACCCCGTCGGCGGGCACGGTGGGGGCCCAGGTGAAGCGGGCGCCGCTGGACTGGCGGGCCCGGCGGGTCGAGCCGCTGTCGAAGGGGCCGCTGCCGTAGGACCACCCGCTGGCGCTGGCCGAGAAGCCGCGGCCCCCTGCCTCGACGGGCCCGGTCTCGGCGTAGGCCGGGTCGCCGTCGTCGACGATCTGCTCGGCCGTGCCCGGGTCGCGCTCGCGCACGGTGTAGACGCGGGCGCCGGCGTTCTCGAGGTAGTGCACGAGGTAGTGGTTGGCCCCCTCGGGGTTGTGGAAGTCTTCGACCGTGTTGTAGAGGTTGCCGCGCTGGGTCGAGAAGCGGCCGAGGCTCGTGTAGTAGATCCACCCGTGGCACTGGCTCAGGTAGACGGCCTTGTCGCGCAGGGCGCCGCTGCCCGGGCCCGGCATGTCGACCGCGGGCCCGATGGCCGGCGGGGCCAGCGGGGCACCAGCAGCGGCCTCGGGCTTGTCGGGCACCGGCGGCACCGGCGGCAGCAGGGCCTCGGCGGGCCGGACGCGGCCCGAGGGCAGGCGCACGTCGATGCGGACGCGGCGGGCCTCGGCCGGTGAGAGGCCGGCGGCATGCTCGAGCCAGGCGTCGACCCGGTCGGGGTCCAAGAGGCCTCCGTCCAGCCCCAAGACATCGGCAGGCAAGGTGTAGACGTAGGTGCCATCGCGCTGGAGGCGCCCGGTGCCCGGAGCCTGCGCAGCCGGGCCCGGGGCGAGCACCGTGTGGGGCACGGCGGCCGCGGCCGGGGCCAGCAGCAGCCCTCCGGCGACAGTGAGCGGCAGCAGGGGGACGGGCATGGGGCCTCCTCGGGCGCCGACGGCCCCGCGTCCCGGGCGCCGCTCGCCGGCTCCACCTATCCTCCGGCCCGGTGCGGTGGGGGCACGCGCCCGCCTCCCCACGGGCGCGGCGCGGGGGACGGGGCGGGGGTGGGGGAGGGGGACGGGGAGAACGACGAAGGCCCCGCCGCAGCGGGGCCCTCGAAGTGGAGCCGAGAATCGGACTTGAACCGACGACCTGCTGATTACGAATCAGCTGCTCTACCAACTGAGCTATCTCGGCATGGCACCGGAGACCGAC
>CAXQUZ010000625.1:0-27242 GCA_964226865.1 Myxococcota bacterium | reverse complement strand
CGAGCAGCTGGAGGAAGCTGCGCCGGATGTCGAGCTGGCCCTGGAGCTCGGCCGTCGACACCGTCACACCGTCCATGGACCAGGTGGCGCTGGGCGGGGCGATGTGGTCGGCCAGCGCGGCGAGGTGGAGCACGGGGGGCCGGAGCAGGGCCGGGCTGAGGGCCCACGGAGAGGGCGGCGCGGCGCCGGCGGCCCAGGCCCGGGCGGCGGCCCCGTCGGCGACCGCGAGGCCGGCGAGCTGGGTGGGGCTCGCGGCCCGCAGCGCGGGGAGGGGCGCGGACACCTCGCTGAAGCGGTCGACGAGGCGCCGCAGCGGCACGGGGCGCTGGCTCGCCACCACGACGAGGCTGTCGGCGCCGTCGGGGGGCAGCCAGAGCTGGACGTGGGCGAAGCGGTCGGCGATGGCGCCCACGGTTCCGGCCACGGTGCCGGCGGCCCAGGCGTCGAGGTGGAGGCAGGCGATGTAGACCCCGTGCTCGTCGAGCAGCGCGTCGACCGCCATCGCGTGGCGGGCCGTCGGTGCGCCCCGGGCGGCGTCGGCCCAGGGAGACCGGAAGATCTCGACGATGGCGCTCGGGGGCACGCTGGCGCGGAGGGCGAGCTCGGGGTGGACGGCCCGCAGCCGCACGGTGGGGGCGAGCCACGCCGTCTCGAGCGCGGGGTCGAGGGTCGCGAGGCCCCGGACCGCGAGCGGCGCCGGCGTCGCGATCTCGACCGTGCCCACAGGGTGGTCGCCGAGGGCGCGGAAGGCGTGGCCCGCGTCGTCGCCGAGGACCAGCACCCGGTCGCGGCGGGGTGCGAGCAGCCCGGCGAGGTGGCCGGCGAGGCGCTCGGCGGCGGCGGCCCGTCCCGACAGCAGGGCCACGCGGCCCTCGATCTCGAGCTCGGTCTGGCGGAGGCTCTCGCGGGAGGGCGCGCCCTCGCTGCCCCGCGGCACCCGCACCGCGCTGGCGGGCCCCGGCCCCACCGCTGCCGCGAGGGTCGACAGGCTCTCGCGCCACGCGTGGTCGCGATCCCACACCTCGGTGCCCCGGAGGCTGCGTGCCAGTCCTGTGGCAAGGGCATCGGTCGGCAGGGGACCGCCGCGCAGCACCGCGAGGCCGAGTGCGCCGGCGACTGCCGTGCCGGCGAGGGAGCCCCGGGCGCCGCCCCCGAGGAACAGCAGCGCGGCCACGATGCCCGCCGCTGCGCGCCACCCCTCCGTGCCTGCCCCGGCGCTGGCCAGCCCGATCCACAGGCCCGCGCCGAGGGCCACGGCGCCTATGGGTGACCGATCGCGTCCCCACGCGCCGCCCGTCCCCAGTCCCGCGGCGAGGCCCAAGAGCGCGCCGGCGGCGTCGATCCAGAGCAGCCGCGGCAGCCACGCCGGACCGCTGCCGACGGGCAGGGTGGTCACCCGCAGCAGGCCCACCAGCCGGGGGGCGGCGAGGGCCAGCCCCGCGGCCACGAGGCCCGCGAGCACGAGGCCGCCGCCGCCGCCCAGGCGCCCGAGCTGGCGGCGCCCGAGCAGGTGGCCCAAGAGCCCGCTGACCGCGGCCACCACCAGCAGGCGGGGGCTCGGGTCGGTGGCCACCCGCACGGCGAGGAGGGCGGGCACCAGCACCGCGGGAAGGGCCACGAGCGCTGCCAGGCGGGCCAGCCCGGTGGCGCGGGGTACGGGACGCAGCGGCGGGGGCGGGGCCCAGAGCCGGCCGGCTGCGGCCGCCGCGCCCGAGAGCACGAGCGCCGCCGGTGCGGGCAGGGCGAGCCCGAGCGCCGCGCCGGCGATCAGGCCCACGAGCCCTGGCAGCGGCCCCGCCGTCTGGGCCCGCCGCAGCCCCCGGCCGATGCCGTAGGCCAGGGCCCCTGCGGCGCCGATGATCACCCCTCCGACGAGCCCGGGGCGCACCCGGGCCTGGGCCAGCAGCCCGCCAAGCAGGCCGGCGCCCCCTGCGGTCGCGCCCCACCAGACCACCGGGGCGAGCGCCGCCACCAGCAGGGAGGCGGGCCGGGGCGGGCGGCGATCCGCGGCGGTGTCGGCCTGCCCGGCTGCGCCGAGCCCCCCCCCGACCAGCAGCATGCCGAGCAGTCCCAGCGCCACGTCCGGGCGCGCACCGAGGGTGGTCAGGGACTCCGAGAGGGCCCCGGCGGCCAGCAGTCCGCCGGCCAGTCCGGGCAGCAGCGCCGCCGGTGAGACCAGGCGGTCGCGGAAGGGGAGGGGAGGGCTCACGGCGGTCCTGGCGCGGGCGGAGACAGCGGCGGGGTGCGCGGCCGGCCCAGGGGACAGGGGCGGCGCCCGAGATGGTGGCACGGCCCCGGGGCCCCTTCCACCGCGTGCCCCGCGTTTGGGCTCGGGCCCGAGACTCTTGCGCGCGGACGTGCGCGGAAGCCCCCGGGCGGTCGGGCGCGCAGGCCCCTGGCCCAGAACCCGGCAGGGTCGGTCGCTCTACCCTCCTGGCCTCCGGCGTCCAGTTCCCTCCCCACCTGTGGCGTGCCGGGTGGGATTGACCGCTGCCTGTCTCGACCGGTAAAACCGGGCGGACCCGGCGGCGGGTCTCCGAGAGGCAGGGTGGCCCAGAGCCCTCCTCCACTCGATCTCAACGCGCCGCTTGACTCGTCAAGGCCTTCATCGTTACCGTTCGGACAACAGCCTGGAAGGGCGCCCGGAACCTCCGGGAACACCGCTGAACTCCGGACACTTCCGCGGAGCACCCGAATGGGTCTCTTCAACCGAAGCCGCCCCACCATCGGGCTTGACATCGGCTCCAGCTCCATCAAGTTGATGGAGCTGGAGCAGGACAAGCGCTCTGGTCGGTACCGTCTGCTTCACTTTGCGATGGCGCCGCTTCCCCCCGAGGCCATCGTCGATGGCGCGGTGATGAACACCAACGTCATCGTCGACACCATCCGCGAGCTCGTGCAGCAGCAGCGGGTGAAGACCAAGCAGGTCGTCGCCTCGGTCTCCGGCAACGCCGTCATCATCAAGCGGGTCACGCTCCCGCAGATGAGCGAAGACGAGCTGGAGGAGAGCATCCAGTGGGAAGCGGAGCAGTACATCCCCTTCGACATCAACGACGTGAACATCGACGTCCAGATCCTGCCCGGCATCGCCGAGGATCCGGGCCAGATGGATGTTCTGCTCGTGGCCGCCCGCAAGGAGCTCGTCAATGAGTTCCAGAGCATCATCGCCCAGGCCGGCCTCAAGCCCATGGTCGTCGACGTCGACGCCTTCGCCATCGCCAACATGTTCGAGCTCAACTACGAGCTGCCGAACGAGACGGTGGCGCTGGTCAACATCGGCGCCAGCAACGTCAACATCCACATCCTCCGCAGCGGTGTGAGCGCCTTCACCCGCGACGTGGGCATCGGCGGTCGGCAGTTCACCGAGGAGATCCAGCGCACGCTGAACATCTCCTACGAAGAGGCCGAGTCGATGAAGATCGGCGACGACGAGGCGGACGCCGCCGCGGTCGTGCCCGAAGAGATCGAGCGGGTCCTCGCGACGGTGGGCGAGAACCTCGCCACCGAGGTCCAGCGCTCCCTCGACTTCTACCTCTCGACCTCGTCCGACTCGGGCATCTCGGCCATCTACCTCTCGGGCGGCGCCGCGCGCACCCCCGGGCTGGTGCGGGCCATCGAGCGCCAGACCGGACTGCCCGTCGAGATCGTCGACCCGCTCCGCCAGATCCAGGTGGATGAGCGGGCCTTCAACCCGGCCTTCCTGAATGATGTCTCGCCCCAGGCGGCGGTCGTCGTCGGGCTCGCCCTTCGGAGGCCCGGCGACCGATGATTCGCATCAACCTCCTCCCCGTCAAGATCTCCAAGCGCCAAGAGGCGGTCCGCAACGAGCTTGTGGTCGCTGCGGGCGTGCTGGCCATCGTGGTGGTCGTGCTCATCGGCATCCAGGTGGCGCTCTCCGCGAGCGTCAACGGCATCCGCGAGCGCAACGCCTCTCTCGACCGTGAGATCAAGCACAAGCAGCAGATCCTCGATGAAGTCGAGGCCATGGAGAAGCTCCGCGAAGAGCTCGAGAAGAAGCTGGCCGTCATCGCCCAGCTCGAGCGCAACAAGACCGGTCCGGTCATGATGCTCGACCAGCTCTCCCAGGCCACGCCCGAGAAGCTGCAGCTCCAGCGCCTCGACGAGAAGGCCGGTCGCGTCTCCCTCACGGGGGTCGCGGTCAGCAACGAGGTCATCTCCCAGTTCCTGAGCAACCTCGAGAAGTCGCCGCGCTTCACCGACGTGTACCTGAACGCCATCGACCAGGTCGAGGTCGACGGGGTCAAGCTCAAGGACTTCTCCATCACCGCGCGCCTGGTCCAGCAGAAGGCCAAGGTCGCCACCGACGGGGAGGGCTGAGGGATGAACGCGAACAGCCTCATCGAGCGCCTGAGCCGCATCGCCCGCCCCCAGCGCATCGCGATGTACGCCGGCGGCGTGGTCCTCGCGGTCGCGCTCTACGTGCTCGCCTTCTACATGCCCCTGAGCAACACCCGCTCGGAGCTCGAGGCGAAGCAGGCCGATCTCAGCCAGAAGCTGGCGAAGATCGAGGTCCGGGTGGCGAACCGCAACAGCGCCAAGGTGGCCCTCAAGGACCTCCAGAACGACCTGACCCAGGCGCTCAAGCAGCTGCCGAACGACCGCGAGATCCCCGGCCTGCTCAAGGGCATCAGCACCCTCGGCAAGAAGGTCGGCCTCGAGGTCCGCAAGTTCCAGCCGCTGCCCGAGTCGAAGAAGGAGTACGTCGCCGAGGTGCCCGTGGCCCTCGAGGTGGTCGGCTCCTTCCACGAGGTCGCGATGTTCTTCGACCGGCTCTCCAAGATGAACCGGATCGTCTACGTCAAGGACCTGGAGCTCAGCGAGCCCGAGGACCGCGGCGGCAAGGTCTACCTCACCGTCACCGGCAGCGCCGTCACCTTCCGCTTCCTCACGGATGCCGAGAAGGAGCTGGAGCAGCAGAAGGGCAAGGGCAAGCGCCGGCAGCGGCGCGGCCCGAAGGCGAAGGGCAACTGATGTCGACTCTCGACCGCTCCCGTGCCGTGGTGGCCCCGTTTCGGCTGGCCCTCGTGCTCTCCCTGGGACTCCTGGGTGGCTGCGAGTTCCTGGTCGACGGCCAGGGCACCCGCGACCGCAAGGCCAACACCAAGGCGGGCCCCGTGGCCCCCGAGGCCGCCAAGGGCAAGAAGAAGAAGCAGGCCGAGCCGGAGTTCGTCTACAACCCCATCGGCAAGCGCGACCCCTTCCGGTCCTTCATGACCGTGCCGGGCGACGACCCGCGCGACGGGCCCAAGCGCGAGGGCCTGCAGAAGTACGAGCTGGATCAGTACCAGCTGGTCGGCGTCATCTTCGGCGTCGAGCGTCCCCGTGCCCTCATCCAGGATCCCGACAAGGTCGGCCACGTCGGCGAGATCGGGACCTACATCGGGCGCAACTGGGGCAAGATCACGGCCATCACCAGCGGTGAAGTCGTGGTCACCGAAGAGTACCAGACCATCGACGGTGAGCTGGTGGTCAACAACATCCCCCTGACCCTGCCGGTCGATCCGACCGGTGCCCGGTGAGGGGGACCATGCGAATGCAGCAGTGGAAGAACCGGTGCGGAGACGCTGGCCTCACGAGCCTTCTGGCAAGTGAGTCGGCCGAGGTGTACCCCGCGGAGGCGTTGTGATGCGGACAGCTGGATCGACAATTCGGGCGCTCGCGCTCGCTGGTTGTGCTGGGATCGGAGCGCTGTGGGCTGCGGCCGACGTGCAGGCCCAAGACCGCAACCTGGACGAGGTCCGGGTCAAGGGTGATGCCGAGAACACTCGCGTCGTGCTCTTCCTGAGCGCCGACACCGAGGGCTCTGCGGTCAGCACCTTCAAGCTCAAGGGCCCCGACCGCCTGGTCATCGACATCGCCGACACCACGCCCAACATGAAGGTGGAAGCACCGGACGGGAACGGCGTGCTGGTCGACAAGGTCGACGTGGTCTCCTTCGATGATGGCCAGGGCCTCACGACCCGCATCACCCTCACCCTCAACGACTCGGTGGACGGCTTCCAGCCGCAGCTGGTCACGGAGGGCCCCAAGGTGATCATCAACCTCGTGCCGCTGGCCGAGGACGAAGATCCCGTCGGGGACGCCATCGACGAGGCGTCAGGCGGTGTGGGTGTGGACGGCCGCGACCTGTCGGGTCCCGACCGGCTCGTGACCGGCAAGACCCTCACCTCGCTCGACTTCGAGAACCTCAACGAGGTCAGCCGGGTCAAGATCGGTGTGCGGGACGTGAAGGACTACACGGTGTCCCAGCCCCAGCGGAACCTGCTGGTGGTCGACATCCCGGGCGCCTTCCTGCCCCAGTCCCTCAAGCGGGTGCTCGACACCGGCGAGTTCCTCAGCCCGGTCCGCATGGTCCGTGCCTACCGGATCTCCGGTGGCACCCGGGTGGCGATCTCGCTGCGCAGCAGCTCCGAGTTCAAGCCCACCATCACGGGCGACGGCATCATCGTCGTCGATGTGGACGTGCCCGAGGATCTCAAGCGCCAGCGCAACCAGGCCTGGTCCGAGAGCGGCGCCGCCAGCCCCGCCCGCAGCCAGGGCGACCTGGGCAACGCCTCCGCCAAGGAGGTCCTCATCGGGTCGAGCGGCCGCACCTCCTCGCCCTCCTCGGCCTGGGGACGCGGCGGCGGCTACCTCGACCCGTCGTCCAGCTTCGCCGGTGCCGCCGGCTTCATGATCGACCAGAGCTCGGCCAACTCGATGCCCTTCAGCGGGCGCCGGATCAGCCTGGACTTCGTGAACGCCGACATCCACAGCATCTTCCGGCTCATCTCCCACGTCAGCCGGCTCAACATCGTCGCCGGCGACGACGTCCAGGGCCAGGTGACCGTGCGCATGACCGACGTGCCCTGGGACATGGCCCTCGCGGCCGTGCTCCAGGCCAAGGGCCTCGGCTCCCAGCGCTTCGGCAACGTCGTCCGCGTGGCGCCCATCGAGACCATCAAGTCCGAGCAGCAGGCCGCCCTCGAGGCCAAGCGCGCCCAGGAAGAGCTGGTCGAGCTCGATCTCCTCGTCGTGCCCCTGAACTACGTCCAGGCCAGCGCGATGGTCGCCCAGGTCGAGGCCCTGCTCTCCACCCGCGGCTCGGTCGAGGTCGACGTGACCTCCAACCAGCTCGTCGTGAAGGAGAACGAGAAGCGCCTCGCCCAGATCCGCGAGCTCATCCGCTACCTCGACCGGCAGACCCCCCAGGTCCTCATCGAGGCCCGGGTGGTCGAGGCGAACAGCGCCTTCCAGAAGGGCCTCGGTGTGCAGTGGGGCGGCGAGCTCGACTACACCTCCCGCACCGGGTACTCGACCGGGATGTTCTTCCCGAACGGGGTCGGTGTGGGCGGCGCCATCGGCCGCGACACCCAGTCCTCGCCGACCTTCTACTCCCCCGGCTCCCAGTCGCTCATGGTCGACCTCGGTGCCGAGGGGGCCAACTCCGGTGTGGCCTTCAGCCTGGGCAGCATCCCGGGGCTCATCGACCACGACGCGCGCCTCAGCGCCCTCGAGTCGGAGGGCTGGGGCAAGGTCATCAGCCAGCCCCGGGTCACCACCCTCGACAACAAGACGGCGAACATCAGCCAGGGCCAGCGGATTCCCTTCCTGAGCACCTCGGCGGGTGGCACGAACGTCCAGTTCATCGAGGCGGAGCTCGAGCTCGAGGTCACGCCCCACATCACCAGCGACAACAAGGTCTTCCTTGCGCTGACGGTGACGAACAACCGGGCCGACTTCTCCCAGCTCGTCCAGGGCCAGCCGGCCATCCAGACCAAGGAAGTCACCACCGAGCTGCTCGTGGCCGACGGCGACACGACGGTCATGGGTGGCGTCTTCTCGACCGAGCACAGCTACAGCCAGGACCGGGTGCCGGGCTTCAGCAAGATCCCGCTCATCGGCTACCTGTTCAAGAACTCGGCCGAGGCGATCAACCGCAACGAGCTGCTGGTCTTCCTGACCCCCCACATCGTCTCGCGGCCGTCGAACACCTCGTCCTCGTCGATGTGAGCCCGCCCGTGGGCCGACGCGTCGCGCTCGCGGGGCTCATGGGGGTGGGCAAGTCCACCATCGGGCGGCTGCTCGCTGCCCGACTCGACGCCCGGTTTCTCGACCTCGACGCCCTCGTCGAGGCCGAGGCTGGGGTGTCCATTGCTGCCATCTTCGCCCGAGAGGGGGAGGGGGGCTTTCGCGCGCGGGAGGCCCGTGCGCTGGAGTCGGTGTTGACGCGGACCGGGCCCATGGTGCTGTCGCTGGGCGGTGGAACCCTCCACCAGCCGGGCGCCCATGCGCGGATCGCCGCTGCGATGCCGGTCGCGGTGCTGCGGGCGCCGGTCGAGGTGCTCGTCGCGCGCTGTGGCCGGGGCGCGGGGACGGAGGCGCGCCCCCTGGCCGGGCGGCTGGCAGCCCTCGCGGCGGCCCGGAGCCCGCTGCTCGACGCGGTCGGCCCGGGCTTCTGGACCCACGAGGCGCCGGCGCCGGTGGTGGCCGACCAGATCGCGCGCTGGCTGGGGGAGGGCGGCGATGGCTGCTGAGGCTGCCCCGGTGCGCATGCGCGTCGCTGCGGGTCCCACCACCCGCCCCCTGCTGCTGGGCGCGGGGCTCGCGGGCCTCGGTGCGGCGGTGGCGGCCGAGCTGGGCACCGGGCGCTGCATCGTGACCTGCCCGCCGCCGGTGGCCCGCCACCACCTGGGGGCCGCCCTCGACAGCCTCCGGGCCGCGGGCCACGCCCCGACAGCCCTCGTGCTGCCGGACGGCGAGACGTCGAAGACCCCGGCGACCTGGCTGCGGCTGCTCCACGACCTCGCGACCCTCGAGGCCGACCGCGCGACCCCCCTCATCGCGCTCGGCGGCGGGGTCACCGGCGACCTCACGGGCTTTGCGGCCGCCTGCTGGCAGCGCGGGGTGCCCGTGGTCCAGGTGCCGACGACGCTGCTCGCGATGGTGGACGCGTCGGTCGGCGGCAAGACGGCGGTCGACCTGCCCCTCGCGGGCGGCCTGCACGGCCGGAACATGGTCGGAGCCTTCCACCACCCCCGCCTCGTCTACGTGGCGACCGGGGTGCTGGCGACCCTGCCCCCGGTCGAGCTGCGCTGCGGCATGGCCGAGATCATCAAGCACGCGGCCATCGGCGACGCGGCGCTCTTCGACACCCTCGAAGCGGCGGGCCCAGAGCTGCTGGCGCCGCCCTTTCCGGGGCTCGCCGGTGTGCTCGCGCGCAACGTCGCCTTCAAGTCCTCGGTCGTGGCCCAGGACGAGCGCGATCACGGTGCCCGGGCGGCCCTCAATTTCGGCCACACGGTCGGCCACGCCGTCGAGTCGGCGGCGGGCGGGCGGCTGCGCCACGGGCTCTGTGTCGCCATCGGCATGGTGGCGGAGGCCCGCTACGGGGTCGCCCAGGGGTGGACCCCGGCGCCCGTGGCGGATCGGCTGGTGGCCCTGCTCTCGCGCTGGGGGCTGCCGACCGCGGCCCCGGCCCTCGATGCGGGGGCCCTTCGTGCGGCCATCATCGCCGACAAGAAGCGCGAACGTGGTAAGCTCCGGGCGGTCGCATTGGAGCGTGTCGGACGGTCGGTGGTCGTCTCGATCGAAGTTCCGCGAGTGTACGAGATGCTGCATTTTCTGCTGAGTTCTGCGGAGTGAACATGCGAGTCCCCACCTCCCGCCCGGTCATGCTGGGCGCACTGCTCGTCGCGGGTGCCGCGGCGTCCGGCTGCAACCCCGACCCGGTCGAGTGCCCGGTGGGCTGCCAGATCCTGCTGCGGCCCGACAGCGTCACGGTCGGCTCGTCGCCTGACTTCTGGACCATCGACAACATCGGCATGGCCATGTTCGTGGACGCCCTCGTCCAGGACGAAGACGGCCTGCCCATGAACAACGTCAAGGTCTACGTCCAGGCTGCCCCCCGGGGCATCGGCGTGCTGCCGCGCACGGCGGTCGAGACGGTCAACCCGGCCGATCTGCCCGACAACTGGGACAGCATCAAGAACGAAGAGTGTCTCGACGAGTCCGGCCAGCTGGTCTTCGAGAACGAGCTCTGCGCCTACTACTACGACCAGTCCACAGGCACCTACTACGACCTGTCGGGCGGCGTGCGCGACGGCTACGCCGACACGGCCGTGCCCGATGGTGGCTTCCTCCCCGACTACCTCGAGGGGGTGACCGACGACGCGGGCATCCTGCGCACCTGGGTCTACATCGACGCGCTCCCCACCGAGCAGAGCGGCGAAGACGTGAACCAGGGCGGCACCCAGCTGATCTACTCGGTCCGCGTGGACGCGGTGAACCTGACCATCGACTCGTCCAACTGAGCCCGGTCGGGCCGCACCCTCGTCGGAGCTGGCGTGGACACCGTCTCTCTCGATCCTGAGCGACGGGATCGCTTCCAGCGCGAGGTGGAGCGAGACCCTGGCTCGCTGCGTGCCGTGCCGCTCGCCGATGCCCTGCGCCGAGACGGCGACCTGGCAGCGGCCGAGGGTGTCGTGCGCCGCTGTCTGGCGGCCAAGCCCGGCCTCCGCACGGCCCAGCTGGTGCTGGCGCGGGTGCTGGTCGACAAGGGCGACCTCGACGAGGCCGAAGAGCTGCTCGACGAGCTCTACCCGCGCGACAGCTCGAACGTGGTGCTCACCGAGGTCTACGCCGAGGTGTTGATCGCCCAGGGCCGCCTGGGCGAGGCCCGCGAGGTGGTCGAGCGGGGGGCCTTCATCGGGCTGCCCCACGCGGTCCGCCAGGGGCTCATCGCCCGCATCGAGAGCGACGCGCTCGGCGGACCGGCCGTGACCCTGCCCGGGGCCTTCCTCGAGCCGGTGGACGACGGCCACCTGGGGCCGCTGCCAGGCGATGCGGCGCCGGCGGAGGCGCTCGCGGCCTGGCCCTCGGGTGGCCACGAGAGCGACGCCGACCACGACCCCTTCGCCACCCCCCGGGTGCTCGCCCGCATCGCGGCTCCGGCGGCCCCGCGCCCGCCCGCGGCGGTGCTGCCGGTGGACGATCCCGAGGGACGTGCCCGCCGGCTGGCGGCCTGGGCGCTGCGGGTGGGTGTGTTGCCGTGACGCAGATCCTCGTCGTGCAGGGCCCCAACCTCAGCCTGCTCGGGACCCGCGAGCCCGCGGTCTATGGCCACACGACCCTGCCCGAGCTCCAGGCCCAGCTCGACACCCTCGCGGCGACGCTGGGCGTGCGGCTGCGGCATGTGTCGAGCAACCACGAGGGGGTCCTGCTCGATGCGATCCATGCGGCGCGGCACGACTGCGCGGGCATCCTCGTGAACCCGGGCGGCCTGGGCCACACCTCGGTCTGCCTGCGGGACGCGCTGGTCGGTGTGGGGCTGCCCTTCGTCGAGGTCCACATCTCGAACGTCCACGCCCGCGAGCCCTTCCGCCACCACAGCATGCTCAGCGCCGTCGCGGTGGGCACGGTGCAGGGCTTCGGCCTCGCGAGCTACCGGCTCGGGTTACGCGGGCTGGTCCACCGGCTGGGCGTCGACGCCTGAGCCGCCGGGCGGGGCCACGTCGCCCCCTCCGCACCCCTCTCCGTGGCCGGTCTGCCCCCTGCAGCCCGCCCCACCCCGCACTCCACGGGGCCCCACGCCCCCCAAGTCCAGGACACGAGATGGATCTCGAAGCAATCGAGTCCCTGATGACCCTCATGCGCGACAACAGCGTCGCCGAGGTCAAGTACGAAGACGAGGCTGTCAAGCTGAGCATGAAGCTGCTCACGAGCGCTGCCCCGGTCGTGGCCGCCGCCCCGGTCGCCATCGCCGCCGCTCCGGCGCCCGCCGCCGTGGCCGCCGCGCCCGCCGCCGAGCCCGAGGGCGCCACCATCAAGGCGCCCATGGTCGGCACCTTCTACCGGGCCTCCAAGCCCGAGGCGCCGCCCTTCGTGAGCGTCGGCACCAAGGTGGGGGTGGGCCAGACCCTCTGCATCCTCGAGGCGATGAAGCTGATGAACGAGATCGAGGCCGACGTGGCCGGCGAGATCGTCGAGATTCTCGTCGAGAACGGCCAGCCGGTGCAGTTCGGCCAGCCGCTCTTCCGCATCCGTCCCGCCTGATCACCCCCCGGGGGTCGCGTGTTCGAAAAGGTTCTCATCGCCAACCGTGGCGAGATTGCACTGCGGGTCATCCGGGCCTGTCGCGAGCTGGGCGTGCGCACCGTCGCCGTCTACTCCGAGGCCGACCGGAACGCCCTGCACGTGCGCTTCGCGGATGAGGCGGTCTGTGTGGGTCCAGCCATGGCCCGCGACAGCTACCTCCACATCCCCAACGTCATCAGCGCTGCCGACATCACTGGCGCCGATGCGGTCCACCCCGGCTACGGCTTCCTCGCCGAGAACCAGCAGTTCGCGCGCTCGGTGGCCGCCCACGGCATGACCTTCATCGGTCCGTCGCCGGAGCACCTCGCCACCTTCGGCGACAAGCTCTCGGCCAAGGCCGCGGCCCGGGCGGCCGGCGTGCCCCTGCTGCCCGGCAGCACCGGCGCCGTGCCCGACATCGAGTCGGCCGTCGAGGTCGCAGCCGAGGTCGGCTACCCCGTGCTGCTCAAGGCCGCCTTTGGCGGCGGCGGCAAGGGCATGCGCATCGCCGAGGACGAGGCGACGCTGCGGCGCATCTTCGAGCTCACCTCCTCCGAGGCCGAGGCGGCCTTCGGTGACGGTGCGGTCTTCGTGGAGCGCTTCCTGACGGGCCCCCGCCACGTCGAGATCCAGGTGGCGGGCGATGCCTACGGGCGGGCCATCCACCTCGGCGAGCGCGACTGCTCGCTCCAGCGGCGCCACCAGAAGCTGATCGAGGAGGCGCCGGCACCGGGGCTCTCCGACTCGCTGCGCGAGCGCATCCGCACCGCGGCCGTCGATCTGACCCGCCACAGCGGCTACTGCACGGTCGGCACCTGCGAGTTCCTCGTCCAGGGCGAAGAGTTCTTCTTCCTCGAGGTCAACCCCCGCATCCAGGTCGAGCACCCGGTCACCGAGCAGGTCACCGGTGTCGACCTCGTCCAGCTCCAGATGCGCCTCGCGGCCGGCGAGCCGATGCCCTACCGCCAGGAAGACATCCAGCTCGAGGGCCACGCCATCGAGGTGCGCGTCAACGCCGAGGACCCCTGGTCCTTCATGCCCTCGCCGGGGCCCATCACGGGCTACCACGCGCCGGGCGGGCTCGGGGTGCGCATCGACGCGGCGGTGCACGAGGGGGCCATGGTCCAGCCCTTCTACGACTCGCTGGTCGCCAAGCTCATCGTCACGGCGCCCGACCGCGCCAGCGCCATCCGGCGGGCCATCGGGGCCATCGACGAGTTCGTGGTGGAGGGCATCAAGACCACGATGCCCCTCCAGCGGCGGCTGCTCTCCGACCCGGCCTTCGCCGAGGTCGACTTCACGACCAAGACAGTGGATCGCTGGCTGGCATCGCGCGACCGCTGAGCACTGCAACCGAGAGGGTCCGGTGCGCCGGGCCGGGGAGGGGAACCCGTGTCCATCGACCGCAACCGGCTCGAGCAGGAGGCCATGCGCCTGCTGCAGAAGGGCCAGATCGAGCGGGCCCTCGAGCGCTACCAGACGCTGCTCCGCGATGACCCCCGTGACATGCGCGTGCGCCAGAAGGTGGCCGACCTCTACCTCAAGGTCGGTCGCCACAAGGAAGCCCAGCGCCTGCTGCGCGAGATCGCCCGCAGCCTCAAGAGCGCCGGCAAGGACCGCCGCGCCATCGGTGTCTACAAGCAGCTGCTCCGGCTCCAGAAGGACGACTGGAGCCTGCGCGGCGACCTGGGCGACTGCTACCTGAACGCCGGCTTCCCGCGCGAGGCCAAGGCCTGCTTCCAGCAGGTCGTCGACCAGATCGCGCGCTCGGCCCCCGACAAGGCGGTGCCCTTCCAAGAGCGGCTGATCCGCCTCGACCCGGGCAACCTGCCCCAGCGCATCCGCCTCGGCGAGCTCTACGAGGCCGCCAACTGGGGCGAGAAGTCGCTGGCGCACTGGATCCTGCTCGCCAAGGAGGCCCGCCGCCTCGGCCAGCCCGACGACCGGGCGCGCTTCCTCGAGAGCGCGCTGCGGCTGCGCGCGGACGACAACGAGATCCGGGTGGACGCGGCCGAGGCCCGCACCGACATCGGCGACTACGGCGGTGCGCTGGGCCACCTCCAGCAGGTCGTCCAGCAAGAGCCCGAGAACGGCCGGGCGCTGACGCTCCTCGGCCGCAGCCTCGAGGGCCTCGAGCAGAAGCCCAAGGCGCGCCAGGTCTGGCTGGCGGCGGCCCAGGTGCTGCGGGACCAGGGCGACGCCGCGGGCCGGGCCCATGCCCTGCGCCGGGCCCTCGCCTGCGGGGCCGACGATCCGGCCATCCGCGCCGAGCTGGGCCAGGCGGATCGCATCGCCGAGCGCTTTGCCCTGCGCCTCGACAGCTGCGACTGGGCGGCCCCGGCCGACGAGGCCGTGCTGCGGCTCGTGGTCGAGGCCGAGACGCTTGCCCGCTACGGCTTCCTCGACCGCGCCCTCGCGCTCTTCGCGTCGGCGGATCCGGCCCTCGCCGAGGCCCCTGCGGCCCGCATCGCCCGCATCGAGCGCCTCGCCGACGCCGGGCGCACCGACGAGGCGGTCGAGGCCCTGGCGGGCTTCGAGGCCCCGACGCCCGCCGCGGCGGCCCAGGTCCTGGTGCGCCGCGCCGTGCTCGAGGGCCGGGGCGATGCCGACGACCTGGGCACGCCGGCGGCGGCCGGTGCTGGCCTGCTGGACGACGAGCTGCTCGACGAAGACGACGGGCTGCTCGGTGACGGCGGCGGGGGGCTGGTCGACGACGGCGGCGGCCTGCTGGACGACGAGCTGCTCGACGACGAGCTGCTGGACGATGAAGACACCGACGAGGTGGTCGCCGAGGCGGCACAGCTGGACGGGGGCCTGCTCGACGACGAGCTGGTGGACGACGAGCTGGTGGACGACGCCGCGGGCCCGCCAGGGCAGGGGATGGGCGGGGACGAGGACCCCCTGCTCGCTGCACTGGCCGAGGGGCCGGCGGATCCGGGCCTGCCCGGGCCGGGCCTGGGGGCGCCGCCGAGCTTCTCGATGCCCGCCTTCGACGGGGGCGGGGACGGCGGGCTCGACGCGAGCTTCTTCGACGACGAGCCGCCGCTCACCGACACGGCGCCCGACTTCGGGCGCATCTTCGGGGCGCCCGCGCCGGCGGCGGTGGCTGCGGCGGCGCCCGCCCTGCCGGCGGCCCTCACCGACGCCCAGGCCCTGGTCTTCGTCGGGGCCCTGGACGCGGCGGAGGCGGCCCTGGCCGGCGCCACCGGTCTGGGGGCGGCCCTCCTGCGCCAGGAGCTGCTCGTGCGGCGGGCCCAGCCCGACGAGGCCCTCTCGCTCATGCGCGACGCTGTGGACGACGCCCTCGAGAGCGACCCGCTCTTCCCCGACGCCCTGCTCACGCTGGCCCGGCTCACGGCGGGCGCGGGCAAGATCCGGGGCGCCCGGCGGCTGCTCGACGAGATCGCCTCCCTCGACCCGAGCTGGAACACCGAGGCCGTGGCCCGGGTCCGGCATGCGCTGGAGCTGCTCCGCCGGGGCTGAGGGCCCGCGTCCGGCGCGCGGGAATCTCACTGTCGGCCCTTGCGAGCCACGGCCCAACGTGTGACCTTGTCCGGCGCCGTCGTGGCAGCGTTCCTCCCTCTGGAACGGTCCGCTGCGGGGTGTGCGGCGGTCTCTCGGGGGCGCCGCTGTGGGGTGGGCCGGCAACGGTCTCCTCGCAGTCCTGCCGGTGGGGCGAGGGTTGCTCTGGAGGGCCCCGCGCCATGTCCCACCCAGCCGAACATGCGGGCGTAGCTCAGTTGGTAGAGTACGAGCTTCCCAAGCTCGGTGTCGCGGGTTCGAATCCCGTCGCCCGCTCTGATCTCGACGTCGCCCGGCCGGGCTCCCGGTCGGGCGTCCTGTCGTCTTGCCCGGGTGGTCCCTGTTGAGTGTGCGTCGGCTGAAGCGGGCCGCGGCACTCGTGGCGGGCCTGGGCCTCACTGCCCTGGTGGCGGGGGTGCTGCTGGTTCAGACGCCCCGGGCCTCGCGGGCGCTGGGCGAGCTGGTGGCGGGCCTGGCCAGCGAGAAGCTGGGCGAGGACGTCGTGCTCAGCGGCGTCCAGCTCAACCCCCTGAGCGGCGAGCTGCGCCTCGAGGGGGTGCTCATCTCCCACCGCAGCGACGACCCCGACCGCCACGGTGCCGTCATCGCGGCAGCGGAGGCGGTCGAGGTGGGGCTGGGCTGGCGGGACGGGCGCCCGGCCCTCGGCCACCTGACCCTCGAGCGGCCCGCCGTGGTGCTCCACCAGGACGAAGACGGGCTGCGCGAGTTCCGGGACCTCGACATCAAGCTCGAGGGCGACCAGGAGCGCTTTCCCTGGAACGAGCTGTGGGTGCACGGCGGCACCGTCCAGGTGGTGACCCCCAAGGCGGTGGTGCGGCTGGCGGGCATCGGCATCAGCCCCGACACCGTGCAGGACGAGGCCCGGCTCTCGATCGGGCTGCTCGATCTGCGGGCCGGCAAGATCCGCCAGACCGCCCACGACATCGACATCCGCCACATCCTCGCGGGCCCCATGGGTGCGACGGTGCCGCGGCTGGTGGTCGACACCGAAGATCTCCACCTCGACGCCGATCTCTCGGTGCGCCGCGGCGGACCCATCCGGGGCGCCCTCCGCGCCGAGCTCGACCTGGGGCTGGCCAACGCGGCCCTGCCCGCCAACTTCGGCACGAGCGGCCGGGTGCTGCTGACCGGGGTGGTCGACGGCATGCCCGGCGCGCTCCAGGCCTCTGGTGGCCTCGCGCTGCCCGAGGCGCTGCTGCTCCGGCGGGGGCCCGACGGCGCCCCCCTCGACCCCATGGACTTCTCGGGCATCCGCAGCGCCTGGCGGGTGGACGGGCGCGAGCTCTCGCTCGGTCCGGTCGAGGGCGACTGGGGGGGCGGCCGCCTCGAGGTCGAGGCCGACATCGACCTGGCCACCCGGGGCGCCCACCTCCGGCTCGACGCCCAGCAGCTCCAGCTCCGCGAGGTGTTCCGGCTGCTCGGGGTCCACCCCCACGCCTGGGTCGACCTCGACGGCGACCTCCAGGCCAACATCGCCGGCACCCTCGCCCCGCTGCGCCTCGTGGGCACCGTGCGCCTCGACACCCAGCGCTTCCGGGTGGACGCGGGCCCCGCCGACACCGGGGCAAGCCGCATCCTCTACTTTCCGCGCCTCCAGCTCGCGGGCCAGATCGACATCGAGAACCGCGACGTGCGGATCCGCGCCGACCGGCTGTGGACCCCCACCTCGACGGCCACGGCGACGGCGCTGCTGGCCCTCGGGCCCGATCCGCGCTTCGACATCCGCGGCACCTTCCACCGCCTCTACTTCGAAGAGATCGCGCCGCTCGGCGGGGTCGAGCTGGCCGGGCGCATGGAGGGCAACATCCGGGTGGCGGGGCCGGCGGGCCAGCTCACCGTCGACGGCTTCCTCGAGGGCGACGGCTTCTCGCTCCAGGGCTTCGCCCTCGCCGACCACGTGCGGGCCGACGTGGCCTCGCCCGACCTCCGCCACGTCAACATCACCAACTTCCAGGCCCGCAAGGGCGCCACCGACTGGCGGGGCGAGGTCGGCATCGACTTCGGCACCAGCCCCCAGCACCTCGAGCTGTCGGCCTGGGTGCCCGGCGGGCGCCTCTCGGATCTCATCGACGTGGCCCTCGAGGTGCCGGGCCTCGACGCCGGGGTGCGGGCCAGCGCGCGCCTCTCGGGGCCCTGGAACAAGATGGACGGCCCCATCCGGGCCACCCTCGAAGACATCGACCTCTTCGGCGAGCCCTTCGAGCGGGGCCGCTTCGACGGCGCCATGCAGGGGGGCTTCCTCTTCATCGACCGGCTGAGCATCGCCCGGGATGGTGACCAGGCCGGCATTCTCGCGCGCGGCCAGATCGGCCTCAACCGGCGGCTGAACATCGACGTCCACAGCTCGGGGCTGCGGGTCGACACCTCGCGGCTGCTCGCCAAGGCCCGCCTGCCCATGTCGGGGGCCATCGCCATGAGCGCCCACATCGGCGGCACCCTCGAGGCGCCGGCCCCCTCGGGTCGGGTGGCCCTGCGGGACGCCCGGTGGAAGGGCCGCAAGCTCGCGCCGTCGACCCTCTACTTCGACACGGTGGGCGACCAGCTGATGTTCGAGGGGCCCCTCTACGGGCCGGCCCTCGGGGTCGCGGGCCAGCTCTCGATGGCGGGCGACGGCGCCTGGTCGCTGCGGGCGAGCATGAACGCCCTCGAGTTCGACCCGGTGCTGCCCCTGGCCGCCGACGGCCAGCCCTACCACGCCCGCTTCGACGGCCGGGTCGATCTGCGCGGGGTGGTCGGCGAGAGCCCCCAGCTCGACAGCCGCCTGTCGACGGTCGAGCTCGGCTGGGGCGCCCACCTGCTCCAGGCGCCGCGGCCCTGGCGGGTGCGCTATGTCGACGACACGCTGATCCTCGACGATGTCAACATCGAGGGCGGCGACACCCGGGTGGCCCTCTCGGGCACCTTCTCCCCCCGCGACAACGAGGTGGACGTCGACGGCCAGGCCGCCGTGGCCCTCGACCTGCTGCGGGCGGTGGTGCCGGGCATGGAGCGCGCCACCGGCATCGCCCAGGTCGACGCCGAGGTGCGCATCGAGGACGGCCGACCGGTGCCTGTCATCGAGATCGCCCTCGACAACGCCTCCTTCAAGGGCGACTGGTTCTCCGCGGCCTTCGAGTCGGTCTCGGGCCAGCTCACGGCCCGGCCGGACGGCTACGCCTTCTCCAACGTCAAGGGGCGGCTGGGCGGCGGCACCTGGGACCTGCGGGGCGGCATCGAGGCCCACCGCTGGCGGCCGACCCGCTTCGGCCTCGCCGCCGACGTCGAGGGCGCGCGGGTGCGCTACCTCGACTTCCTCCCGCCCATCCAGGGCGACGCCCAGCTCACCTTCGACGGGCCCAGCGACGAGCTGCTGCTCGGCGGCCGCATCGACATCCAAGACCTCGTCTTTGCCGAGCGCATCGACTGGGAGGACTGGGTGCTCGAGTTCAGCGGCGACCACCTCGTCGGGGCCGCCGAGGAGTCCACCTCCGACCTCTTCGATCTCGACCTGCGGGTCATGGGCGACAAGGCCGTGCGCGTCCGCAACAACGTCGGCGACCTCGTGGCCTCCACGGATCTGCGCGTCGTCGGCGACACGGCGCGCCCGGGACTCACCGGCACCATCGTCGCCGAGCCGGGGGGCCGGGTGCTGCTCAAGGAGCGCGAGTTCGAGATCAAGCGGGCCGAGATGCGCTTCGTCGAGCCCTATGCCTTCGATCCCGAGCTCGACTTCGTGCTCCAGACCGACGTCGAGACCCGCGAGAACGACTACGTCATCGACTACCGGGTGCTCGGCCCCTACTCCGACTGGCGCACCGAGACGCGCTCGGATCCGGTGCTCCCCCAGGCCGACATCAACAGCCTCCTGCTCTTCGGCTTGACCACAGAAGAGATGGCCCGCTACGGCGGTGCGGCCGGTGCCCTCGCCGTCGAGGGCGGCGACCTGCTGGCCAGCAAGCTCGGCATCGTCGAGCGGGTGGGCAGCGGCGTCTACGGCCTCGAGTTCGTGCGCCCCGAGCGCATCGACCTCGTCTCTGGCGTCAGCGAGCGGGGCTCGGGCACCGTCTCCAGCGAGCTGCGCCTTCTCGTCGAAAAAGACCTCGACTGGGGCACCCTCATCTTCGAGCAGAACCTCTCCCGCGCCGTCGACACCTACATCGGCTTCGAGAAGCGGCTCGCCCGCCTGTTCTACCTGCGCACCTACTGGGCGCGGGACCAGGTGGGCCGCCGGCTCGACATCGGCGGGGCCTACGGCCTCGAGCTGAAGGTCCGGACGGAGTTCGACTGATGGCGGGGGCGGGCCGATGACGGGGCTGCTCGTCCATGTGCTGGGGCTGCTGCTCGGGGGCGCCCGTGCGGCGCCGGCCGATCCGCTCTGGTACGTGGGCCAGCCGGTGGTCCAGGTGAGCCTCGAGGCCAGCGAGGGGGGCCTGCCCGACGAGAACCTCGAGCCCCTGCTGCGGGTGCGCCAGGGCACCCCCCTGAGCCCGGGCGAGCTGCGCCAAGACATCAGTCTGCTCTACCGGGCGGGCGAGTTCGCGGCGGTCGAGGCCGTGGTCGAGCCCTGGATCAGCATGGACGAGGAAGACCCCGGGGCCGTGCCCGTGCGGGTCATCTACCGGGTGCGGCCGCCGGACCGGGTGCGCCGGGTCCAGTGGGAGGGCACCAAGGGCAAGGCCCGCCGGGCGGCCCGCCGGTCGCTGGGGGTGCACCGGGACGAGGCCCTCTTCGGGGCCCAAGACATCGCCGAGATGCGGGCACGGGTCGAGGCCGGACTCGCCGCCGAGGGCTGGCCGGACGCCAAGGTCCAGATCCGCACGGTTCGCAAGAAGGCCCGCCAGAGCGATCTTGTCGTGAGCCTCGACGCCGGTCCCGCCCGCACCTATGGCGAGCTCTCCATCGTCAGCGAGGTCATCGGCCCGGACTGCACCGACGGCACCCGGCGCTGTCCCATCACGGCCCGCCAGGCCCGCCGCTGGCTCCGCCGGGAGGGGGTCGCCGAGGGGCGGCGGGTGCGTCCGGAGGCCTTCGACCTCGCCATGCGCGAGCTGCGCGACAAGCTCATCAAGCGCGGCTGGCTCCAGACCCGCATCCGCTACGCCGCCGTGGCCGGTGCCGCGCCCGGCGATCCCGAGCCGCGCACCATCACGGTCGAGTCGGGCCCCCGGCTCACCGTCGCCCTCGACCGCGACCGGCGCACCTTCCGCAAGCGCCTGCTGCCCGGCCGCATCACCCGCAGCGATGCCCGCTGGCGCCGCCGCACCTTCCGGGGCGAGCCTGAGCTGCTCGGCGCGCTGGGCTTCTTCGGGGGCGAGCGTCTCGACGACGACGCCCTCGCGGAGGCCCGGCGCCGCCTCGAAGAGCACTACACCGAGCGGGGCTTTGCCGCGGTCGAGACCTGGATGGAGCTGGTGCCCGTGCCCGGTGGCCAGCGGCTCGACCTCGCGGTGGACCCCGGCCCCCGCCACCGCCTCGGCCGCTTCCAGCTCGCGGTCACGGGCTCTGAGGCCCTGGCCCCCTCCTTTGTCGCCGGCGCCATGCGCGAGGCCGACCCGGACGTGCTGGGCGACGGGCGCTACTCCGAGCTCGGGGTCCAGCGGGGCCTGGACGGGGCGGCCGCGGTCTACCGGGGCCAGGGCTTCCTCGACGCCAAGCTCTCGGTCGAGAGCGTGGTGGTGCGCAAGCCGGTGCTGCTGCCGTGGCTGCTGTCGCGCCGCCGCGGGGTGCGGGTCGCCCTCAAGGTCCACGTCGACGAGGGTGCCCGCACGACGCTGACGGCCCTCGACACCGTCGGCGGCATGGGCCTCGAAGACGAGCTCATCGCGGCCCTCGACCCGGCCCTCGTCGGCAGCGCCTACTCCCGGGCGCGGCTCGACCAGCTCGCCCGGGACGTGGCCCGCGCCTACCAGGCCCGGGGCCACCTCAGCGCCGATGCCCGGGTCGACACCACCGTCGACCGGTCCCTCAACGCCGCGAACGCCGTGCTGACGGTCACCCCCGGGCCGGTGGTGCGGCTGCGCAGCGTGGTCGTCCGGGGCAACCGCCGCACCCGCCGCCGGGTCATCACCCGCGAGCTCCAGGTCGAGGTGGGCGAGCCGCTCACCCCCGAGAGCCTCGCCCAGGTCCGCTCCGACCTCTACGCCCTCGACCTCTTCCGGCTGGTCTCGCCCGAGCTGGTGGGCGACGACGACCGCTCCCGCGACCTGCTCATCACCCTCGAGGAGCGTCCGAACATCCTGCTCGAGACCGGCGGCCGCATCTCGTCCGACCAGGGGGTGCTCGCGACGGGCCGGGCCGCCCACCGCAACCTCGGCGGCATCGGCCACAGCGTTTCGCTGCTCGGCCAGGTCGGCTACGCCTGGCTCGGCGACGAGTGGCGCATCGACAGCGGCACCCCGGTCTGGCAGCTCGCGACCCGCTACACGGCCCCCTACGTGCCCGGCCGCGGCCACCAGCTCGTGCTCGAGCTGCTGCTCCGGGAGCAGGCCCAGGAGCCCATCTTCCGCATGCAGCGCTCGGGCGCCCTGCTCGGCGTGAAGAGCCGGTGGTCCTCCCACCTCGACAGCTTCATCGACTACCGGGTCCAGCTGCGCGAGCTCCAGGGCGTCGACCCGGGCGGCCTGGTCTGTGGCGACCCGTGGTTCGAGAGCCTGGGGGCCGCCAACTGTGACCTCGACAACATCACCCTGCCCAGCCAGGTCCGCTACCAGGCAGGCCCCGAGCTGCTCGTGCTGCTCGACTACCGCAACGACCCCTTCAACCCGACCCGCGGCGTCTTCGTCCAGTCCCAGTTCCAGGTCATGGACGGGCTCAACGACAGCGTCTTCTTCCTCCGGGGCGACGTGCGGGCCGAGCAGTTCATCGGCATCGGCCCGCTGGTGCTCGACCTCTTCGCGCGCGCCGGGGCCGGCCACGTGCCGGGGGAGGGCACGACCCTGCCGATGGAAGACCGCTTCTACCTGGGCGGCGGCGGCAGCATGCGCGGCTTCCGGCTCAACAGCGTCGGCCCGGCCAACTTCTCGAACCGACCCGAGCTGGGCATGCCGGGCGCCGTCGACCCGGTCATCGAGGGCATGGCCGTGCGCGACGCCCCCAACCAGTGGGTCTCGACCGGCGGCGACGCCGTGCTCCAGGGCACCGTCGAGCTGCGGGTGCCGTGGACGGCGCTCGGCCTCAAGGACTGGGACAGCACGGCCTGGGTGCTCTTCTCGGACGTGGGCAAGGTCGCCTTCATCGACCCGCTCATCCGCACCACCTCCATCTCGCGGGGGGGCGACCCGCCCGTGCGCTACAGCGTGGGCTTCGGCATCCGCCAGAACACCCCCATCGGCCCGGCGGCCCTCGAGCTCGGCTTCAACCCCGAGCCGCTCTCGGCCCGGGAAGAGCCCAGCTACCAGCTCCACCTCTCGCTCGGCGAGCTCTGATCGCGGTCGACGCCGGGCCCGGCCTCCGCGCGGCGGGCGCCGAGAACGACGACGCCCCCGGCGGGCGGGGGCGGCAGCAGCGGGACAGAGCGGGGCTCAGAAGGTCCACCACATCCGGACATAGGGCAGGGGCTGGACCTTCGGCGGGTCGTAGGAGGGGGCGCCCTCGTAGCCCTCGAGCAGCTCGGTGATGACCCGGGCGTCGGCGGTGCCGCGCGAGGTGATCATGAGGCCCAGCGACAGGCGGTAGACGGCCCAGGAGCGGTACCAGGCGCCGTAGAGGGTGAACCAGCCCGCCTGCTCGTCGGTCTCGGCGCCCGTCTGGGTGGCGATGGCCGTGGAGCGGCCAAACGAGAGCGGGTCGGTGCGGAACAGGCCGCGCACCATCTGGGTGTCGCTGATCTGCCAGTCGTAGGAGAGCTCGATGGGCAGCTCGGAGTAGGTCTGGACCTCCCAGTCGTCGACCTCGCCGCTCGAGTTCCAGTCGAAGGAGTCGGAGCGGTAGCCGTAGCTCAGCCCCACGTTCAGCCGGTTGCTGGTGGCCGAGCCGTAGGTGTAGGTCGTGGTGAGGTAGACCACGTAGGGGTTGCCGAACTTGTAGAAGAACTGGGCGTTGGTCCCGACCGAGAGCGCCATGTTCTCGTTGTCCCAGACCGTGCCCTCGGCGTTGATGTTGGCAGCGCCGGCGAGCTGCCAGCCGCTGATCTTCTCGGCCGACTGGTCGATGGCCGCGTCCGGGTTGATGACCGGCGCAGGCAGCAGCCAGGTGGCGACGTTGGTGCCGACCTGGAAGCCGTCGATGATGCCGTACTTGTAGGACGTGTTCAGGAAGATCTGGTGCTCGCCCTTGCGCAGCGTGTGGGCCGTGCTGTCGAGCTCGCCCGAGGCGAGGTCCGTCGGCTCTTCGAGCGCGAGGGCCACGGGGGAGGCGGCGAGCAGAGCCAGCGCGGCGAGGGAGCGGGCGGCGGACGTCATGGGGTCTCCAGATCGGCGCGGCGCGGGGGCAGCCGGAGGGCCACACTCTGGCGCGCGAACTCGGCGACCGCACCCCTATCACGGATGTGGGGAATCCGTGCGGGCACAGCCATCAAAGGCGGGCCAACAGGCCGTGGCGCACGCCCCCGTCGCTCACGACCATGCTGTCGCGCATGGCACTGGCGCAGATGGCGTCGAGAACGACGGCGCCGGCGAGCAGGTAGTCGGCACGGGCCGGCGCGATGGCGGCGAGGACACGGCGCTCGGCGGCGTCGCTGTGGAGCAGCCGGTCGATCTGGCGGCGCAGGGCGCCCCGGGTGAGGCGCATGCCGTGGACCTGGTCGCGATCCCAGACCGTGAGGCCGCGCTCCATGGCGGCGAGGGTGGTGGCGGTGCCGGCGACGGCGATGATGGCCCGCGGCAGCCGCTCCCAGCTGTGGTCGGCGATGCCGGCGGCCACGGCCTCGCGCAGCTGGGCGAGGGCCGCCGGGCGCACCCGGTCGGGGGTGGGGCCGAAGAAGGCCTCGGTGAGCCGCACGCTGCCGAGCTCGAGCGACACCCGCTCCCGGATCTCGGCCCCGACGCCCTGGACCACCTCGGTCGAGCCGCCGCCGAGGTCGACCACCGCGATGGGGCCGTCGGGCATGCGCAGCCCCCCGGTGGCGCCCCGCCAGGTGAGCTGGGCCTCGCGCTCGCCCGTGATGATCTCGACGCCGAGCTGGGAGCGCGCCTGGACCCGCTCGAGGAAGGTGCGGGCGTTGAGGGCCCGGCGGGCGGCGCTGGTGGCCACGGCGCGCACGTCGTAGGGCGGCACCCCGAGCGACCGGGCCGTGTCGGCGAAGTCGCAGAGCACCTCGACGGCGGCGTCCATGCGGTCGGGCCGGAAGAGGCCGCGGCTGCCGAGGCCCTGGCCCAGGCCCACCACCCGCGCCTCGTCGTGGATGGTGTTGCCCTCGTCGTCGACGACCAGGAGCAGGAGGGTGTTGCTGCCGATGTCGATGGCGGCGCGGGGCATGGGGGCGTCTCCGGAGCGGGCGGCCAGCAGGGGCTACCAGGTCAGCTTGGGCGACCAGTCGGGGTTCGTGTAACCACCCCGTCCCTTCGTGAGCTGGACCTGGTGGCGGCCGTTGATGGTGCTGGCCCAGATGTGGCTGGAGCCCGAGCGGGTGCTGGCGAAGCCCACGTAGTAGCCGTCCGGCGACCAGGTGGGGCCCTCGTTGTCGCCCTGGCCCTGGGTGAGGCGGGTCAGGTTGCTGCCGTCGGCGTCGACGACGAACACGTCGAAATTGCCGTCGCGGCCGACAAAGGCGAGCTTGTCGCCGTCCGGGTTCCAGGCGGGCTCGGTGTTGTAGTTGCCCTGGAAGGTGACCCGGCGGGGGTTCGCCCCGGACTTGTCGGCCACGTAGATCTGGGGCTTGCCGGAGCGGTCGCTGACGAAGGCGATGCGGGTGCCGTCGGGCGAGAAGACGGCGCTGGTGTCGGTGCCGGCCGCGTTGGTGAGGCGGCTGATCTGGCGGCCGCTGGCGGCGTCGATGGTGAAGATGTCGGGGTCGCCGCCCACGGCGAGGGTGACGGCCAGCAGGTTGCGGGTGGGGTGCCAGTCGGCGGCGCTGTCGAGGCCCGCCCGGCCCGAGATGCGGTTGACCACCCCGTCGGCGAGGTTGGCGATGTAGAGGTCGGCCTCGCCCTGCATGAAGCTGGTGAAGGCGATGCGGCCGCCCTTCTGGTCCCAGGCGGGCTCGATGTTGATCGAGCCGTTCTTGGTCACCGGGCGGAGGTTGTAGCCGTCGAAGTCGACGACGTAGATCTCCTTGTTGCCCGTGAAGGAGCCGGCGACGGCGAAGCGGGTGTTGAAGGGGCCGTCGCGCAGGGTCACCCGGTAGATGATCTCGTTGGCCACCTTGTGGGCGAGCATGCGGGCGTGGTCGCCCGAGCCCGAGAAGGACCGGGCGCCGAGGCGGCGGCTGCCGTTGGCGTCGTAGGTCCAGACCTCGGCGTAGAGCTGGTTGCCGGCCCGGGACTGGAGCAGGGTCTTGCCGACCACGTCCGATCCGATGAGCTGCCAGTCCTCGTAGCGGAACTGGCCGGGGCGGACCCCGGTGCCCGCCGGCTCGGTGAAGCTGGCCGGGTCGACCAGCTCGAACCAGCCGCTCAGCCGGAGGTCGTTCTCGAGCACGGTGTAGAATTCGCTGGCCGCGCCCGAGCCGCCGATGGGCTTGGGAATGGCGATGCGCAGCTTCTTCTCGCCCGGGTAGGTGAAGTCGAAGCCCGGGGCCGAGGGGGCCTGGGCCTCGGCGGGGGCCCAGGCGGCGAAGGCGCCGACGGCGGCGAGAGACACGAGGGCCGGGGCAAAGCGGCGCGCGAGGGGGACGCGGGGCATCCTGGCTCCTACTTGTCGCTGAGGTGGAGGGTGAAGGTGGTGCCCTTGGCCCAGCCCGCAGCGAATTTGGCGGGGGGCGGCGGCAGCTTGCGGAGCTTGTAGATGGCCATGACGGCGGCCTTGTCGATGGCGGCCACCCCCGAGCTCTTGTGGACCTTGGGGTCTTGCAGGGTGCCGTCGGCGGCGATCTTGAGGCTGAGCACGACCTTGGCGCTCGGGTGGGCGCGGCGGTCGCCCTCCATCACGGTCCACTGGTCGAGCACCAGCGGGCGGATCTTCTTGTAGTAGGCGGCGTAGACGGGGTCGTTCATCGCGCCACCGGGCCCGAGCACGGCCTCGGCCGCGTCGACGCCGTCGGGGGAGGTGCGGTGCTGGTCGGTGTCGCCGATGGGCGCCGACATGTCCTTGAGGGCCTTCTTCTTCATGGCCTCCCGCAGCAGCGCGTCCCGGTCGCGGGAGTGGTCCTTGGGCTTCGGCTTGGTCTCGCCCTTGGGCTTCTCCTTCTCGGGATCCTTGATCGTGAGCTGGTCGGGCTTGGGCGGCGTGGGCGGCGGCGGGGCCTCGGGCGTCTTCACCCCCTCGACCGGGTCGGGGGTGCGGCTGGGCTTGTCGACCATGATGCCCTGCTGCTTGGGCAACACAGAGATGAGGTCGACCTGGACCGACTCCTGGAAGAGGGGGGCCGGCTCGCTCGGCGCCAGCAGCCGGTCGGCGGCGACGACGGCCGCGAAGATGCCCACGTGGCCGAGGATCGACACGACGATGGTCCAGGGCTGGATGGTGCCCTTGGCCGCCTCCCGGAGCGTGGCCGCCGCCATGCTCAGCCCCCCTGCCGGAGATCGGAAGAGCGTCGGGTCGGGAACGAG
>CAXQUZ010000624.1:0-7097 GCA_964226865.1 Myxococcota bacterium | reverse complement strand
CCGAAGAGGTCGCTCGACTTGCATGTGTTAAGCCCGCCGCTAGCGTTCGCTCTGAGCCAGGATCAAACTCTCCAGTTGAAGATGTTCCGGTGACGATGCACCGGTTGATCCTGATGCGCTACCGTTGACTTGCCCGAAAGCAATCCAACGTGTTGTGTAGCGCGTCGAAAACTCTATTTGGTTCTTGACGAGAACTACTGCCTGATTTTCAAAGACCGGACCGGTAGGCCGGCTTGGTGAACGCGACGCAGCCCTGGGGCCGTTTTGCGCGCGCTGCCCTCCGCTCATCGCGGGAGGCGCTTGCGGGCGCCGCGTTCGGTGTTTGCTGCCTCGTTCAGCAGCCCCGCCGGTTTATGCGACCGAGCGGGAGAGTGCAAGGAGTTTTTTTTCCTTGCGGCCGGCGGGCGTCGGCGCGACCAGAGTCGCTGCCTGGCCCCTCGAAGAGAGGCGCGCCCAGCTGGCGTCGGCGGGTTCCCCCGGCGACCCGCTGCATGTACCGGGTCCCTCCCAGAGCGGCAAGCGGGTTTCGCTGCGCTCGGCAGGCACCGCCGGGCAGGATCCGGCCAGGGTCGGGATCCACAGCCCGGCACTTTTTTGCGGGCCCCCGGCCGGCGGCAACGACGGCCTCCCGGTCCGGCCGCCGACCGACACCTGACCGCCACAGGGGGCTCTCCCCTGCCGGGGCGCCGAGATACGGCGGCCCCATGCTGATCCGCACCCGCATCGCCTGGCTCCTGGTGACCCTCGCGGCCGCCGTCCTCTGCATGACGCCCCTGTTCTCGCTGCTCGGCTATGAGTCCTCGGCCGCGATGGGCGTGGTGCTCGGGACGACCGCAGCCTGGATCAGCGCCTGGGAGTTCAGCGGCGGGCGGGTGCCCGGCCCCTGGGATCCGTCGCGGTCGCGGAGCCCGGGACGAGACTGGGCGGCGCGCCTCGTTCCGCGGCTGGCGATGGCGCTGCCGCCGCTCGGCCTGCTGCTCCTCAACATGCTGCGGGTGCGGAACTGCGATCCGCTCACCGGCCTCGGCTTCTGGCTGGTGATCCCGATGGCGTCGGTGGTCATCGGCCACACCCTCGGAGTGGTGGGCGCCGCACTGCGGCCCCGACCGCGGGCGGCGACAGCGATCGCACTCGGTCTCTGCGGGCTCGACCTGGCCGTCTTTCTCGCGCGTCTCGTGCTCGAGCCCCCCATCCAGGGCCACCTCTGGCTCGCCGGCTGGTTCGCGGGCTCGATCTATGACGAGGCGATCACCATTCCCGCGACGCTGCTCTGGCACCGGGCGGCCCTGCTCGCCACGGTGGGGCTCGCCGTGCTCGTGGTGGAGGCCCGCTGGCAGCGTCTGGCCCGTCCGGCCCAGGCGGCGCCGTGGATCCGGGCGGCCGCCTTCGCCGCCGTGCCGACCGCCGCGCTGTGGTGGGCCCAGGACGCCGCCGGGGTCCACCTCGACGCAGACGACATCCGTGAGCGACTCGGGGGGGAGCTCACGACCGAGCACTTCACGGTCTGGTACGACCCGGCGAGCCTGGAGGCCGACGAGCTGCGCCTGCTCGAGGACGACCTGGAGTTCCGCTACGACGAGCTGGCCGACTTCTTCGACGAAGACCCGGTGGCCTGGAAGGGGCGCCCTGTCGGCGTCTACCTCTACCCGAGCCGCCAGGTGCAGCACCGCCTCTTCGGCTCCCGGGGGACCTTCGTGGCCCGCCCCTGGACCCACGAGATGCACCTGCGGTGGGACGGTCCGGGCGACACGGCCCTCGCGCATGAGCTGGCCCACCTCTTCACGGCCCCCTTCGGCGGCGGCCCCCTGCGCCTCGCCACCCAGGACGGGGTGCTGGTGCACCTCGGGCTCGTGGAGGGCATCGCCATGGCCGCGGACTGGCCGCCGAGCGACCAGGATCCCCACACGACCGCCGCCGCGCTGCGGGCCTTGGGCAAGGCCCCCGACGCCCGGCGCCTCTTCGATCCGGACGGCTTCTGGACCCAGCCCGGCGGCAAGGCCTACACCGTGATGGGCTCCTTCGTGCGCTGGCTCGTCGACACCCACGGCATCGCCGCCTTCAAGGAGGTCTACCGCCGGGGCCACTGGGAAGCGGTCTACGGACGCAGCACCGACCAGCTCATCGGCGAGTGGGAGGCCTGGGTCGACCAGATCGAGGTGCCCACCGACGACACGGAGCGGGTGCGCCACAAGCACCGCCGCGGCAGCATCTTCGATCGGCCCTGCGCCCGCACACTCGCAGAACTCGGGCGCCAGGCCAGCAACGCCGAGAGCCGGGGGGACGCCGCCCGGGCCCTCGCCCTGCGCCAGGAGATCCGCGGCCACAAGCGGGGCGACGCCCAGGACGGCGAGGGCCTCGAGATCGCCCGGCTCTACGGCGCGCTCGACCGCCACGACGAGGCGCTGGCCCTGGTCGACGGGCTGCTCGCGCGGGAGGGGCGGCGGGCACCGACCCCCGCGATGGAGGCGCGGATCCGCGAGCTGCGCGGCGACCTGCTCTGGCGGCGCGAGGCCCGGGAAGAGGCGGCGGCCGAGTACGGACGCTGCCTCGCGGGCGCCCCCGGGGGCAACGCCGCCCGGCGCCTCCTGGTCAAGCAGACCGCGGCCCTCCACGACGACCCGGCCATCGCCGCGGGCGCCCGCAGCTACTTCCTCGCGCCCCACAAGCGGGCGGGCATGCTCTACCTGGCCATGCAGTGGGCCGAGCGCGATCCCACCGATCCGCTGCCCCGCTACCTCGTCGGCCTCCAGCTCCGGGGGGCCGGCGAGTGTGGGGCGGCCATCGACTGGCTCCAGGGCCCGCCCGGGCTGATCGCCGCGCCGGCACTCGACGAGCGGCGCCGCCAGCTGCTCGGCCAGTGTGCACTCGAGACCGACGCCCTCGACCTCGCCGAGCGCACCTGGCGCACGCTGCTCCGGGCCGACTCCGGCCAGGTCGCGATGCAGGCCGAGGAGGCCCTGCGCCGGGTGGCCTGGAAGCGGGCCCGCCAGCCCTGACGGCTCAGGCGGGCGCGAGCTGCTGGACCCGGGCCTCGATCTCGGCGGTCTGGTCGGGGCGACCGAGGGCGTGGAGCTGTTGCCAGGCGAGGCCCAGCGCCGCCCGGGCGGCGTCGAGGTTACCCTGCCTGACGGCTTCTTCGGCAGCCGCGCGGGCGAGCAGGGCGTTGTCGCCGTCGACGAAGCGGGTGCGCGCCAGGATGGCCGAGGCGGCCCCGAGGTGGAGCTCCCAGGCCTTCCACTCGCCCGCGTGGGCCACCGGCGCGAGCAGCACGAGGTGCATGGCGGCGGCGATGATGGGGTCGTCTTCGGCGTCGACGCCGCGCAGGGGGCTCTCGATGAGGCGCCGGGCCGAGACGTGGTCGCCGCGCAGCACCAGCAGCAGGGCGAGGTTGACCCGGGGCACCAGCGCCGAGGGATGGCCGACCGCCTCCATGCGCGCCATGGCGTCCCGGTAGAGCGCCTCGGCCGCGGCGAGGTCGCCCGCGAGGCGCTCGAGGTCGCCCCGGTCGTTCCGACCCTCCGCCGCGAGCGACCGGGCGCCGTTGGCCGCGAAGCCCTCCTCGGCCGCGCTGATCTGCTCCCGGGCCGCGTCGAGGTCGCCGTCTTGGATGTGGACCCGGGCCTGGCACCACTGGACCTGGGCGCGGCCGTGGCGGGAGTCGACGCTGTCGAAGAGCGCCAGGGCCTGATCGAGGGCGCTGTGGGCCTCGTGGCGCTGGCCCTTGCGCAGGAGGGCCGTGCTCGAGCCCACCAGGGCCCGGGCCTCGGTGAAGGCGTCCCGGCGCAGCTCAGACAGGGTGGCCGCACGGGCGAAGACCAGCACGGCGTCGTCATAGTGGCCGCCCCGCAACAGCAGCATGCCCCGGAGCAAGGAGGTCGCAGGGGCCACCCGCTGCCAGCCGTTGTCGGCGACCGCGCGCTCGAGGCGCCCGAGGCCCGCGTCGACCGCGGCCGCGTCGGCCCGGGCATCCTGGAAGTCGACCTCGAGGCGGGCCAGCCAGCCCAGCCCCCACAGCTCGTCCTCGGGGGGAAGCTGGAGGGCGGCGAGGGCGCGCTCGCGGTAGTCGAGCAGCCGGCGTGCGGCCGCAGGATCCCCACCACGTCGGCGTTCTTCGGCCCCCTCGAGCAGCTTGCTGAGGGCCGGCAGGATCTGGCCCGCACCGAGCAGGTGGCGGCCCAGGCGCTCGGCGATGCCCCGCCGGTCGTCCGAGCGGCGCTCGAGCATGGTCGCGCAGGCCTGGTGGAGCGCGGGGGCCCGCCCGCCCTCGGTGGCCCGGCGCTCGAGGGCGTCCCGGAGCATGGTGTGGCGGAAGGAGAAGCCCCCGTCCCCGAGGGGAGACGCGAGGTTCTGGGCGAGCAGGCGGGCGGTCAGGCCGCCGTCGACGGGCAGCCCCGCCACGGCGCCCGCGCTGCGCCACTCGGCCATGGTCACGTCCGTGCCCAGCACCGCCGCCAGCTCGAGGGCCTCGGCCTCGGGCACCGACAGCCCGGAGAGCAGCCCGTCCACCCGGGCCCGCCAGACCCGGTCGATGTCGGGCGGCAGCTCGACCTCGGCGCCGTCCCGCAGCCGGAAGCCCTCCTCGCCGGCCACCAGCAGCCCGCGCTGGACCCAGTCGCCGACGAGCTGGACGGCGAAGAGGGGGCTGCCTGCTGTGCGTGCGGCGACCTGCTCGACGAGCTCGCTCTCCATGCCGAGCAGCGCCCGCACCAGCTCGAGGTGCTCGGCCTCGTCGAGGGGGCCGATGTGGAGGCTGTGGACCTCGTCGCGGTCGCAGAGCTCGTCGAGCAGTCCGGCCTCTTCGGGGTGGGTCGCGAGCCCCTCGTCCTGGGCGGCGAGGACCATGAGCACCGGCAGGGGGTCGGCCTCCATGCGGTCGAGCAGGAAGCGACAGAAGCCCAGGGCGTCGCGGCCGAGCTGGATGTCGTCGATCCAGATGACCACGACGGCGTTCCAGCGGCCGTGCTCCTCGCTGGCCTCGCGCTCGATGAGGCGGCGGATGAGCGAGAAGCGCTCGCGGGCGTAGTAGGTGCGCAGGGCCGCGGGCAGCTCGTCCCGGTCGCGGGCGGCCCGGTGGGAGGCGAGCAGCTCGCGGATGGGCTCGGCGTCGTCGTGGAGGGGGTCGTCTTCGGGGAAGAGGGCCGCGACCCGCTCGGCGAGGCCCTCGCCCTCGAGGCCGTCGCAGCGCAGGAAGCGGGAGACCATCGGCACGAGGCCGCTCTCGTGGCCCGGCTCGGGCGCGTGGACGGCGGAGAGCACCCGGGCAGCGCCGATCTCGTCGGCCCGCTCGCAGAGCCAGGTGGCGAGGCGGGTGCGGCCACAGCCTGCCGGCCCCCGCAGGACCACCACCCGGCCGCGGCCGGTCTCGCGCACGGCCCGGAGCTCGGCCCACAGGGCGGTGCGCTCGGCAACCCGGCCGATGAGCGGCGGCGGACGGAGCCCGTAGAGGTTCAGGCCCACACCGGTGAGGCGCTGGACCCGGGGGGCGGGGCGCGGCCGGCGCCAGTGGGCCGGGAAGGGGGTGCGGTGGTCGTCGGGCTCGTCGTGGTGGTCTTGGCGGGCCACGACCACAGCACGGGAGGGGCGCTCGGTGAGCTCGGTGGGGACGTCGTCCTCTTCGAACTCGGGCTCGGCCACGGCCGGGGCGGCCCCGCCGTCGGGGGCGGCCTCGTCGAGGGCCTCCTTCATCGCGCGCAGCTGGGGGGCGGGAATGGTCTGGAGGTCGAGGGCCTGGAGGGCCGGCAGGGCCTCGTCCGCCCCGTCGGCGGGGGCGGGGCCGGCCGCGAGGGGGCGCCCGGTGCGCTCGCTGCTGCTGCTGAGGCGGGCGAGGGCCCAGGCCGCGTCGGCCGCCCGGGGGAAGCGGTCGCGCCGGTCCTTGGCGAGCATGCGCCCGAGCCAGAGCTCGACGGCCGGGGGCACGGGCATCGCGGGACGCAGGGGCGGCGGGGCCTCGTGGAGGTGGGAGTGGAGCGCCTCTTCGAAGGGCTGGTCCTTGCCGAAGGGCGGGGTGCCGGCGATCATCGACCAGGCGAGACAGCCCACGGAGTAGAGGTCGGTCCAGGGGCCCTGGTCCCGCCACTGGCCCTCGAGCTGCTCGGGGGCCATGTAGGCCGGGGTGCCCGCGATGACCGCGTCGGCGCGGCTGTGGCGGTCGAGGGCCTGGGCGAGACCGAAGTCGGTGAGCATCGCGATGAGGGGGCCGGTCAGGGCCGTGGGGGTCGGGATGCGGCCGTCGGCATGGCGGAGGAGCACGTTGCCGGGCTTGATGTCGCGGTGGACGAGGCCCCGGGCGTGGGCGTGGGCCAGGGCGTCGAGCAGCTGGAGCAGCACGTCGCGGACGTGGACCCAGCGCATGCGCCCGATGAAGCGGTTCATCGGCCGGCCCCGCACCAGCTCCATCACGAGGTAGGGGGTGCCCGCCGCGAAGCGGCCGTCCCGATCGACGGCACAGCCCGCCGGGACCTGGCCGTGGTCGAGCACGGTCACGATGCCCGGGTGGCGCATGCCCGCCGCCGCGCGCACCTCGTTGCCGAAGGCCTCGACCGCCCAGGGGTCGCGCGCCGTGCTGCCGTAGAGCAGCTTGATCGCGACGTCGACGCCCTGGGCCCGGTGGCGGGCGCGCCAGACCTCGCCCATGGCGCCGCGCCCGACGGGCTTCACCAGATCGAAGGGCCCCATGGCCAGCACGGTCGGTGGTGGCTCGGGGGACACGGGGGGAGGAGTGTGCACGGCGGAAGCGTAGCAACCCGCGTGGCCGTCCTCACCCCAAGGAATGTCACCGTTGGGGCGGAGTGGACCGCTGCGGCGCCGCTCTCGCGCGCCCGGGAAAGCCCACAGAGGCGCGGCCCGGTGCCCCCGGGGCCCCCCGGCGCCGGCGCTCGGCACGGTGGACCTCCGATCTCCCGGCCCCACAGCGTGCCCTCCCCGTCCCGCCCGCAGCCCGCCGGCACCCGCGCGGGGGGGCGCATGCCGGCCGTGCCGCAGTCCTTCTCGACCACGCCCGACCAGACCCGGCGGTCCTCCACCTCGACGAGCAGCTGCTCGGCGGGCAGATCGGAAGAGCACACGTCTGAACTCCAGTCACCGCATGCTATCGCGTA
>CAXQUZ010000623.1:0-23992 GCA_964226865.1 Myxococcota bacterium | reverse complement strand
CCCGGGGGCGCCCCGCGGCGGGGCCCCGGGCCCGGGCCGCGGCCCCCGGGGGGCCCCGGTAGCGCCGGCCGGCCGGCATCGGGGCCGACCCGGGCGCCTTGGCGGCGGTGCAGGTGGTGAGGATGACGTGCATCACGGCCTCTCGTGCGCCGGCGGCTTGACCGCCCCCGGGGGGCCTCCTTATCGTGCGGGGCTCGCACCCCACCTGGAGCCTCCGGCATGCCCGACGCTGGCCTCTTCCCTCCCTGGATCCTCGACTGGCTCCACCTGCTCGCCCGGTGGTTCCACCTCGTGGTCGGCGCGGCCTGGATCGGCGCCTCCTTCTACTTCAACTGGCTCAACAACAACATCCGGCCGGTGACCGACCCCACCGGGCGCCTCGCCGGCGGCCTCTGGGCCGTGCACGGCGGCGCCTTCTACGAGGTCAAGAAGTACAAGGGCGCCCCCGCGACGCTGCCCCAGACCCTGCACTGGTTCAAGTGGGAGGCCTACCTCACCTGGATCTCGGGCATCACCCTGCTGCTGCTCGTCTACTGGCTGCAGGCGGGCGTGATGATGCTGCCCCCGGGCTCGACCCTCTCCGAGGGCGCTGCTGCCGGGCTCGGGGTCGGCACCCTGGTCGTGGGCTGGCTGGTCTACGACCTGCTCTGCAAGTCGCCGCTGCGCAACCAGCCCAAGCTGCTGGCGGGCCTGGGCTTCCTGCTCATCACGGGGGTGGCCGTCGGGCTGTCCCAGGTCTTCTCGGCCCGGGCCGCCTACATCCACGTGGGCGCCATGATGGGCACGATGATGGCGCTCAACGTCTTCTTCGTCATCATCCCGGGCCAGCGGGCCATGGTCGACGCCATGAGCGCCGGCCGCGAGCCCGACGTGTCGAAGGGGGCCGCCGGCTCGCTGCGCTCCCTCCACAACAACTACTTCACGCTGCCCGTGCTCTTCATCATGGTCAGCAACCACTTCCCTTTCACCTACGGCCACCCCGCGGGCTGGGCCGTGCTCGCGGGCATCAGCATCATCGGCGCCGCCGTGCGCCACTGGTTCAACCTGCGGGGCCGCGGCCACCACAACCAGTGGATCCTGCCGGTGGCGGCCCTGGCCATGGTCTCGCTGGCCTTCGTCAGCCACGGCCCGGCCCCGGCCCCCGAGCCCGGTGCCGCCGTGCCCGACTTCACCGAGGTCCAGGCCATCGTCGCGCGCCGCTGCACCACCTGCCACGCCGCCGCCCCCACATGGACGGGCATGACCGAGCCGCCCAAGGGGCTGTCGCTCGAGACCCCCGAGGCCATCCAGCGCAACGCCGCGCGCATCAAGGCCCAGGCGGTCACCGCCCAGATCATGCCCCTGGCCAACGTGACCCAGATGACCGAGGGCGAACGCGCCCTGCTCGGCCGGTGGATCGACGCCGGTGCGCCCCTGCCCTGAGGGTGCCCCGCCGGTCCCCGCTCTCCCACCACAGACCCCGAGAATTCCTTGTCTATCGATGTTGCCGCCTATCGTGACCACCTGCCCGGCCCCCTGCTGGCGGCCCTGCGTGCGGTCGCCGAGCCCGTGGCGGCCGTGCCCGGGCTGGCCGTGGCCCCGGGCCTGCGCGCGCGCTTCCCGGCGGTCGAGACCGACGACGCCCTCGCGGTGGCGGTCGCCGTGTTCCGGTCCGTGGCGCCGGCGCTGGGCCGGGTGCTCGACCAGCGGGCCGTCGACCGGGCCTTCATCGATCGCGAGACCCTCGCCTGCCGGGCCGAGAACGCTGGCCGCTCCATCGAAGACGTCGACTACGCCACCGTGGTGGGGCGCACGGACGCCCAGGGCCGGGTCGTCGTGGGCCCCCGGCCCGGTCCGCCGCCCGCGCTCGCCCCGGTCGACGTGCCGGCCTTCCTCCAGGGCGAGCAGGTCACCCTCTTCGGGCCCCCCGACACGGCGCGCATGTCGATCAACGCCATGAACGCCCTGCACCGCAAGCGGGCCGACGAGCCGGCCATCGTCGGCGAGCTGGTCGACGCCTCGGGCATCGTGCCCCGGTGGGGCGCCGACGACGAGGACTCCCAGACCCCCATCATGGACCGCTTCCTGGCGGCCTGTGAGAACCTGATGGGCTGCTACGACCGCAGCCTGCGCTTCGAGGATGCGCGCCGCGGCAAGACCTACACCCTCGCCGACGAGCGCCTCAGCCTGCCCATCAAGCGCATCCCGGGCCTGGCCCTGCCCGACGGCAACCACCTGCTCGACGGCCACCCGCTGCCCCTCCACCTCTTCGACCTCGTCACCCACGTCTGGCACAACCGCCACCGTCCCGAGGCCCTCGTCTTCTACGTGCCGAAGCTCGAGAACGAGGAGGAGGCCGCCTACCTGCGCACCCTCCTCGAGGCCACGGCCGCCGCCGTGCAGGCCCGGGATCCGGGCTGTGTGCTGCCGGTGGTGAAGCTGCTGCTGGTCTTCGAGAACCCGCGGGCCATCTTCCGGATCCGCGAGATGGCCGCCGCCCTCGGTCCCCACTTCCTCGGGGGCTCGCTCGGGTGGCACGACTACCTGGGCTCGACGGCACGGCTGTTCAAGAACGACCCGAACTACCGCATTCCCGTCAAGGCCGACCCCGACATCGTGGTCAACCACATCAAGGAGTCCCACCTCGTGCTGGCGGGGGCGATGACCCCCATCGGCGGGCTGGCCATCGGCGGCATGTACGGCATCCTCTTCGAGGAGGGCGACCGGCGCAGCTACCTCATCAGCATGGTCGGCTACGTGCGTGACGTGGTGACCCAGCTCAAGCGCGGGCTCAACGGCTTCTGGGTCGCCCACCCCGACTTCGTGCGGGTGGGCATCGCCCTGGTGGCGGCCTGGCGCCGGCGCGCCCGCGACCCGGACGATCCCGCGCTGCACGCCCTCATCGGCGCCCTCGTGCCCGAGCCGGCCGAGCTGGGGCCGCTGCTGCGCTTCGTCGACGGCGACGACGTGCCCGGCCTCGAGGCGGACGATCCCCGCTACGCCCGGGGGCTGCTCGCGGCCGACATCGCCGTCTCTGAGCTGATCCCCAACGATCACCCCGACGAGGTGCGCTACAACATCTTCCAGGCGCTGCAGTACCTGGCCGGGTGGCTGTCGGGGGTGGGCTGTGTGGCCCTGCCCGCCCAGCTGCGGGACGCGAGCGGCACCCCCGTGTTCGTGCGGATCATGGACGATCTCGCGACCACCGAGCGCTCCCGCTGGGAGCTCTGGGCCGAGGTCCACCACGGGCGGGTGCCCCGGGCGCGCTTCGAGCAGATCCTCCGCGAAGAGCACGACTTCCTGCGCGCCGGCGCCGACCGCCCCGACCGGCGCATCCACGTGCGCTGGGAGGGCGAGGCGGGGCGCTGGTACCCGGTCGCCGTGGCCCTGCTCCACCAGCTCGTGACCAGCGATGCCCCCGTCGAGTTCGTGCCCGAGCTGACCCTGCCCTTCACCTTCCCGGCCGTGCGGGATGCGGCGGATCCCTGGGCCCGGGCCCGCGCGCTCTGTCCCGGGCGCTATGCTGCTGAGAGCACCGACCTGTCGACCATTCTCAAAAGCGGAGCCCCCGCATGAGCACCGCCACCACCGTGCGCTTCCGGCTGAACGGCCGCGAGGTGACGGCCCCGGACGCGACCCCGACCACCACCCTGCTCGACTGGCTGCGCGCCCAGGGCCTCACCGGCACCAAGGAGGGCTGCGCCGAGGGGGACTGCGGGGCCTGCACCGTCGCCCTGCGCGCCCCGGCCGACGCGGACGCCGCCGGCAGCCGCTGGCGGGCGGTCTGTTCCTGCATCCTGCCCCTGGCCAGCGTGACCGACCAGGATGTGGTCACCGTCGAGGGCCTCGCCGACGGCGACCGCCTCCACCCCGCCCAGCAGGCCATGGTCGACACCCTCGGCTCGCAGTGTGGCTACTGCACGCCGGGCTTCGTCATGAGCCTCTTCGAGGCGACCTACCGCGACGACCTCGCCGCTGGGGACGACCCGGGGGGCTGCGCGGCCCGCAAGCGGGACCAGCTCTGCGGCAACCTCTGCCGCTGCACGGGCTACCGGCCCATCCTCGCCGCCCTCGACGCCGTGGCCAGCACGGCCCCCGACGACCGCTTCGCTGCGGCCCAGGCCGCCCCGCCCCCGGCGCTCGGAGCGGTGCGTCTCGAGACGGCCGACGGGCGCTTCCTCCGGCCGGCCCACTGGGAGGGGCTCTTCGCGGCCCTGGCCACGGCCAAGGCGCCGCCCCGCTTCGTCTCGGGGGCCACGGACCTGGGCCTCGAGATCACCAAGAAGGGCGCCAGCTACGACCTCCTCGTCGACCTGGGGGCCCTGCCCGAGATGGACGCCCTCGACGAGAGCGACGAGGGCTGGACCATCGGCGCCGGGGTCAGCCTCGCGCGCCTCGAGGGCTGGGCGACGGGCCGGATCCCGCTGCTGGCGCGCATGCTGCGCTACTTCGCCTCGCGCCAGATCAAGAACCGCGCGACGGTGGGCGGCAACCTCTGCAATGCCTCGCCCATCGGCGACCTGCCCCCGGCCCTGCTGGCCCTCGACGCCGAGCTGCGGCTCCGCAGCCCCCGCGGCGAGCGCAGCCTGCCCCTCGACCAGTTCTTCCGCGACTACCGAGAGACGGCCCTGGCCCCCGACGAGGTGCTGCGCGAGCTCTTCGTGCCCCGGCCCCCCGCCGGCGCCCGCCAGGCCGCCTACAAGGTCTCGAAGCGGCGCGAGCTCGACATCAGCGCCGTGGCCGCCGCGATGGTGGTGGCGACCGACGCCGACGGGGCCGTGCTCTACGCCCGGCTGGCCTACGGCGGCATGGCGGCCACCCCCCGGCGGGCGGTCCACGCCGAGGCGGCCCTGCGCAACCGCACCTGGGGGCCCGCGGCGGTGGAGGCGGCCTGCGATGCCCTTCGCAAGGACTTCCAGCCCATCGACGACCACCGGGGCAGCGCCTGGTACCGGGCCACGGTGGCCGCGAACCTGATCCGCGGCTTCCTCGACGAGACCCGGACGGATCCCGCGCCGGGGCTGCCCGACCGGCACGCCGGCACGGTGGTGATCGGCGGCTGAGCGGAGGGGGCCCCCGGGGCCGCCGGGACGGAGGCCTGGGGCGCAGACGGCCGTCTCTCCGTCCGCTCTCGGCCGTCCCCCCCTCCGACAGGGCAGCGAAAGAAGCGCAGCACCGCCCTTGCGTAGGTTGAAGCAGCGGCCCGGGCCCCACCCCCCTGGCCGCCTTCGCCACCAGGGAGCCGCTCGTGCGTTGCCACCGCATCTGGATGGGCCTGGGCCTGCTGCCCGGGCTCGCCGCCCACGCCCAAGACCTCGACGGGGCCGCCGCGCCCCGCCACCGTCCCGCCACCGGTGCCTCCCCCAGCGCCGTGCTCCCGGTGCTGCCGGGCGAGACCGGCGGCGGCGTCGACCTCGTGGCCGGCGGGGCGGGGCCCTCCCTCGTCCGCCAGGATCCCGTGACCGGGGCCGAGACCGTCGTGGTCGGCACCCAGGCCCTGAGCTGGCTGGGCGGCTCCTGGGGGGGCGCCCGGTGGCAGGCGGCGGGCTGGCTGCCGCTCTACGCGGGCGGCGGCGACGAAGGCAGCGGCCTCGGCCTCGGCGACCTGCGCCTCGACGGGGGCCTGCGCCTCACCCGGGCCCGGGCCGCCCAGACGGGCCTGTCGCTGCGGGGCGGCCTCGAGCTGCCCACGGGCGATGTCGAGCGCAACCTCGGCGCCGCGGGCCCCCGGGCCGAGCTCACCCTGCTCGCCAGCCAGGCCCTCGGCCCGGTGACCCTCGTGGCCCAGGCCGGGGTGCGCTCGGGCACGGCCGCCCGGGGTGACGCCCTGCCCGTGCTCGGGCCCGCGCTGCTCCACCGGGCCGGGCTGCGCGTCGCCATGGGCCCGGTGGCCATCGCCAGCCTCGAGCTCGACGCCCAGACGGCCCTGCCCGACGGCTCGGGGCCCGTGGCGGTCGACGCGGCCGCCGGTGAGCTCATCGCCGGTCTCCAGCTGCGCCCCCAGCAGAGCGACTGGCGGGTGCGCATGTCGGCCGGCGCCGGGGTGATGTCGGGGGTGGGCACGCCGCCCTGGCGGGCCGTGGTCGCCGTCGGTCGCCGCATCGGGGCGCCGGCCCCCGCCCCTGTCGCGGGCCCGGCTCCCGCCGCCGTGCGCGACGGGCTGCTCACCATCAAGGTGACCGACCCGGCCGGCAACGCCCTCGACGCCCGCCTCAAGCTGGAGGGTCCCGAGGGGGTGCGCGACTGGCAGATCGTCGAGGGCGAGCTGGCCCGGGACGTGCCGCCGGGGGCCTATGCGCTCACCATCCGGGCCAAGGGCTTCGTGCCCCTCGAGCGCGCGCTGACCGTCGAGTCGGGCGGCGAGGTCATCCTCGACACCATGCTCACCACCGGCCGGGTGCGGGTGGAGCAGGACCGGGTCGTGCTCACCGACCGCATCTTCTTCGAGACGGGCTCGGCCACCATCGAGCGGGCCAGCTTCCCGCTGCTCTCCGAGCTCACGGCCGTGCTGCTGCGCCACCCCGAGCTCGAGCGCATCGCCATCCAGGGCCACACCGACGAGGTGGGCGACGAGCGCGCCAACCTCTCGCTGTCGCTGGCCCGGGCCACCGCCGTCCAGGACTTCCTCGTCTCGAGCGGCATCGACGCCGCGCGGCTGCGGGCGGTGGGCTTCGGCGAGAGCCAGCCCCTCATCCGCGACAGCAGCGACAGCGCCCGGGCGGCCAACCGCCGGGTCGAGTTCCGCATCGTCCGCCGCAGCGACGCCGCCCCCTCCGACGTGGAGTAGACTATGTCCCTCTTTGCCCTGCTCATGGTTCTTCCCGCCGGTGCGGCCACCACCACCAGCAACCTCGACTCCGGCACCGCCACCGACGAGGCCACCGGCCTGGGCTGCAGTGGCGCCCAGAGCCTCTCGGTGACCACCTCCGTCGACTTCACGCTGGCCCAGGAGAGCGTGGTCGACCTGCGGAACCTCGCCGTCCAGCTGCGCGGGCGCCACGGCGCCTGCACGGTCACCGTCGACACGGCCGATCTGCGCCTCGACGGCACCAACATCTGGAGCGTCGCCCCGGGCCTGTCGAGCGGCGGCGAGAGCACCACCGACTGGCACATCGACACCACCCTCAGCCCCGCGGGCCTCACCGATCAGATCATGGCCGCCGGCACCCACACCCTCACCCTCTCGGTGACGGGCACGGGCGAGACCGGCCTGTTCACGGCCGATGCCATCTCGGCCCAGCTCGTGGCCCAGGTCGAGCACGGCCGGGACTGGGACAGCGACGGCGACGACAGCGTGCTGCTCACGGGCGGCGGCGACTGCGACGACGACGACGCGAGCATCTCGTCGCTGGCCACCGAGACCTGGTACGACGGCATCGACCAGGACTGCGGCGGCGACAATGACTACGACGCCGATGCCGACGGCCACGACGCCCTCGGCCACGGCGGCGCGGACTGCGACGACACCGACGCCACCGTGAACCCCGCGGCCACCGAGGTCTGGTACGACGGCGTCGACCAGGACTGCGACGGGGCCAGCGACGACGACGCCGATGGCGACGGCTGGGACGCGGCCACCGCCGGGGGCACCGACTGCGACGACACCGACGCCGCCGTCTCGCCGGGGGCCACCGAGACCTGGTACGACGGCGTCGACCAGGACTGTCGCGGCGACAACGACAACGACGCCGATGCCGACGGCCACACCAGCGCCAGCCACGGCGGCGACGACTGCGACGAGTCGGATCCCGCGGTCAACCCGAGTGCCACCGAGGTCTGGTACGACGGCGTCGACCAGGACTGCGACGGCTGGAGCGACTACGACCAGGACCGCGACGGCGGCGACGCCGAGGCCCACGGTGGGGGCGACTGCGACGACACCGACCCGCTCATCAACACGGGCCGGCCCGAGGTCTGGTACGACGGCATCGACCAGGACTGCGGCGACGACAGCGACTACGACCAGGACCTCGACGGCGAGGACGACGCGGCCTTCGGCGGCCTCGACTGCGACGATCAAGACGCCACGGTCAACACCGCGGCCACCGAGGTCTGGTACGACGGCGTCGACCAGGACTGCGACGGGGCCAGCGACTACGACCGGGACGCCGACGGCTGGCGCTCGGACGCCCACGGCGGCGGGGACTGCGACGACGGCGACCCCACGGTCTACCCGGGCGCCATCGAGCTCGCGGACGGCCTCGACAACGACTGTGACGGCCTCGACGAGTCGGCCGTGACCGACAGCGACGGCGACGGACTCTTCGACGCCGACGAGGACGGTCTCGGCACCGACCCCGCCCTCGCCGACACCGACGGCGACGGCCTCTCGGACGGCGAGGAGGTGCTCACCTTCGGGACGGATCCCCTCGACAGCGACAGCGACGGCGACGGTCTCAGCGACGGCGACGAGGTGGACGTCCACGGCACCGACCCCCGGGACGCCGACACGGACGGCGGCGGCGCCGGCGACGGCCTCGAGCTGCTGCTGGACGGCACGGATCCCCTCGATCCGGCGGACGACCTGGTCGACACGGCCGACGCGGACGGCGACGGCCTCAGCGACCGCGAGGAGGCCCTCGTGCTGGGCACGGATCCCGACCTCGCCGACACGGACGGCGACGGGCTCTCGGACGGCGAGGAGGTGCGCGAGACGGGCACGGACGCCCTGCTGGCCGACACCGACGGCGACAGCCTCGACGACGCCGAGGAGCTCGCGCTGGGCACCGACCCGCTCCGGGCCGACACCGACGGCGACGGCCTCGACGACGGCGAGGAGGTCGACACCGTGGGCTCGGATCCGCTCCGGGTCGACACCGACGACGACGGCCTCTCGGACGGCGAGGAGGTGCTCTCCTGGCGCACGGATCCCCTCGACCTCGACACGGACGACGACGGGCTGCTCGACGGCGCCGAGGTCCACACCCACGGCACCGACCCGCTGCTCGTCGACACGGACGGGGGCGGTGTGGGCGACGGGGCCGAGCTGGCCGACGGCACGGATCCCCTCGACCCGAGCGATGACCGGGTCGACACGGATCCCGGCACGGATCCGGACGGCACGGATCCGGACGACACGGGCGACGACGGCGCGGGCACGGGCAGCGACGGCACCGACCCGGAGGCCCAGCCCGACGGCCTCGCACCGGGGGACCTCGGTGGCCCACGGGACGCGCTCAAGGGCGGGGCCTGCCAGACGGGGGGTCTCGGCGGACTCGGCGGGCTGGGGGCGGTCTGGGTGACCGTGCTCGGGCTCTGGCGGCGCCGTGACTGAGGGCGGCCCGGATCGGCCGCGCCGGGTGCTGGTGGTCGACGCCAGCGCCGGCTGGCGCCGGTCCCTGGCCGGGTGCATCGTCGAGAAGGCGCCGGCCCTCGTGGTCGACACCGCCGCCACTGCCGACGCCGTCGTGGTGGACCTGGCGCTGGACGGGGGACCGGCGCTGGTGGAGGGCTGGCTCGGCCAGCGCGCGCCGCCGGCCCTGATCGTGCTCCAGTCGGTCTCCCTGGCCGGGTCGGTCGACCTCATGAACAGGGGAGTGGAGGATGTTCTCGACAAGTCGGGGCTCCAGCCGGCGGCGCTGTGCCGCGCCCTGCTCCACGCCCTCGCCCGCCACCAGCGCCGCCGGGCCCTCGAGCGCGCCCTGCGCAGCGCCCACCAGCAGGCCTGCCGCGACCCGCTGACGGGCCTGTGGAACCGCCGGGGCCTCGCCGGCGCCCTCGCCCTGGAGCGCCGGGGCCCGTGGTGGGCCCTGCTGCTCGACCTCGACCACTTCAAGCAGGTCAACGAGCGGCGGGGCCACCACGCGGGCGATGCCCTGCTCGCGGCGATGGGCCAGGGGCTGCTCGGGGCCCTGCACCGGCGCGAGCTGGCGGCGCGCATCGGCGGCGACGAGGTGCTGGTCGTCTTTCCCGCGCCCGACGAGGTGGCGGCCCAGGCGGTCGGCCAGCGCCTCCGCGCCGGGGCCCTGGCGGCCATGCAGGCGGTCGAGGGCGCCGAGGAGCTCGGTCCCCTGGGCATGAGCGGCGGCCTCGTGCCCCTGCCGCCCGACCGCCGCAGCCTCGGTGCGGTGCTGCCGGCGGCCACGGCGGCGCTGCACCAGGCCAAGGGCGCCGGCCGGGGCTGCATCTGCCCCGGGAGCTGTGTCGCCCCCGAGGGGGCGGACGACGCCGCGATCTCGGTCCAGCGCCGGGCCCTCATCGCGACCGACACGGGGCGGGTCGAGGGCTGGGAGCTGCACGGCCGGGCGGGGGCCCTGCCCCTGTCGATCCAGCTGGCCCAGGCCCGGGCCGAGGGCGCAGTGGATGCCCTCGACCTGCGGCTGCTGCGGGCCCGCCTCGCGGCGGCGCGCATGCTGCCCCGGGGGGGCGTCGTGCTCTTGCCGCTGCTGGGCGGCACCCTCGAGACCACCGCTGCCCGGGGGGCGCTGCTCGACGCGGCCCGGCGCCTGCCCCAGCACCGCTTCACCGCGGTGGTCTGGGGACCGGTGCCCCGGCCCGCGGCCCTCGGGGCGCCGGTGGCGGCGCTGCGGGCGGGCGGGGTCGAGGTCGGCGTGGGGCGCCTCGGCCGGGGCCGCACCCCGGTCGAGCTGCTCGTCACCTTGGCGCCGACCCTCGTGCGCCTCGACGACCGGGTGCTCCGGGCGGAGGCCTGCCCGGCCGATCTGGGAGGCGCCGTGGCCCAGCTCGCCCACCTCGGCCGCAGCCTGGGGGCCCGGGTGGTCGCGCCGCTGCCCCGGCGGCCGGTCGGCGCCGAGCTGCGCCAGCGCCTCGGCGCCCTCGGGGTGGACCTCTGCGCGGCCCGCTGAGCGCCCCGGTGCCGCTCAGCGGGCGGGGGCCGGGCGCGCCGGGGGGGCCGCCTTGGTGGGCGCGGTCTGGGCCGGGCGGCGGCCGTGGCGCGCGACCATGAGCTGGAGGGCGTGGGCGTGGGCGCTGCGGGGGGCGGGCATGGGCGGCTCCGGTGGGCGGGCCGGCGTGTCCCGCCGGCACCTTGCCCCACGCGGGCCGAGGGACGGCCGCCTGACAGGGCCCTTTCGGTGGGCGCGGGTCGGTGCGAGAATGCTGATGATTGCAGCGTTCTCGTCGGTCAGCTCCGGGCCTCGAGGGCCGTCCAGCGCTCGTAAAGGGCCTCGATGGCGGGCCCCATGGCCGTGGCCTCTTCGGTGAGGGCGGCGAGGGCCTCGCGATCGAGCTCGCGGTAGGTGCGCGGGTCGGCGAGGCGCGCGTTGAGGGCCTCGAGGCGCTCCTCCTCTGCCTCGATCTTGGCGGGCAGCTCGGCCAGCTCGCGCTTCTCGCGGGACGAGAGCCGCTTGCCCATGCCGCCCCGCGGGGGGGCCGGCGCCGGGGCGGCGGGGGCCGGTGCGCGCGCCGGTGCGGCCGCTTCTTCGGCCTCGGCGGCGGCCGCGGCGCGCTGGGCGGCGAGGGCGGCCCGGGCCTGGCTGCGGTCGGCGTAGCGCACGATGCGGCCGTCGGGCTCGAAGCTCAGCACGGCATTGCAGACCCGGTCGAGGAAGGCGCGGTCGTGGGTGATGACCACCAGGGCGCCGTCGAACTCGACCAGGGCCTCTTCGAGCACCCGCAGGGTGAAGAGGTCGAGGTCGTTGGTGGGCTCGTCGAGCAGCAGCAGGTTCGCGCCGTGGAGGATGAGCCGGGCCAGCAGCAGCCGGGCCCGCTCTCCGCCCGAGAGGGTGCCCACCCGCTGGGTGTGGCTCTCGCGGGTGAACTGGAAGCGCTCGAGGAAGCTGGCCACGTGCACGGGGCTGTCGCCCACGAAGACGTGGTCGTTGCCGTCGCCGGCCACGTCGAAGACCAGCGCGTCGGGATCCATGCCCGTGCGGTGCTGGTCCATGATGGCCAGGTTGAGCCGGCTCGCGACGTGGCGGTCGCCCTGGTCGGGCGTGAGGCTGCCCGAGATGATCGACAGCAGGGTCGACTTGCCCGCGCCGTTGGGGCCCATGATGCCCACCCGGTCGCCGGCCTGGAGCACGAGGCCGAGCCCGTCGAGCAGGGTGCGGTCGCCGTAGCCGTGGCGCACCCCGTGCAGCTCCAGCAGCGGGCCGCCCTTGCGGGCCCCGGAGTGGAGGTCGAGCTCGAGGGCCTTGCCCGTGCGCACGATCTCGCGGTCGCGCAGGTCGTCGAGGCGCTTGAGGCGGGCCCGCTGCTTGGTGGTGCGGGCGGCGGGGGAGCGGCTGGCCCAGGCGGCCTCGCGGGCGAGCAGGGCGAGGTGGCGCTGCTGGTCGGCGGCCTGGCGGGCCTGGCGCTCGGCCCGGGCGATCAGGTAGTCGGCGTAGCTGCCCGGGTAGGAGACGGTGACGCCGCGCTCGACCTCGACGATGCGGGTGGCCACGGCCTCGAGCAGGTAGCGGTCGTGGGTGACGAGCACGAGGGCGCCCCGGTAGCCCTGGAGCCACGACTCCAGCCACTCGATGGTGTCGGCGTCGAGGTGGTTCGTGGGCTCGTCGAGGATGAGCAGCTCGGGGGCGCCGAGCAGGGCCCGGGCCAGGGCCAGCCGCCGCCGCTCGCCGCCGCTGAGGCGCGCGATGGGGGCGCTGCGGTCGACCACCCCGAGCTTGTCGGCCATGGCCGCCACCTTGTGGCCCTGCTTCCAGCCCACCTGGTCGAGCCGGTTCTGGAGCCGGGCGGCCGTCGCCACGTCGTGGGCCGCCGAGGCCCGCTCGAAGTCGTCCACGAGCTGGCGGTGCCAGGCGATGGCGGCGTCGAGGGCATCGCCGACGGTCTCGCCGGGCAGCTCGGGGTTCTGGCCGAGCCAGCCGATGCTGCCGTGGATGTCGACCTTGCCGTGGTCGACCCCCTCCTCGCCCACCAGCAGCCGCAGCAGGGTCGACTTGCCCGAGCCGTTGATGCCGACCAGGCCCACCCGCTCGCCCTCGTCGGCCGTGAGGTCGGCACCGCGCAGGATCGAGCGGTCGCCGTAGGCCTTCTCGATGCCGGTGGCGGTCAGGACGCGACGCATGGGTGCCTCGGGGCGGTGGGGGAGCCGGCCCCTATCGTCCCGGGCGCGGCCGCACCCCGACTTCCCGGCGGGGCGTCCGGGGGCGGCCCGGCTGCCGGCAGCACCTCCGTGCTCCATGTCGCCGGCGGATCCTTGTCATGCTCGTCCGGGCCCGCTACTCCGCTGGCAGCCCCGCACTGAATGGCCATTCATTCTGGTCGCCGTTCTCCCGGCGGGTCCCCCACGAGCGGAGTGGTCGCATGAACGGTGGAAAGCGGGTGGCAGAGGTCCTGCGGGCCCATGGGGTCGAGTTCCTCTTCACGCTGGTGGGCGGCCACATCTCGCCCATCCTGGTCGAGGCCAAGCGGGCCGGCGTGCGCATCATCGACGTGCGCCACGAGGTCAACGCCGTCTTCGCCGCCGACGCGGTGGCCCGGCTCACGGGGGTGCCCGGCGTCGCGGCCGTCACCGCCGGCCCGGGGGTGACCAACACGATCACCGCCATCAAGAACGCCCAGCTCGCCCAGTCGCCGCTGGTGCTCATCGGCGGCGCGACCGCCACGATGCTGCGGGGCCGCGGCTCCCTCCAAGACATCGACCAGATGGCCCTCATCCGCCCCCACGTGAAGTGGGCCGCCCGTCCTGACCGCCTGCGCGATGTCGTGCCGGCGCTGGAGAAGGCCTTCGAGATGGCCCAGAAGGGCGTGCCGGGGCCTGTCTTCGTCGAGCTCGCCGTCGACCTGCTCTACGACGAGAAGACCGTGCGCGAGTGGTACGCCAAGTCCACCGACAAGGCCGACAAGACCCCGATGGAGCACGTCCAGTCCGCCTACATCCGCGGCCACCTCGCCCAGCTCTTCGCCCTGTCCGCCTCGCCGGCCTTCACCGTGCCCGCCAAGGCCCTGCCCCGGAAGCCCGCGGGCGCCGACGTGCGCAAGGCCGCCAAGATGCTCAAGGGCGCCAAGCGGCCGCTGATGGTGCTCGGCAGCCAGACCATGCTGCGGGCCGACCGGGTCGCCGAGCTCGTCCAGGCCGTCGAGACCCTGGGCATCCCCGTCTACCTCTCGGGCATGGCCCGGGGGCTGCTGGGCAAGGGCCACCCCCTCCAGAAGCGCCACAAGCGGCGCAAGGCGCTCAAGGGCTGCGACGTCTGCATCCTCGCCGGTGTGCCCGCCGACTTCCGCCTCGACTACGGCTCGCACGTCAGCCGGGCCAAGGTCATCGGGGTCAACCTCTCCCGGGAAGACCTCCACAAGAACCGCCGCCCCGACCACGCCGTCCAGGCCGACCCCCACACCTTCCTCGTCCAGCTCGCCGCCGCCCTCGGCGCCACCAGCCCGGCCCCCGACTGGCTGCGTGAGCTCGACGAGCGCGACGCCGCCCGCGAGGAAGAGATCGCCGAGATGGCCGGCCACGAGACGGCCTTCTGCAACCCCCTCCAGGTCACGAAGGCCATCGACCGCCACCTCTCGGACGACAGCGTGCTCGTCGGCGACGGCGGCGACTTCGTGGCCACGGCCGCCTACACCGTGGCCCCCCGCGGCCCCCTGTCCTGGCTCGACCCGGGCGTCTTCGGCACCCTCGGGGTCGGGGCGGGCTTCGCCCTGGGCGCCAAGCTCGTGCGCCCCGACGCCGATGTGTGGCTGATCTGGGGCGACGGCGCCGCGGGCTTCTCCATCATGGAGATCGACACCTTCGCCCGGCACGGCCTCTCGGTCATCGCCGTCGTGGGCAACGACGCCGGCTGGACCCAGATCGAGCGCGACCAGGTCGTCATCCTCGAAGACGACGTCGCCTGTCGCCTCACCCACATGGACTACGACCAGGTCTCGATCGGCTGCGGCGGCGCCGGGGTCAAGATCGAGAGCCCCGACCAGATTGACGCGAAGCTGGCCGAGGCGGTGGCCCTCTCCCGCGAGGGCAAGCCGGTCGTGGTCAACGCGCTCATCGGCAAGACCGACTTCCGCAAGGGCTCCATCTCGATGTGAGCCCAGCCGGCCGGGCCCCGGGCGCCGCGCGCGTCTGTGGGGCCTGGGCGGGCGGCGGCGCGGGCCCGGGCGCTCAGGACCGGGTGGTCCGCGCCCAGGCGGCGGGGGTCCACTGGGCCGGGTCGTCGAGCCGCTCGGCCGCCACGGCCTGGAAGAGGTCGTAGAGGTACTCCCAGGGGCGGATGCCGAGCTGGCGGCAGCTGCCGACGATGCTGCCCCAGATGGCCGTCTGCTCGACCTCGCGGTCGTCGTCCATCTCCCAGGTGGGCTCGAAGCCCCGGGGCAGGGGGCGCATCTCGGGCTCGTCCACCGGGGCGCCCTGGGCGTCGACCCAGGCCATGCGCTCCCACATGCTGAGCGCGTGGAGAATGGCGTAGTGGAGGCCGTTCTCAGGCTCGTTGAACTCGCTGCGGCGGGCCTCCAGCCAGTCCTGCAGCGCGCGGCAGCGGGGGGCCAGCTCCTTCGGCGCGACGATGCGCGCGTTGTCGATGGCGTAGATGAGGAACAGCGCGTAGGCGGCAAGCTGGGGGTGGGTGATGAGGCTGGCGGTGAAGCGGCGGCGCACCCCCGCCCAGAGCCCGGCCCGGTTCCAGCCGATGCGCTCGAGGAACAGGTCCCAGGCGACCTTGCCCTTCGCCCGGCTGCGGCCCGGGGGCTGGAGCAGGGACGGCGGGGCCTCGCCGGCCTCGGCGTGGACAAGGAGCAGGTGTTCGTCGGTGGTGACGGCCTTCAGCTCTCCGCGCAGGCGCCGGCGGCCCCCGGCACGGAGGGTGGCGATGCCCTTCTTGTCGATGCTGCGCTTGTCGTCGGCCTCGACCGCGGCGGTCATGGCCGCGAGCACGGCCCGGCCGGTGGGCGCGGCCCCCTCGATGGCCTCGGCGAGGCGGTCGGCGTCGACCTCGTAGTTGTGGCGGCCGAGCTGGTTCGACACGTCGACGAGGGTCGCGTGGTCGCCGAAGCGGGCAGCGATGGTCTGGGCGAGCATGCCGTTGCCGATGGGCACCTTGCCTGCGAGGAAGACCGGGTCGCGGGTGACGTAGTCGGGGCTGCCCATCACCCCCTTGAGGCGGTAGATGCCGCGGCGCACGATCAGCATCTCGTAGCGCTGGAAGACGAACTCGAGCCGGCGGTGGGTCTTCTCGCGCACCATCTCGCGCTCGTAGCCCTCCTCGTCGGTGCGCTCGTCGGGGCGCGCCCGGCCCAGCACCTCGACGCGCCGGGGCGGCACGGGGCTGCGGCCGTCGGCCTCCTCGTGGGCCTCGTCGACGGGCTCGTCCTCGGGGCGGCGCATGCGGTCGGCGCCGCGCATGCCGCGGTGGGGCATCAGCCCCTCGAGGCCGTTGGGCACGGGCCCCCGGGCGCCGCTCTGGCCGGGGTCGCCGTGCTGCATCCGGCCGGCCTCGGCGAAGGCGGCCGTGTTCAGGTCGGGGATGGAGGGATCGGCGTCGACGAAGGCGGGCACGGAGCCCATGCGCAGGGCGCTGTCGCGGGAGAGGCTGAAGTCGCCCTGGGGGTCGGACGAGACGAAGAGGCCGGACGGGCGGCCCAGCCGGTCGCCCCGGTCGCGGGAGGGGGCGAAGATGTCGGCCAGGTCTTCGGCCTCGAGCATCCGGGGCTCGCGCAGCAGCCGGTCGGCCCGGTCGCGGGAGAGGGCCAGGGCGGCGCCCGCGGGGCCCTCGCTCTCGCCCGGGGGGCGGCCCATGCGGTCGCCGCGGTCGCGGGAGAGGGCGAGGGCGGCGGCCGGGGGCAGCTCGTCGTCGGCGGGGGGGCGGCCCATGCGGTCGCCGCGGTCGAGGGAGAGGGCGAGGGCGCCGGCCGGGGGCAGCTCGTCGTCGGCGGGGGGCCGGCCCATGCGGTCGCCGCGGTCGCGGGACAGGGCCAGGTCGGCGCCGACGGGGCCCTCGGCGTCGAGGCCGGCGGGGCGGCCCATGCGATCGCCGCGATCGCGGGAGAGGGCCAGGGGCGCGCCCTCGCCCTCGGGGCTGCGGCTGACCGGACGCCAGCGCACCCGCTCGCTGCGGTCGCGGGAGAGGGCCAGCTCGGCGCCGGCGGGGCCCTCGCTGTCGAGGCGGGGGGCGCCGAAGCGCTCGCTGCGGTCGGTGGAGAGGGGCCGGGCCGCGCCGGCCGGCGCGCCCTCGTCGTCGGCGTCTGGGGCGATGGCGCCCACGCGCTCGCTGCGATCGCGGGAGGGGCTGCCGTAGGCCGAGAGGGGGGAGGGGGCGGAGGCGGCCGGGGCGACCCCGTCCATGGGCACCCGCTCGTCGCGATCCTGGGAGAGCGAGAGGTCGCCGCCTGCGGCGTCGGGCGCGCCGGCCGTGTCGGGAGAGACGCCCATGCGGCCGGCGGTGGCCGGGTTGCCGGCGCCCTCGAGCTTGGAGCCGCCGCGGGGGGCGGCCGGCGGGGCCTCGCCGACGCCCATGCGGCCCGCGGCGGCCGGGTTGCCGGCGCCCTCGAGCTTCGAGCCGCCGGCGGGCTCGTCGTTGTCGGTGCCGCCGCGCACGGGGATGCGCGAGCTGCGATCGTCCGAGGTGGCGAGGGCGCCGCCGCGGGCGCCGGTGTCGGTGGCGCCGCCGTCGCCGAAGGCCATGCGGGCGCCGCGGTCCTGGAGCGGGCTGCGGGGCAGCTCGAAGCTGGCGCCCTGGCGCGAGAGGGCGGGCACCTTGGTGGTGGCGTCGCCGCCGGGGTGGCCGGCGCCCTCGACCGACGAGCCGCCGGCGGGGCCGGGCGCGTCCTCGTCGTCCTCGACGGGATCGTCGTCGGAGGGCATGGCCACCCGGGCGCCGTGGTCGCCGAAGATGTCGTCGAGGTCGAAGGGGTCTTCGGAGGGGGTGCTCTCGACGGGCGGAGGCGGTGCCACCACCCGGCCGCCGGTCTCGGGAACGACCACGAGCGCGTCGTCTTCGTCGTCGGGGGCGGCCGTGCTGCGGGGCGCGGGGGCCGCCGTGCCCTTCGGATCGGGCGCGGGGACCGCCGCCGCAGGGGCGGCCGCCGGGGCGCCAGCGTCCGTGTTGTCGGGCAGGGCCGCCGCGCCCTTCTGATCCGGAGCCCGGGCCGCCGTGCCCTTCTGATCCGGAGCCGCCGTGCCCTTTGGACCCGGCACAGGGGCGGCCGTCTGGGCGTCGGTCTCGGTCGCCGTGCCCACTGTCTTGGACCCACTGCTCGCTGTCTTGGAGGCCGGGTCCGCTGTCTTGGGCCCACCGTCCGCTGTCTTGGACCCCGTGGCCGCGCTCGGGGCGCGCCCGTCCGCCGCCGGGGACGCCGGGGCCGTCGCGCCGGACGTGGCCGCCGTGCCCTTCCCCTTGTCTTTGGACCGCTTCTTCTTCTTCCGGGAGGAGGAGGCCGCGCCCGGGGGATCGCCGACAGGGGCAGGCGACGTGGCGCTCTGGCCGGTCCGCGGGATCGGGGGCGGCGCAGGCGAGGCCGCAGCCCGTCCGCTCGTGCCCGCGCCGTCGAGCAGCGCGTCCATGTCGCTCTGGGCCGGTGGGGCCGTGTCCGGACGGGGACGTCGCTTCCGCGGGCCGTGATCGGCGAACAGCTCGTCGAGTTCTGGTGTGTCGGAACTGGCCACGGTGCTCCCCAGAGGTCACAGCGCCGGGAGCATACCGCAGACCGCCCGGCCGCTGGGGCTGTGACGGGTTGTGAAAACGGGTGAACGAACCCGGGCACCTCCCACGGGTCCCTGGAGCTGGGGATATCAAGCGCGGGACTCCATGGAGTGCCGCCATGTTCTGTGTCCCCGCTCGCCGCCTTCCGTCCCTGGTCGCCTTGAGCGGCGCCCTGCTGCTGGTCGGTTGCGCCAGCGACAGCAGCCTCAAGCGGCAGAACGATGCCCCCACGGTCACGGTGACCAGCCCCGCCCTGGGCGAGGTCTTCCGCCTCGGGGCCGATCCGGTGCCCCTGCGCGGCACGGCCGTCGACGAGTACGACGCGGCCGAGGCCCTCGAGGTGCGCTGGGTGCTGCCCGACGGCTCTGAGATCGAGCTGAACCCCGACGCCGACGGCAACGTCGAGGGCGAGCTGCCCATCGACGGCTTCGAGCTGGGCGTCTACCAGATCACCCTCAGGGCCACCGACCTCAACGGCGACACGGCCTCGGCCGAGACCACCTGGGAGGTCGCCGGCCCCCTGAGCGCCCCGACGGCCCTGATCACCTGGCCCACCGACGGCGCGGCCTTCGAGGTGGGCGAGAGCATCACCTTCCAGGGCGAGGGCTCCGACGAGACCACCCCCGCCAACGCCCTCGACTTCGCCTGGTCCTCCGACCTCCAGGGCCCGCTGCCCGGCGCCATCAGCGCCGACGGCGCCTCGGTGCTGATCACCGACGGCCTCCAGGAGGGCGAGCACCAGATCACGCTCACCGTCATCGACGCCGACCTCGAGCAGGGCACGGATGTCGTCACCATCGTGGTGGGTGAGCCCGAGGACGAGGTGGTCGTCGAGCCGGTCGACGCCGAAGAGGGCGACCTGGTCTTCACCGAGATGATGGTGAACCCCGAGGCCGTCGAGGACCACCTCGGTGAGTGGGTCGAGCTCTACAACACGTCGGACTACCCCATCGACATCTCGGGCTACTCCTTCCGCGACGACGACGTGGACGAGTGGATCATGGACGGGGTCATCATCCCGCCCAAGTCCTACGCGGTGCTCTGCGCCGACATGAGCCCCTCCCGCAACGGCGGCGTGCCCTGCGACGGCTGGTTCCTCCGCGACTGGGAGGGCGAGGGCCTTGCGCTGGCCAACGGCCCCGACGAGCTGGTGCTCAGCCGTCCCGACGGCGTCGAGATCGACTGGCTCCACTACACCGACGAGTGGTTCACCCCCTCCTTCGCCACCGGTGTCGACCCCGACTTCGTCGAGGGCGGGGCCAACGACGACGGCCGCCACTGGTGTGACATGTTCACGAGCCTGCCCGGCATGGTCGAGACCGGCACCCCGGGCGTCGAGAACGACCACTGCGACTGAGTCTTCGGGCTCTCCAACGACAGCGGGCGCCCCGGTGAGGGCGCCCGTCTCGGTTCTCGGCCGGTCTGCTTGTGGCGGGCCCCCGAGGGGAAGCCACCCGAGGGGAGGCCACCCAAGGGGAAGCCAGCGGGCCGCGGGTCTCAGTAGACGATGCCGTAGCCGTACTCGTAGTTCGTGTAGTAGTAGGTATACCAGCCGTAGCCGTAGGCATAGCCGTAGGTGCCGGTGCCGAAGATCCAGGTGCCCGTGCTCGACGAGTAGCTGGCGTTGCTCGTGACCGGGTACCAGCTGCCGTAGTTCTGGACGAGCACGTAGCCGGTGCCGCCGCTGTAGTCGGAGTCCCAGGCCCAGGTGCCCGTGAAGTCCGAGTAGGAGCAGGTGCCGTCGGAGTAGGTGTAGGTGGTGTTGATGGTGGCGTCGACGTCGAGCACGAAGTCACAGCCGGGGCAGGCCGTGCTGCTCTTCTCGCCCCAGGTGTCCCACACGATCTGGCAGTTGTAGTCGCTCGGTGTGTAGCCGCCGATGGTGACCCACCAGGCCAGGATGCCGGTCATGTTGTAGGTGCAGGCGGAGGAGTCGTCGACGGCGCCGCTGCAGTCGTTGTCGATGCCGTCGTCGCAGACCTCGGTGGCCGAGGGCGAGATGGCGGCGTTGCTGTCGTTGCAGTCGCCGGTCGTGCTGACGTAGCCGCTGCCGAGGCTGCAGACGGTGGCGGTGCTGCTCGAGCCCCAGCCGTCGCCGTCGGCGTCGCTGTAGGCGGAGAAGCCGTCGAGCAGGCCGCTGTCGTCGGTGTCGACGAGGCCATCACAGTCGTTGTCGAGGCCGTCACAGACCTCGCCGGCGCCGGGGTAGACGGCGGCGTTGCTGTCGTTGCAGTCGACGTCGTCGGTGTAGCCGTCGCCGTCGTTGTCGACGGGGCCCGAGCTGCCCGAGCCGCTGCCGGAGCTGGATCCACCGTCCGTGCCGGAGCCGCTGCCGCTGTCGGAGCCGCCGTCCGTGCCGGAGCCGCTGCCGCTGTCGCTGCCGGAGCTGGATCCACCATCTGTGCCGGAGCCGCTGCCGCTGTCGGAGCCGCTGCCGCTGCCACCGTCCGTGCCGGAGCCGCCGTCGCTGTTGCCGTCTCCGCCCGAGCCGGTGCCGTCGGTGAGGCCGCTGTCGATGCTGCCGTCGCCGCCGTCGTCTCCCGCGCCGTCACCGCTGATGTCGAGGCCGCCCGTGTCTTCGGCGACCGGCTTGAGCTGGGTGAGGCCGAGGCCACAGCCCGTGAGGAGCCAGGGGAGCAGGAGGAGGGCGCGGGAAGGGGACATGGGGACTCCGCCGACAAGCGGGCACGGGGTTCGTCGCGGTGGGGGGCAGGCCCCAGGATAGTCGATCAGCGCGCCAGTCGGGGCACGACCCGCACGGGGCCTGCGCCCGGTCGGGGGGGCCGGCCGCCCGGCGCCGCTGAGAGACCAGGGAGCAGGCATGGGGACGCGAGGGCGGGACCGGGGAACGGCGGTGGGCCCGCGCCCGGGGGCCAGGAGGGCGGGCGCTGCCGCGCTGGTGGGGCTTCTGGCGCTGGGCTGCGGCGGCGCGGCCCCGGAGGGCAGGGCGCCGGGGGCCCAAGACGGTCCCGGCGCGTCGGCTCCGGCCGCGGGTGGGGAGACCCGCTGCCTGGCACAGCACCGGGCGACGGCCGGCCGCGCCCTGGCGCCCCTCGTGGCGGCCCTCGGCGAGGGGCGGGTGGTGTTCCGCGGGGAACACCACGGCGATCCGGCCGAGCTCGCGACGCTGGTGGCCCTCGTCCAGGCGGTCCGGTCCGCGGGCCACCCCCTCGACGTCGCCTTCGAGCTGCTGCCCGTGGCCGGGGCGCCCGCCCTGGCCGCGCTCCAGGCCGGCGGCGACCCGGCCGGGTGGATGGACGTGGTCGCGGCCCGCTACCACCCCGACCCGCTCCAGCATGCCGCCTACCGCGACGCCGTGCTGGCGCTGATCGCCGCCGGTGCCACGGTCCACCCCCTGGCCCCCGACTGTGGGCTGCCGCCCGGGCCGGCGGTGCCCCCGGCGGCGGTCGACGCGGCGCTGGCCTGCTTTGCGGGGCGCGACGCGGCCATGGCCGACCGGCTCGTGGCCCTGCGCCAGCCCGGGCGGGGCCTGCTCGTGAGCCTCGGCTTCTGGCATGCGGCCCAGGCCCGCCCCGGCGGCGATCCCAGCCTCGCCCCCCTGCTCGAGGCGGCCCTCGACGAGGACATGGTCCAGGTGGTGATGGCCGGCGCCGAGGGGCCAGATCCCGCGGGGCCCGCCGGCGCACCGGGCACCTGCGCCGGGCTGGGGCGGCGGCTCCAGGAGGAGGGGGCGGGCCGACCCTGGCTGGCCGCCCTCGACCAGGGCCCCTGGCGCGCGCTCCCGGCCGCCTGTGTGGCGGAGGGAGCGACGGTCGGGGTGGACCGGCTGGGCGCACTCTTCGAGTGGCTGCTCGTGCCGGCGGCGCCCGCGGCCGCCCCCACGGCGCTGCTGCCGGCGGCGGCCTGGTCCCAGGTTCCGATCGACCGCTTCCGCCGCTGGGATAGCCTCCAGAGTGAGCTGATGGGGCAGGCCCCCGTGGGGGCTGCGCCAGCGCGCTGGGCCGCCTGGCTCGCCGACCGGGCCGCCCGCCGCGACGCGGTGGTGGCCCTCCCTCCCGACGACTGCGCCCCGCTCCTGCGCCTGGGCCTGCCGGCGGACGGTGGCGGGACCGCTGCCCCGCCCTCCAAACCTGCACTCCAGTCAGGAAAATAATCACACGATACTCTTGTCGTGTGATGATCTGGCGCTATGAGACGCCGGAGAGCTTCGGAGCCCACGTGTCAGCTGCTGTTCCTGTCCCCCTGCCGCCGCCGGGCCCGCCGCTGCGGGTCCTGCTCCACAAGCTGCTGGACCTGTGCGATGTGGCGGTGGATCCGGCCGCGGTCAAGGCGGCGGTGGCCGACGATCCCGCCGAGCTGCCGTGGCCCGAGCGCCTCGACGCCGCCGTGGCGGGCATCGGGCTGCGGGTCCAGTGGGTGCGCTGCTCGGCCGAAGAGGCGGCCGCCCTCTCCGAGCCCCACCTGCCCGTGCTGACCGTGGCCGACGGCGGGGGCCAGGGGGCGCGGTGGCTGCTGCTCACGGGCCAGGTGTTCGGCCGCATCGAGGTCCACACCCCACCGGCCCCGGTCGCCCCCCGGCGCGTGCGCCCCTCCGCCCTGGCGACCCAGCTCCAGGGGGCCGCCGGCGACGTGCTGTGGGCCCTGGTCGAGCCGGCCCTGCCCGCCTCGCCCGTGCTGCCCCGGGCCAAGGGCGCGCCGCCGCCGAAGCCCATCCAGCGGCTGCGGGCCCTGTTCCGGGCCGAGCGCCGCGACATCCTCGCAGTCGTCGTCTATGGCGTGGCAACGGGCATTCTCAGTCTTGCCATCCCCCTCACCATGCAGGTGCTGATCAACTGGCTGGCCTTCGGGGCCCTCGCCCAGCCGGTCATCGTGCTCGGCCTCGTGCTGCTGTTCAGCCTGCTGCTGGGGGCGGCCCTCCGGGGGCTCCAGCGCCTCGCCGTCGAGATGATCCAGCGGCGGGTCTTCGTGCGCATGCTGGCCGACCTCGCCATGCGCCTCACCCGCGTGCGCATCTCGACCTTCGACACCCGCTACGGCCCCGAGCTGGTCAACCGCTTCTTCGACGTGCTCACGGTCCAGAAGGCCGTGGCCACCCTGCTCGTCGACGGGCTCGGCGCGGCCCTCCAGGCGGCGGTGGGCCTGAGCCTGCTGGCCTTCTACCACCCGGTGCTGCTGGCCTACGACATGGTCATCCTGCTCGGGCTGGGGGTCATCCTCTTCGCCCTCGGCCGGGGCGCCCAGAAGACGGCCATCGTCGAGAGCAAGGCCAAGTACGCCGCGGCCTCGTGGATCGAAGAGCTCGCCCGCCACCCGGTCGGCTTCAAGCTCGGCAACGGCGGCCGGCTGGCCCTCGAGCGCACCGACGGCCTCGCCCAGACCTACCTGCGCGCCCGGGATGCCCACTGGCGCGTCTACTTCCGCCAGTTCGGCGGCAGCCTCGCGCTCCAGGCCGTGGCCAGCGTGGCGCTGCTGGGCCGCTATGGCTGGCTCGTGCTCGAGGGCCAGCTCAG
>CAXQUZ010000622.1:0-19711 GCA_964226865.1 Myxococcota bacterium | reverse complement strand
TTGATCGGCTGAAAGCGACGGGGCAAATCCCGATCGCCATCAAGGCCGTCTTCGCCATGGAGGCCACAGGCGAGCTGCCCCCGGGCACGGGCGCCCGCTACCAGCTCGCCATGCGCAACACCTTCTTCGAAGACAACCGCAACACCGCCCGCCGCAGCGTCCAGCTCGCCGTCGCCGAGGCCCTCGAGATCCCGCGGGGCCCCGTCGAGGCCCGGCTCGACGACGGCACGGCCCTCGCCGCCCTCTGGGAGGACGACCGGGCCCGCAACGAGCAGCGGATCCAGGGCTCGCCGACCTACCTCTTCGACGGCGGCCGGGCCCGGCTCTACGGGAACTTCGACGAGCACATCCTCCAGGCCACCGTCCAGACCATGCTCGACGGGGTGCGGGCCGGCGGCTCGGCCTGCTGAGCGGCCGGCCGGCGGGCGCCGTCGGCGGATCTGCGCCGGGCCCTCATGTCGGGGCCACGGCCATCCGTTGGACTGGGCAAGCGAGGAGCGCGACACAGCGGGCTCCTCCCCACCCAACCCAACAGTTCCAAGACCGACGCGCCCGCCCTCGGACCCCGAACCATCCGATGGCTTCCTCTCCCCAACCCGTCCTTGGGCGGGCGCGCCGGACTTCTCCCGCATGCCCTCGTGGTCTGCGGGAGCTCGATCCCCTCGAAGACGGCGCGCTCCGGGGCACCCTACCGGGCGATTCGTTCCTGGTGTCTCCTCAGCATGCATCTGGGCCCGCGGAGCGCGCCCGTCTTCCTTGGGGCTTGGGTTGTCTTGCATCGTCGGCCCCGTCCCCTGGGGCCACAGCCAGCGCGCCGCCACCACGTGGACGGCGCCCTCGCCGTTCTCCCCTGCCCCCGGTGCGCCCGCCACCACGTAGGGGCGCCCGTCCCGGCCGGTGAGCAGGGCGAGGCCGAGGCCCAGATCCTCGCCCGCCGCCGCCGGCCGCCAGCACCAGGCCACCGCCCCGCCCGGGGCCCGCCCCACGAGCAGCGGCGGCTGGCCCGGTGCCCACGACCAGGCCTCGACACCCCCGCCGCCGCCGACGCTCCCGGCCCGCACGCCCGCCACGCTGACCGCCCGGGCCCCCTCCGCAACACAGGCGGCGGGGGGCGACGGGGCCCGGGGCGCGAGGACCTGCAGCCCCGCCGCGAGGCCGAAGCGCCGCCCCGCGCGGTCCCGGGCCTCGGGCCCCGCCGGGCCGTCCACCAGCTCGACCCCCAGCCCCCGGGCCCGCCAGCGGGGCGGCGGCAGGGGCCGGGGGGCCGCCGTCTCGGCGATCAGCGCCGCCGCGGGCACGAAGCCCACCCCGCCCGGATCCGGGGCGCCCACGAGCAGCCCCGGGGGGGCCGCCTGCCAGAGCAGCGCCGTGCCCGCGCCCGGGGGGCCCTCGAGGGTCGCGAGGGCGCCCGCGGCCACGCTGTGCCCGCCGCCCCCGGCCAGCGCCGCCCCGTCCACCACGTAGACCCGGCCCACCCCCGGGGCCGCCACCGCGAGCTCGGGCCGGCCGTCGCCCGTGAGGTCGGGCAGCGCCGCCACGGGCCCCAGCTCGCCGCCGGCCTCGGCCCCCCACAGCTCGGCCACCACCGCCGGCCGGCCCGCAGGATCGACCGCGAGCCCCCAGACCGCGCCGGCGCCCGGGCCCCCCCGCCGGTCGCCCGGCACGGCCACCCCGGCCACCCCCGCCGCCGCCACGACCTGGGTGCCCAGGGCGGCGTCGGGCCCCGGCCCCGGCTGGTGCCAGGCCCCCGCCGGCCGGCCCACCAGCGCCACCAGCGCCCCCACCACCGCCGCCACGACGCCCGCCCCCCGTCCTCCGCCTGCCCGCCGCTGTGCCATGCCGACCTCCTGCCGCCGCCCCGGATTGGGGCCTCTCGGGCGCGGCCCCAGCAGCATCCGTGCCAGGGCCCTCGGATGAATGAAAACGGTCTGATTCAGGGCACTCTCACAGACCCCAGCAGGAGCCCCGGGGGTGACGATGGTCGGCCAGGCCCCGGCACCCGCCCCGCCCTCCTGCCCGTCCCCGCCGCCGCTCTCGTGGGGTGACGACGGTCGTCAGGCCCGCGGCCGCCCCTGCCCATCCCGTCCTCCCGCCGGATACGGGGGCCGGCCGGAGGACGGGATGGGCGGGCTGCACCTGGGACTGGCCGTGTGGGGCTTCGAGGGCTGGATCGGCAGCTTCCAGCCCGCCGGTGTGCGCAAGGCCGACATGCTGCGCCGCTACGCCGAGCGCATGGTCTGTGTCGAGGGCAACGACTCCTTCTACGGGGTGCCCTCGGCCGCCGTGCTGGCCCGCCGGGTGGCCGAGACGCCCCCCCACTTCCGCTTCTGCCCCAAGCTGCCCCGGGCGATCAGCCACGAGGGCGACCTCGACCGGAACATCGACGAGGCCCTGCGCTTCGCCGCCCACATGCGGGCCGGCCTCGGCGAGCGGCTGGGCCCCCTGGTCCTCCAGCTGCCGCCGCGCGTCGGCCCGGAGGGGGGCCCGGCGCTCGCCCGCTTTCTCAACCCCTGGCGGCGCCAGGCGGGGGTGCCCCTGCTCGTCGAGGTGCGCCACCCGGGCTGGTACCGGCCCGGGCCCCAGGCCCGCCTCGATCGCATGCTGGCGCGCATGGGCCTCGGGCGGGTGGTGCTCGACACGCGCCCCCTCTACGACGGCCCCGGCGACCCCCAGGCCGGCAACCCCCGCAAGAAGCCGCCGGTCCCCCTCCACCCCGTGGTCACCGGCGACATCGCCATGGTGCGCTTCATCAGCCACCCCGAGCCCGAGGCCAACACCGCGGCCCTCGAGGGCTGGGCCGCCCAGGTCCACGCCTGGCTGGAGGCGGGCACGACCGTCTACTTCTTCGTCCACTGCCCCCAGGAGGCCTTCTCGCCCGGCACGGCCCGCCGCTTCCAGGCCCTGCTCGAGGCCCGGGGCGCCCCCGTGCCCCCCCTGCCTTGGAATGCCCTTCCCCCCGAGCCCCACCAGCCGGGCCTCTTCGGCGGCTGAAGCGCCCCGTCGGCCCCCCCCGGGGCGGCGGCCCCCGCGGGTGCTACCGTCGGCGCCATGGCACTCCGCACCTGGCTTCCCTTGCTGCTGCTCTTCGTCGCCGCGCCCGCCTGGGGCGCCAGCGAGGGGCCGGTGGATCTGCGGCCCACCCTCGGCGGGGTCTTCGCCGCCATGGGCCTCTACCACCTCGTGCTGTGGCACCGGCTGCGCCAGTTCCCCGCCTACCTCTGGTTCGGCCTCGTCGCCCTCAGCCTGGGCCTCAACGCCCTGCTCGTCGCCATCGGCCCCGCGGCCTTCTGGGGCGGGCCCCTGCTCCACCAGCGGCTCATCGGCGCGAACTTCCACCTCACGGGGGCGCTCTTCCCGCTCTTCCTCTGGGCCATGCTCGACGAGCGGATGGGGCGGGCCATGAAGGCCCTCGTCGCCCTCCACCTCGTGCTGTTGCCCGTGGCCGCCCTGACCCCCGGCACGGCCCTCTACCTGCCGCTGCGCACCCCCCGGCTGCTCACGATGGTGCCACTGACCATCGGCGTCTTCGGCTTCTGTGCCGTGCGCGGCTGGCAGGGGCATGTCGAGGCCCGGCGGCTGGCCGTCGCCGGGGTGCCGCTCTTCATCGCCGTCATGCACGACCGCATCGTCCAGCTCGACGATGCCGGTGCGGCGGGCTGGTCGAGCTACGGCTTCGCGGTCTTCGTGCTCGGCATGGCCCTCGTGCTCGCCGACCGCTTCGGCCGCACCCACAGCGGCCTGATGCGCTCCCAGGCCCAGCTCCAGAGCATGATCGTGGCCACCCAGCGCTTCGTGCCCGTGGCCTTCCTCGACCTGCTCGGCCGCCGCGACGTGCGCGAGGTGGTGCCCGGCGAGGGGGTCGAGCGCGAGATGACCGTGCTCTTCTGCGACATCCGTGGCTTCACGACGCTCACCGAGCGCCTCGGGCCCCGCGAGAGCTTCGCCTTCGTCAACGACTTCCTCGCCCACCTCGAGCCCTGTGTGCAGCGGGAGGGCGGCTTCGTCGACAAGTACATCGGCGACGCCATCATGGCCCTGTTCCCCCGCCGCCCCGAAGACGGCATGCGCGCGGCCCTGGCCATGCATGCCTCGCTGCGGCGCTTCAACGCCGAGCGGGCCGAGCGGGGCGAGGCGCCCGTGGCCGTGGGCATCGGGCTCAACACGGGCCCCTGCATCCTCGGCACGGTCGGCGGCCCGACCCGCATGGACGGCACGGTCATCTCGGACGCCGTGAACCTCGCGGCCCGCCTCGAGAGCCTCACCAAGGCCTACGGCACGACCATCATCCTGTCGGCCTCGACCCGGGCCGCCCTCGAGGGCGACCACCCCCTGCGCGAGCTGGGCACGGTGGTCGTGAAGGGGAAGACCGAGCCCGTCGCCATCTTCGAGGCCCTCGACGCCCTGCCCGCCCCGGTGCGCGCCCGCCGGGAGGCCACCGCCGCCCCCTTTGCCGCGGGGCTGGCCGCCGCCCGGGAGGGCCGCTGGGAGGAGGCCCAGGCCCGCTTCACCCAGTGCCGCAGCGAAGACCCGGACGATCCCGCCGTCCAGCGCCACCTCGTGCGCTGCGAGGCCCGGCGCGCGGTCGGCTGAGTCGCCTCAGGGGGCGGCCGTCGCCAGGGCCGCAATGCAGGCCTCGCGCAGCGCCCAGAGCGCGTCGACCGTCCAGCCCGGGGGCAGGTGGTGGGCGAGCTGGGCGCGGTGCCAGGCGGGCTTCTCGGCCAGCGCCGCCGGCGTCGGGGGCCAGGACCGGGCCACCAGGGGCACGGTGCGCAGCGGGCCCGGGGGCTGGTCGGGGAAGGTGAGATCCCAGCTCTGGCCGTCGAGCTCGAGCCAGCAGTGGGCCTCGGGCACGAAGGCGAGGCCGCGGCCCTGGGCGGCGAGCACGGGGCCCACGGCCGGGGCGCTGGCGGCGTCGAGGCGGACGAGGCCGAGCATGAGGCGGATGTCGAGCCCGAGCGCGCGGCCGAGGCGGACGAGCAGGGCGTGCTTGGAGGAGCAGGTGCCGCGGCCCTCGGCGAGCACGTCGGCGGCCCGGCCGTAGGGGAGGCGGTGGACGTGGGCGGCCGCCTGGTCGAAGCGCACGATGCCCCGGGCGCGGAAGGCCCGGCAGGGACCGGCCCGGTCTGGCAGCGGGACGGCAGGCAGCGGGACGGCAGGCAGCGGGACCGTGGGCACGGGGCCCCTCCAGGCGCGGGGCCACAGCCTGCACCGGGCGCGGCGGCCGGTCCAGTCCCGGGCCTTGACAAGCTACGAAGGCATTCATACGAACAGAGTCAGAGTTCCAGCCCGGGCCCCGCCCGCGGAGGCCGCCCATGCCCGCCGAGACCCCCGAGACCGACCGCCTGCTCACCGAGGTCGAGCTGGAGCACATGCGCGCCTTGTGGGACCTCGGGAGCGCCCCCGTGCGCGCCGTCTTCGAGGCCCTGCCCGGCGAGCCCCCCCGGGCCTACACGACCGTCGCCACCGTGATGCGCATCCTCGAGAGCAAGGGCTTCACCCGCTCCCAGAAGGACGGCCGGGCGCTGGTCTACACCCCCACGGTCTCCCGCGCCGACTACCAGGCGCGCACGGTGCGGCGCATGCTCAGCGACGTCTTCGAGGGCGACGCCGGGGCGCTGGTTCGCCAGCTGGTCCAGGCCGACGACCAGGACGCCGCCGCGCTCGACGAGATGCGGGCGCTGCTGGGCGAGCTCGACGCCTGATGCTGGCCGTGCTCCAGCTCCAGGTCGCCCTCGTGCTCGGCTGGCTGGCCCTCTGTGGCCTCGACCGGGCCGTCGCCGGCGCCCGGGCCCGGCTCTGGGCCGACCGGGCCGTGCTGCTGCTCGCGCTCGCCGCGCCCCTGCTCGCCGCCGTGCTGCCCCGGCCCTGGCGCCCGCCGGCGGCCCTGCGGGGCTCGGTGGTCCACGGCGCGCCGGTGGCCCAGCTCCAGCTCGACGCCCTGGGCCTCGCCACGACCCCGGTGGCCCTGCCCCTCGACCCAGTGGCCCCGGCCCTCGACCTCCTCGCCGGGGTGCCGCTGCTGCTGGTCGGCGCGGGCCTGCTGCGCCTCGTGCTGGCCGTCGGGCGGCTGGCCCGCAGCTTGGCCGATGCCCGCGAAGATGGCGTGTTCGAGGGCGTTCCCGTCTTGGTCCACCCGGCCGTGCCCGGGCCCTTCGCGGCCCTGCTGCCCCGGGGCCGGGTCATCGTGCTCGACCCGGCCACCGCCGCCGGGCCCGACCGCGGCCTCGCCCTGCGCCACGAGCGCCAGCACCACCGCCAGGGCGACCCCCTCGTGGCCTGGCTCTGGCTCTTCCTGCGGGGGGCCCTCGGCTGGAACCCGGTGCTCGGCGCCTGGGCGGCGGCCATGTCCGATCGGGAAGAACAGGCCGTCGACGCCGCCGTGGTCGCCCGTCCCGAGGTCTCGCCCCGGGCCTATGGCGCCCTGCTGCTCGCCCATGCCACCCGCCCCGCCGCCCCCGCGGGCGCGACCGGGCTGCCCGCCCGGGGCCCCCTCCACCGGCGGCTGCTGGCCCTGGCCCGCCCGGCCCCCACCCGCTGGCCCCAGGCCGCCGCCGCCGGGCTGCTCGCCGGCGCCCTCGTGCTCGGCGGCACCCTCGGCACGGCCTCCCTCGCGGCCGATCTGCGCCTCGACCGGGCCGCCATCGACCGGGCCGTCGCCCGCAGCCCCCACGCCGAGCTGGTCGACCACCCCCTCGTCCGGCGCGAGCTGCGGCGCATGGTCGGCGACAACGCCGCCTTCTACCGCCGCGCCCTCGGGCGCCGGGCCGCCCACGCCCCCCTGGTCGACGGGGCCCTCGCCCAGGCCGGGCTGCCGGCCCTGCTCGCCGCCGTCCCGCTGGTGGAGAGCGGCTACAGCAACTGGGGCGCCCCGGGAGACGGCGAGTCCCGCTCGGCCGCGCCCGGCCGCATCCCCGGCCGGGGCCTCTGGATGTTCATCGCGCCGACCGCCCGGGCCTACGGTCTCCAGGTCGACGGCGACCGCGACCAGCGCCTGGATCCCGACGCCGAGACCGCCGCCGCCGTGGCCCTGCTCACCGAGCTCCACGCCGAGTTCGGCGACTGGGCCCTGGCCCTGGCGGCCTACAACCAGGGCAGCGCCGCCGTCCACGCAGCCATCGCCGCCGGCGGCAGCCGCGACGCCTTCGTGCTCATGGAGGCGGGGCTGCTCAACGCCTACGCGGCCCAGGTCATGGCCGGGGCCCTGCTGCTCGCCTCCCCGGCCCTGACGGGCTGAGGCCCCCGGGGCTCAGCGCCGGCGCCGGCGGGCGAGGCCCACGAGGCCCACGAGACCGCCGAGCCAGCCCACCGTGCTGGCGGGCAGCACCGCACAGCCCGTGCCACAGCGCCCCTCCTCGGCGGCGGGCGGGGTCACCGAGGCGTCGGAGCGGTTGCCCGCGAGGTCCACCACCACCAGCTCGACGGTGAGCTCGCTTGCCCGGGCCTCTGCGGCGTCGTCGAAGGTGCAGTAGGCATGGGAGATCACCGGGTCGGCGCCGATGCGGGCCCGGTCCCAGCTGGCGTCGGGGGTGGAGAGGCCGAGCAGCAGCACGCTGGCCTCGGGCTCGGGCAGCTCCCCCGTCTCGAAGAAGAGGTCGTGCTCGGGCCCCCAGTCACCGCTGGCGTGGTGCTCGTCGACGGCGACCACCGCGACCGGCGCGGGTGGGGTCGTGTCGGGGCCGTCGCCCACCACGAAGTGGTGCTGGTTGACCACGCCCTCGTCGTCCCACTCCCAGACGAAGCCCGCCGAGAGCACGTAGCCGGCGCCGGCCGCGAGGGGCGCCTCCGGCACCAGCCGCACGACCATCGGGTCGCCCTCGGCCACCACCTCGACCGAGACCGGCACCGCGCCGCCGTCCGCGTCGGCCAGCTCGAGCACGAGCTCCTCGGCCTCGAGGGCCCCGCCGCCGTAGAGCTCGACCACGGGCATGGCGTTGGTGGGCACCGCCACCGCGCCGTCGAGCGGCAGCATCTGGCCCACCCCGTGCGCGAGGCAGTCGAGGGCGTGGGCGGGGGACGACAGGGCAAGGACGAGGGCGAGCGAGAGCGACATTGGTTCCTCCAGGGGGCACCCACCGGGGGGCACTGCGAGAAGCGTGCCAGCCCCAGCACCACTCCCAAGATGCTCACCAGTGGGACATCTTGGCCAGCCCCGCCCGCGGCCGGCGCCCCGTCGCAGCGCGAAGCCCGGGCATCCATGTCGCGCCCAACAGGCCCGCGGCCCCGCCCGTCGGCTCTGTCGGCTCTCCCCCCCGCCACAGCGGCGCCCGAGCGGCCCGCCGATCCCCCCCAGGGGATCGCCCGTCCTCCCCACCCACCGGGCCATGTCGGCCACCGACGCCCCCGCTGCTGTCAGGAGCTGTCAGCTCTGGCTTCATTGGGAGAGCGGAGGGCCGAAGTAGGCTCGACCCCAACAAGGCCACCCCACCCCTCCGGCAGACGGCGCGACCGTCCTGCCGGCTGCCCCCAGCCTGGAGCCCCCGATGTTTGCCGAGATCTGGAGCGGGACCACACGCTTCTTCGCCGATGCCTGGGAGGCCCTCGCGGTGTCCTTCCGCACCTCGAACTCCGGCGGCTCCGGCGCGCCCCCACCACCCCCTGCCGACACCGGCGGCGGCGACGGCGGCGGCGGCGAGGGGGGCGACACCGACTCCGGCAGCGGCGGCGGCGGGGGCAGCGACTCGGGTGGCGGCTTTGGCGACTCGGGCATCAACTGGAACGACACCGGCTGGAGCGGCTGGGACGACTGGGACACGGCCTACCCCTACGTCGAGACCGAGGACCAGACCTGCTTCGCCCAGGAGAAGTACAAGAAGCCCGTCTGCTACGCGAAGGGCGGCAAGGAGCAGGAGAGCGAGCTCATCGTCCAGGGCCTCAAGTGCTCGGCGAGCCCCGCGACGCCCCTGCCGGCCGCCGAGCTGGGCCTCGTGCTGGCCCTCGGCCTCGCCTGGACGCGCAGCCGGCGCTGAGCCCCCGCCCCCCCGTGTCTTGCTTGTCTTGGGCCCGCCCCTCGTGGGCACCGGCTCGTCTCGCTCTCGCCCGTCCCCGGGCACCGGAGAGTTCCGTGCATCGCTCCCTTCTCCCCTCCGCCTTCGCTCTCGCCGCCACGGCCCTCGCCCTCAGCCCCGCCACCGCCGAGGCCGGCGACAGCGGCCGCCGCTACGACGGCTTCGGCGGCGTCAGCTACGGCTTCGTCAAGTTCATCGACAAGCCCCGGGTGAGCGGCAACGAGGTGCCCCTCGAGCTGGCCAACCCCAAGGGCACGAACCGCTCGCTGGGCGCCGACTTCCTGCTGCGCATCGGCGACACCAACTGGTTCGCCGGCTACGCCGTGGCCTTCCAGGGCGGCTCGACCTTCGTCCGCAAGCTCTCGGTCTTCAACACCTCCCAGACCACGAACAACGACGCCGCCTGCTACGCCGAGCAGTGCTTCGGCACGACCGAGACCAGCTACTACGACGTGCTCCACGTCCCGCTCGAGGCCAACACGGCCTACGCCTGGGACCTGGGCGAGCGCTTCAACGTCTACGTGGGCGGCGGCCCCTCGATCCACATCGCCCAGTTCACGGCCTACAACGCCGTGAGCGCCGTGCAGGTCTTCGAGGCCAGCGACGTGGACGACCCGTCGAGCAACACGGCCAGCTCGGTGGTCTCGAAGATCGAGGGCCGCACCCGCAAGTACGGCATCGGCGGCCAGGTCTTCGCCGGGGCCGGGGTCGAGCTGGGCTCGCTGCCGCGCATCGGCGGCCGCTGGGGCCTCACCTTCTCGATGCGCTACCAGAAGGTGCTCGACATGAAGCAGCGCATCGAGGGCGAGTACACCGCCCAGGAGTACATGCTCGACGGCAGCGAGTGCGACGACGACCTCTGCCCCAACCGCGAGCGCAAGTGGGAGCAGGACGTCGTGGTGGACGGCGACAACTACGGCGGCCGGCTGGGCGTGGTCTTCTTCTTCTGAGGACGATCCACCGCTCTCCCGCTGCCGCCGCGGGGGGCCGCCTGGGGCTTGTGCCGGGGGCCCGCCGGTCCGTAGCCCTGGCTGGCGCCGCATCCCCCCCCGCGCGCCCCAGGAGACCGCCCCGTGACGCTCTGGACCCGATGGCAGCTCGTCCGTGACCACCTGCTGGGCCGCTACGTGCCCTTCACCGCCAGCAGCCCGGCCGAGCGCGACGCCTGCCTCGCCGTCATCGACGCGGTGCGCCGCACCGAGCTGCACCGGGTCGACGGCGAGAGCGCGCTCGACACGGCGGCCTTCGGCGGCGCCGAGGTGGACGATGAGCTGGTGGGGGTGCGGGACCGGCGCACCGGCGCGGTGGTGGGCGCCGTCCGGGCGACCCCGGCGGGCGCGCTCTGCCACATCCCGACAGCCCGCCGCGAGTACTGCCTCGACCGGCTCGGGCCGGCCATTGTCGACCGCTGCTGGGTCTCGACCCGCCTCGCCGTGCTGCCGGCCTACCGGAAGACCGCGGCCTCGCTGGCACTGCTGCGCCACATGTACGCCGACGGGCTGCGCCGGGGCGGCCTCGCGACCCTGCTGACCTGCGAGCCCAACCTGCTGCCCACCTACACGAAGATGGGGGCGCGCCCCCTCGGGCCGGCCTTCCCCTCCCACCGGGGGGGCTTCCGGGTGCCGCTGGTCATCGTGTTCCACGACGAAGAGCACCTCGCCCGTGTCGGCTCGCCCCTCGGCGCCGTTCTCGCGGCCAGCCCCGGGCCCCACCCCGCCGAGGCCGTGCGCTGGCAGCGGGGGCTCGCCCCGGTCGCGGTGGGCACGGCGCCCTACGACCCGGAGCGCGGCGCCCACGAGGCCCTCTGCAGCGGCATCTCGGACGCGGGCCGGGCGGCCCTGCTCCGCAACGCCTGGGAGGTCGACTGTCGCCCGGGCGACCGGGTGCTCGGGGCCGGCGACGGCAGCCCGGCCCTCGGCTTCGTCATCACCGGCCGGGTGGACGTGGCCCAGGGCGGCCGCGCCGTGGCCACCCTCGGGCCCGGCGCCTTCTTCGGCGAGATGAGCCACCTGCTCGACGGGGTGCGCACGGCCGACATCATCGCGGCCACGCCCGGCACCCAGGTCGTGCTGCTCTCGCCCTCGGCCCTCGGGCGCCTCGAAGACCCGGCCGACGTGGCCGCGCTCTACCAGACCCTCGCCCAGGCCATCGCCGCCCGCCTGGCCGCGACCGCCCCCGCCGCCCACGCCCCCCTGCGGGCCGTGGGCTGAGGCCCGCTACTCGCAGAGCGCGGAGAGGTCGACCACGACCCGGTTGTCGTCCTCGTCGCACTCCTTGGCCGTGCCCCACTCCGCCGAGCCCGAGCCGGCGTCGGGATCGTCCACGATGACGACCAGCTCGTCGTGATCGGCCCAGTCCTCGACCCGGAACTCGACGGCCGCGGAGAGGTCGCCCGGGCCCACCGGGGCCGAGAGGGCGGCGGCGTCGAGCACGGTCTCTGCGCCCCCGCTCACCCCGATGAGGCGCACCGAGAGGCCCGCGTCGACCGAGATGTGGGCGCCCGTGTTGGCCACCTGGACCCAGACCACCGCCGGCGCACCGCACTCGGCCTGGCAGACGCTCGCCACGGGGGCGAGGTTCGGGGCCGCCAGGGCGCCGAAGCTGCCCGGGGCCTGGAGCCGGAAGGAGTTGAGGTCGGCGGTGGTGTGGGGGGCATAGTTGGGGGCCGCGACCCCGATGGTGCCGTCGTCGTCGATGTTGGTGACCGAGTAGGCGTGCTGGTTCCAGTGGGGCCGGGCCGAGACCCAGTCGTCGTCGGCCGCACCGAGCACGTAGAGGCCGAACTGGTCGAGGTACTCGGGACGGGGCGAGTTCACCACCAGCAGCTCAGACTTGCCGTCGCCGTCGACATCGGCGACCAGCGGGTACTCGTGGATGGTCCAGGACTTGTGGTTGTCGTCCTCGAGCACGGTCGTGAAGCGCTCCCAGGGGCGCATGCTGCCGCTGCCCGTGATCTCCCAGACGTAGAGGGCCGCCTCGTCGGAGAAGACGACCTCGTCGGTGCCGTCGCCGTTGAAGTCGAAGACCGTGGCGCCGGTTGAGGCGCTGGACCAGTCGCGGGTCTGGGTCATGGCGGCGTACTGGAGGCCGCCGCTGTCGACATCGTAGACCGTGAACCAGCAGGCGCCGGCCACGCCGACCTCGCGGCTGCCGTCGCCGGTGAAGTCGGCGATGGTGGGCGGGCCGCCGAAGCTGTTGCGGCTGGTGTCGCAGTCGGGGTGGGCCGGCAGCTCGGCGCCGATGGAGGTGGCGTAGGGGTCGTTGGTGATGCTGTCGATCTCGACGCAGCGGGCCCGGCCCATGGGGTCGTGGGCGGGCGAGCCGTGGTAGACGCTGACCCGCTGGTTGCCCGTCAGCACGAGCTCGGGCTCGCCCACGGGGGTGTCGGGGAAGCGCACCATGTCGGCGACGGCGGGGTAGCCGTCCTCGGCGGGCACCCAGGTGCTGCCCTCGTAGCGGCCGAGCTCGCACCAGGTGTCGCCGGTCGCCGTGTAGACCGTGCTGCCGGCGACCACCTCGAGGGTGGCGCCGTCGCCGTCCATGTCGTGGGCGAAGCTGTGGTAGCCCGAGTTCCAGTAGCCCTCGCTGCCGACGAACCAGGCGTTGTACCAGCCGCGGCCGCCGTCCCCCTCCCAGCGCAGCGAGAGGTCGCCGCTGTTGAAGACGCTGCGGCCGAGGATGATCTCGACGTCGCCGTCGCCGTCCAGGTCGGCGAGGGCCGGGGCGTGGGAGGACTTGGTGGAGTAGCCCTCGGCCCGGCACCAGACGCTGTCTTCGCCGACCACCGAGAGCGCGAGGGTGCCGTCCAGGCCGACCTCGTAGAGGGCCGGGTAGCAGTCGCCGCTGTCGGCGCCGATGACCGTGGTGGCCAGCTCGGTGGCTCCGTCGAGGTCGACGTCGCCCATGGCCACGCCGGCAAACAGGAAGGGCGCGTAGTCGTCCGTGCCGTTCGCGTTGCTGTGGGCGGCCCACTCGATGGTGTCCCAGACCCGGGCGCCGTCGCCCGAGATGAGCCGCAGGGCGCTGTGGAGGGCGTCGCTGAACTCGTCGCCCGTGACCACGGCGATGTCGGGCGTGTCGTCGCCGTCGACCACCCCGTCGCCGTCGTCGTCGGTGGCCTGGCCGACCGCCGGGGCATGGAAGACCGCCGTGAGGGTGGGGGCGTCGGCGAAGCTGTGGGCCGGCACCACCCGGGAGGGATCGGCGGGGTCGACCAGCTCGTGGGCCATCGACCACTCGACCCGGGCCGAGAAGCCCGCGCCGCTGGCGGCCGGCACGTACTCGCAGTCGCTCTCGGTGGCCACGGTGCCCGCGGCGGGCGGATCTGCGCAGGCCTCGGCGCCGCCGTCGTCGCCGTCGGTGCCCTCGCCCCCGTCCGTGCCGTCGCCCCCGTCGGTGCCGTCGCCCCCGTCTGTGCCGTCTGTGCCGTCGTTCTCGCCGCTGCCACCGGTCGCATCCGGGTCGCGGGACTTGCCGTCGAAGTCGTTGCTGCAGGCCCCCAGGGCAAGGGGCAGCGAGAGGAGGAGCAGGGAGGCGCGCATGGGAGGGCTCCGGCAGGGCGCACCGGGCCCCTGCACCGGGTGGCGCCGCGGGGCCCCAGGGCGCGGGGCAGTCGACCGGCCCGTCGCCGACGGGACCGAGCCCTCGCGCCTAACCGGCCGCCGCCTGGCAGCGGGCAAGCGTGACCGGATCGTGCGCGCTGACCAGGTCGATGCGGCCCCGTGCCCCGGCGGCGAGCTCTTGGAGCCGGGCGAGGTTGGCCAGCCGGGCGGCGTTGTCGACGGCGACCAGGCGCTGGAAGAGGCGCAGCCCGAGGGGGGTGCGCGCCGGGTCGACGAGGTCGTGGCGGTGGAACCAGGCGTCGCCGCCGTGGAGCAGCCAGCCGGTGTCGGTCTGGACGGCGACCCCGCTGTGGCCCCGGGAGTGGCCGAAGAGCGGCACGAGCAGGATCTCGGGGGGCAGCCCCACCAGCCCGCGCACCGCCTCAAAGCCCTCCCAGCGCTCCCCGGTCGCCGCGTAGGGCTGCCAGTCGACCCCGTGGGCCCACTGGCGCGACAGGTAGCGCCGGGACTCGAGGCCAGGCCGGGGGTGCTGCACGGCGGCGAGCTCACGGGCGTGGACGTGGACCCGGGCCCGGGGGAAGTCGGCGAAGCCGCCGGCGTGGTCGAGGTCGAGGTGGGTCACGACGATGTCGCGCACGTCGGCGGGGTCGAAGCCCAGGGCCCGGACGTGGCCGATGGCGGTGGTGGCCGGGTCGTGCACGGGCTTGCCCACGGCGTTGAAGACCGCGTCGAAGCCGTGGACGGCGTCGTGGCTGCCGATGCCCGTGTCGACGAGGATGAGGCCGCGGGGGCCCTCGATGAGCAGGCAGTGGCAGACCATGTGGCCGCGCTCGAAGAGCCCGCCGTCGCCGTTGACCCAGCGCCGGGCGAGGGGGCAGAGGGTGCCGCAGTCGAGGTGGTGGATCTTCACGGCCGCTCCCGGCAGGGCTTGCGCAACAGGGGGCCCCGAGCCTGCCACAGGGGGCCCCCGGCCGTCGCCCGGCCCCCCCAGGGCAGCGTGCCACGGCAGATCGGGGCGGCGAGAACGGCGCCGGCCCGCGCCCCCCGGGGTCGGGAGCGCGGGCCGGCGGCGGGTGTCGGCGAGACCCGGATCGGCGACGGGGCACCGGGCGGGACCTGCCAGACGGGGCCCGGACGACCGGGCACGGGGGCGGCGGTCAGTGGACCATGCCGTCGTAGGCCTCGCGGATCTCCTGGACGAGGGAGCGCACGGCGCTGCTCATCGGATCCGTGCCCGCCGCGACCTTCTGTTGGAGCTCGGCCCAGCGGGCCTCGGCGTGCTCGAGCCGCTCGCGGGCCTCCATCTTGCCCAGGTGGGCCTGCACCCGCATCTGGTCGCGGAGCTGGGCCAGGGTGCCGACCTCTTCGTAGAGGGGCGAGCGGTGGAGGGAGGGGTTCTCGACCTCGGCCTTGGCCAGCCAGGCCTGGACCTGGAGGTGGTCGACCACCTGGCTCGTGAGCGAGCCCGGCGCGGTGCGGGTCTCGGGGGCGGTGGTCTCGGCAGCGGCGGTCTCGGCGGTGGCCATGGGGGCTCCAGGGTGGCAGGTCGGGGGCGCAGGATTGCGCCGGCACCCTTCCTGTCGTCCGAGGGCGCGCCGCTACAAGGGCGCCACCTGGTCGAGGCAGGCCGCGAGCGCCGAGGCGACCGCCGCGTGGCCGGTCTCGGACCAGTGGCCCTCGAAGCGCAGATAGGGCCCCTGGCCAGCATTCTCGGCGTCCGCCAGCGCCGGCCCCAGGTCGCAGATGGGCAGCCCCGCGTCCTGGGCGAGACCGGCGACCGCCGCGCCGGGGGCCCCGAGGCGCGCGCCGGCCGGATCGAGGCCGTAGCGGGCGAAGGTGGGGCCGGCGAGGCCCGGGGTGACGGCGTAGGCGGGGGGCGCGATGGCCACGACCAGCGGCAGGCCGCGGCGCCGGGCGAGGGCGGCGAAGCGCGCAAGGGCCCGCCCGGTGGGGCCCGTCCAGGCCTGGAGGGTGGCGGCCCCCCGGCTGTGGAAGGGCCAGAGCTGCTGGGCGGGGGTCGAGTCGGGGCCCGGGACCGGCTCGGTGCGGGCCTGGAGGGTGCCCACGACGACGTGGCCGAGCACCGAGGCGCCCAGCAGCCAGCGCAGGGGCCCGTGGGGGTCGGGCCCGAGCGGAAAGGCCGCGCCGTCGACCACCTGGGGCAGCCGGCCGCGGGTGCGTTCCCAGCGGGCGTTCTCTTCGAGGTCGTTGCCCGTGTAGTAGACCAACACAAGACCCACGAGGGGCAGCTGGCCCACCAGCGCCTCGGCCCGCGCCAGGGCGTCATAGGTGGAGAAGCCGTCGACACCGGCGTTGTGGACGGGCTGGCCCCGCATCGCGGCCAGCCGCTCGGCGAAGGTGTCTTCGGCGGGCACCTGGATCGCGGCCGCAAAGGAGTCGCCGAGCACGAGCCAGCCGGGGGCGGACCGGGTCGGATCCCCACCGGCGGGCGGGGGGCTGCGGTTGCCCAGGGCGTCGGTGTGGATGGGCACCCCGGCGTCGGTCACCCCCGAGAATCCCGCCGCCATGCGCACCCCCGTCTGGGCCGACTGGAGGTAGAGACCCGCCGGCGGCCCCGAGGCCCCGACGCTCATCCAGGACGAGACGGCGGGCCCCAGCCACAGCCGCGTGGCCAGCTCGGCCAGCCCGAGGGCGACCGCCAGCCCCGCACCGGCGAGCAGCATGCGCGACACAACAGCCACCGGGCGCGTCCCCTGGGCGCAACAGACGGGGGTGTGCGTTGCGCGCCCCGAGCTGTAGCCCACACGGGCCCCGAACCCAAGCCCCGGGGGCCCGCCGCGGCGCCCGCGCCCGGCCCCGCGCCCCCGCCGTCGTGCAAGCGCCGGGAGCGCCGGCACGCCCCGCCCAGGAGGCTAGGCCCCCCTCTCGTTCCCCGGAGCCCGCCGTGCCGCTTCCCCAGACCGCCCTCGTCGTCGGAGCCTCCGGCGGCCTCGGCGCCGCCATCGCCGACCACCTCGCCGCCGCCGGCACCGCCGTGCACCGCTGGAGCCGCGCCACCGGCGGCCCCGACATCACCGACGAGGCCAGCGTGGCCCAGGCCGCCGCCGCCCTCGGCCCCGCCACCTTCGACTGGATCCTCGTGGCGACCGGGGTGCTGGCCGTCGACGGGCACCACCCCGAGCGCCGCTTCGCCGAGCTCGACCCCGCCCGCATGGCCGAGGCCTACGCCGTCAACGCCATCGGCCCGGCCCTGCTCGTCAAGCACCTCGCCGACCGGCTGCCCCGGGGCCGCCCCTGCGCCTTCGCCGCCCTCTCGGCCCGCCTCGGCTCGATCGGCGACAACCGCCTCGGCGGCTGGATGGCCTACCGGGCCGCCAAGGCCGGGCTGAACCAGATCCTGCGCTGCGCCGCCGTCGAGGTGGCCCGCAAGCGGCCCGCGGCCGTCGTCGTGGGGCTCCACCCGGGCACGGTCGAGACCCCCCTCACCCGCCGCTTCGCCCGGGGCCGCTTCACGGCCACCCCGCCCGCCGCCGCCGCCCAGCTCGTGGGGGTGCTCGCGGCGCTCGGCCCCGGCGACACGGGCGGCGTCTTCGACTACGCCGGCGCACCCGTGCCCTTCTGAGCCGCCCGGCCACCGCTGCCGCGGCCGCCGCCCCGGGCCCTCACTCGGCGCCCGTGAGCCCCGGGCAGCCGATGTCGTTGGTCGCCAGCAGCCCCCGCGCCTCGGCCCGCCGCCGCTCGACCTCGGCGGGGCCGAGCGCGGCGCCCTGGACGATGTGGGCGGCCATCATGTCGCAGACATCGAGGCCCTCGCGCACGGGGTCGTGGGCCGGGTAGCGGTCGGTGAGGTCGTCGGTCTGGTCGAGGATGCGCCACAGCCCGAGCACGTCGGTGTGGGCCTGCTCGCCGGGCCCGCTGCCGGCCTCCGCGTCGTCCTCGTCGTCGACCCAGTCGCAGAGCAGCCGGTGGTGGTTCTGGGGGAAGTGCACGCCGTCGATGCCCCGCCGGGCGCTGGCCAGCTCGGCCTCGGTGTCGTAGCGGGCCCGGAAGCAGCGCCCCGAGACGTAGGCCGTCACGAAGTTGGCCCAGCCCTCCTTGAGGGCGATGAAGGGCTCTTCGACCGTGCGGCGGCTGCCGCTCCAGCGCTGGATGGGGTCGTGGTGGCCCGCATAGTCGCCCCCCCAGGCCCGGCGGTGGACGATGTGGCCGTACTCGTGCATCACGAGGTTGCCCCGGGGCCAGCCCTTGTTCGCGGCGTCGATGAGCTGGGCCGAGGGGGTGCGGCCGTCGGCGTAGACCGACGGAAAGCGCACGGTGACGGGCCCGTAGCGCGCGCGCTGGAAGGGGATGCCCCCCTCGATGTGGAGGGCGACCACGGCGTCGACCAGCGCGGCGTAGTGGTTGGCGGCCCGGGCCCAGTCGTTGCGGGCCGGCCGGCCGGCGGGCGTGAAGAGTAGGTCGCCGAGCGCGGCCTCCCGGGCGTCGACGGGGGCCCGAAAGGGCGCGTCGAGGCCGAACCACAGCGCGTAGGGGCGCAGCCGGGCCCGGGCCACCTGGTAGCAGAGCTCGTCGCCGCAGTAGCGGGTGCGCGCGCGCAGCACGTAGCGGCGGTCTTCGTCCCGCTCGGCCCGGCAGCGGTCGCGCCCGGGCACCTCGACGGTGAAGGTCCCGTCGGGGCCCACCGTGGCCGCCCCGACCCACTCCAGGGGCACACAGCCGGGCCGGGGGGCGCGGTCTTGCTCGTAGACATCGACCACCATGCTGTAGGCGCCCAGGTAGGCCGCCCGGGGGTCGGCCCGCTGGCGCCGGGGGCGGGCGGCCCGGCCGTCGAGGTCGCGGCGGTTGCGGTGGCGGGCGACGACCCGGTGGTCTTCGTAGAAGAGGCGCCCGGTCAGCGTGGTCGTGGCGCGCCCCCGGCGCACGGGCGCGAGGGGGGCCCGGGGCAGCCGCGCGACGGTGCCCGGGCGCAGGCCCTCGGGGGGCGGCGGCGGGGCGGCACGGGCGGGCAGCGGGGCGCCCGCAACCATCCAGAACACCGCAACAGAGAGCATTCTCAGCAAGAGCCAGCGCCCGCCCCGACCCAGCGGCGGGCGACCGGAGCGCAGCAGCGGCGGGCCCAGGAGCACCGCCAAGAGATAGCGCCCCCCTCGGCGACCCGCACCCCCCGGCGGCGCCCTCAGACCGGCGGCAGCACGGCGCCCAGCCAGTCGCGCAGGTCGAGCACCTCGTCGATGCAGAGCTCGTGGCCCATGGGGTAGGTCTGCCACTGGGCGGCCAGGGTGGTGGCGAGCTGGTCGTGGGCGGCCTCCCCGCGGGCGAGGTCGACGGTGGGGTCGGCGTCGCCGTGGGCGAAGAAGGCCGGCAGCCCCACACAGGCCGGGCTCTGCTCGGCGGCCACGGTCTCGGGCAGCACGAGGTAGGTCGACAGGGCGGCGACCCCGGCGAGCCGCTCGGGCCAGCGCAGGGCGAGGTGGAGCGCCATCGCGCCCCCCTGGCTGAAGCCCACGATCGCGACCCGCGACCAGTCGACGCCCGCCCGGGCCACCTCGTCACGCAACAGTGCCGACAGCGCGGCGGCCGAGGACCGGACGTCGGCGGCGGGCTCGCGGCCGGGACCGGGGCGCAGCCGGGTGATGTCGTACCAGGCCCGCATCTTCATGCCGCCGTTGATGGTCACCGGGCGGACCGGGGCATGGGGCAGCACCACCCGCAGGTCGGGGCGGCCGAGGTGGGGCAGCACGGGCACGAAGTCGTGGCCGTCGGCGCCGAGGCCGTGCAGCCAGAACACGAGGCCCGCGGGCCGGTCGGGACCGGTGCGCACGGCGGTGAGGGCGGCGGGGGATGCGGTCATGGGCACTCCAGCGGGGCCGCCCCCATAGCCCGGCCGTCCCCGCCGGCGCCGCGCGCAGCCCCCGCGTCCCGAGCCCCCCCCTTGCCGTGTGCGCACAGGCCAGCGGTTAGCGTGGCCCCCTGACATCCTGGCGGGCACGCGGCCGTCCGCCCCGTCCCGCCCCCGAGGAGCCCCCATGCGCATCGCCTCCCCGCTCTTGTCCGTCTTGCTCTCGCTCGGCCTGCTCGCCGGCTGTGGTGACAAGGAGGCCGACGGGGGCGACGGCAGCACGGACGCCGGCACCGACGGGAGCGACGGGAGCGACGGGAGCGACGGGAGCGACGGGAGCGACG
>CAXQUZ010000621.1:0-3365 GCA_964226865.1 Myxococcota bacterium | reverse complement strand
GACGGCATACGAGATAGCATGCGGTGACTGGAGTTCAGACGTGTGCTCTTCCGATCTGCCGAAGAGCCGGTCCCAGATGATGAGGGTGTTGCTGTAGTTGCCGTCGCGCAGGTGGCCGTCGCGGGTGTGGTGCCAGGAGTGGAAGTGGGGGTTGTTGAGCAGCAGGTTCCAGGCCCGGAACCAGGGCCGGCCCGTGTCGATGCGCAGGTTGCTGTGTTGGAAGGCATCCATCACGGCCCCCACCGCCAGCACCCCCGGCAGCACGGCCGGCGCCCAGCCGCTCGTGTCGAGCAGCACCCCGAAGAGCAGGATGGGAATGGCGCTGAGCTGGACGAAGTCGACCACGTGCATGCGCAGCCCGGTGGTGGCGTCCATGCGCTCGGCCGAGTGGTGGACCCGGTGGAAGGTCCAGAGCCACGGCACCCGGTGGTCGGCGTAGTGGACCCAGTAGCGCGCGAAGTCGAGCAGCAGGAAGCCCACGAGGGCCTGGGCCCAGACCGGCAGCGCCCCCGCGTCGATGAGGCCCAGCTCGGACCGGGCCGCCACGGCGGCGACGAGGCTGACCCGCAGCCCGAAGAGCACGACCCCGTTCACCAGGTTCGCCACCACGTCGCGGTTCAGCAGCGGCGTGCCCGGCACCCGGGGGAAGCGCCAGCCCAAGAGCAGGAAGGTGACCATCGCCAGGCCTTGCAGTGCCGCCGCCATGAGGGACTCCCGGGGGAAGACAAGATGCTAACCCCCGAGAACGCGGACGCCCCGCTCACCGCGGGGGGCGGTGGCGGGGCGGGCCTCGGGCTGGGGTGGATCAGCGCGAGAGCTCAGCGAAGAGGTCGATCGAGGGCACCAGGGGCGCCGGCTCGAACTCGAGCTCGATCTCGAGGCAGAAGGGCTCGCCGTCGGGGCAGTCCTCGCAGCTCACGCCCAGGCCCGCCGCGGTGTCGCAGATGGCCGAGGGGTCGGAGCCCGCGCCGATGAGCGGGCCCATGTGGCGCGAGTCGCCGAGGCCCGAGGCGCCGGCGAAGCCGATGGAGGTGCCGTCGGGGGCGAAGGTGCCGTAGAGCGAGAAGTTGTAGATCGGGATCGGGATGCCCGTGTAGTCGAGCTCGATGTCGACCGGGTCGGAGTCGAAGAAGGGCGCCGTCGCGAAGTCGGCCGAGCCGAAGTCCCAGATGGGGAAGCCGTCGTCGAGCACCGGGGTGTCGCCGCTGAAGGTGCCCTGGGTGCCGAGGATCTGGATGTTCCCGTCGGTGATCTCGCCGATGCCGATGAGCAGGGGCGCCGTCAGGAAGGAGCCCAGAACCGTGCCGAGACCCGGGGGCTTGATGTAGTTCGCGCCGCCGAGGTCGAAGTGGTAGGTCGCGCCCACCAGCTCAGCGTCGGAGATCTCGAGGGGGGCCCCGTAGAAGGTCGTGCTGAACTCGGTCAGCGAGGAGCTGCCGCAGACGTCGACCGAGAGGGTGTAGGTGGCGTCGGCCACCATGGCGTCGTCGGGGGTGACGAAGGCGCGCAGGCCCGTCTCGTCGAAGGCCACGGTGGTCGCCGCGGCGCCGCCGGCCGAGTCACTGAGCAGGATGACCGGGTCTACCGTGCGGGCGTCGGCCGAGAAGAGCACCTCGAGCACGCCGCGGGTGTAGAAGTCGTCCACACCGGACTCGGGCACGGTCTCGGCCACCTCGACGGTGCAGGCCTCGCCGTCGGTGCCGTCGGTGCCGTCGGTGCCGTCCTCGCCGCCGTCGTCGCCGACGGGGTCGGTGTCGCGGTCGCTGGTGCCCGCCTTGCTGGGGTCGCTGTCGCTCGAGCAGCCCACAAGGGCCAGGCCGGCCAGCAGAATCAGTGCGTTGCGCGTCATGTCGTCTCCTCCGGGTTGGGCGGCGCGGACCCCCCGCTGGGGGACGGTCGGCACAGCACCGCTACCGGCGCAGACTATCCAACTCCCTTGCAACCCGCTGTCACTCTGGGGGGTGAAGATCCCTGCCGGGCGCCCATCCTCCGCCGGCCCGCGGGCGAGAGCGTCCCCGGAGAACGCACGCGGCGCCGCCCCGGAGGACAGCGCCGCAGAGGCTCTGCCGTGGCCCGTTCAGGGGGTCGCGGTGTCGTCGAGCTCTTCGGCCGTGATGGAGACGTCCAGCACGTACCAGTGGTAGGGACCGAAGTAGTCGTTGGCCTTGGTCACCGAGACGTAGAGCTCGGTGGGCTCGTCCGCCGAGACGATGTAGTCGACGTAGGGGTCCCACGTATCGGAGTGGCGGTAGCGGTTGCTGGCCACCCGGGCGTCGGCGATGGTCACATCCCCCGAGGGGTCGGCCTCGAAGGCCGCCTCGTAGTCGACCACGTCGGGGGTGTAGAGCTTGATCTGGCCGTTGAGCGGCGAGCCGTACTCCCACGCCAGCAGCGAGAGCTGGATGAGGTGGCGGCCAGCGGGAACGGCGATGCGGAAGACGTCGGCGTTGTCGCGGTCGGCATTGCCCATGGCGCCGAAGATGCGGTCGCCGTCCGAGAGCACGGTGGTCGCGTCGGCGAAGCGGTCGTTGATCCGGCTCGAGCCGCGGGACTCGCTCTCGTGGAGGTTCCAGTCGAGGGGCGGGCCCTTCTCGAGAGAGGGCAGGAACTCCCAGACATAGCCCTCGCCCATGCCCCGGAAGGCATCGACGAAGCCCACGACGAACTCGTCGTCGGCGTTGACGGGAATCAGGCCCAGGGGCTCGTGGGTGCCGGGGCTGCGCTCGAAGACGACCAGGGCCGAGCCCTCGGCCGACTCGATGGTCACGTTCATGTCGATGTCGGCCGCCGAGCCGATGGACTCGCCGCGGGCCCACAGCGAGATCCAGCCCTGGCCGGGGGAGTCGAAGGACACGAAGTCGATGCCGATGGTGTCGGCGTCGTCGGGCATGAGCTCGCCGCAGGCCCAGGCCTCGGCCTGGATCGGGGTGGGCTCGGCGATGTTGTTGTTCGGCTCGACCTCGGGGAACTCACAGAGGGGCGGCGTCGGCAGATCGCCGGTCTCCTCTTCTTCCGTGGCCGTGTCGATGGGCTGGTTGTCGGGGTCTTCGCCGTCGTCGTTGCCCGCGCTGGGCAGGGACGCCGGGTAGCACGAGGTGCACGCCTGGGTGGCGAACATCAGGGTGACCAAGAAGATCTGCATCGAAGGTCCTCGACAGTCCGGAAGGGACGAGCGCCCCGCGGCGGTGGAGCCCGGCGCCGGCCAGCGGCGACGGAGGGCTTCCAGAGATATCGGTTCTTTGGCGATTTTTAAAACCTTGCGAACTTTGTCAACTGGCAGACTCATTTTGACAGAGATTTCGTCAGGAGTAGGTTCTCTTCCTAGCTCTTGAACGAGATGTCTGGACACTCTGATAAGCTTGTTG
>CAXQUZ010000620.1:0-3259 GCA_964226865.1 Myxococcota bacterium | reverse complement strand
GCGGCCTCGAGGTACTGGTAGCGAATGAAGGGCGGGTTGCCCAAGATGGCGTCGAACTCGACGTCTTGCTCGGTTGCCGCCTCGGCCCAGGCCAGGAAGTCGCCCGTGTGGAGGGCGAGGGGGAGGGGCCCGGCGGCCTGCTGGGCCTTGGCGGCCTCGGCCGGGTCGCGCTCGCAGGCGTGGACCTGGGCCACCCGCTCCGGGGCCAGCGCCGCCAGCACCCGGAGGAAGGCCCCGTCGCCGCAGCTCGGCTCGAGCACCCGGGCCGGCCCCGTGCCCAGCGCCCAGCGGGCCAGAAAGGCCGCCACATCGGGCGGCGTGTAGTAGCCCCCGCGCAGCTTCTGGGCGCTCTCGTTCTCGATGAAGTTCATCGGCCCTCCTGGCCCGGGCCCCTGTATTGGGCCCGGGCGCGGGAGGGGGGCGGCGCCGGCTCAGTCGTCGGCGGGGTCGGGCTCGGAGCCGCCGTCCTCGTCGGGCTCGCCGCCGCCGGGCTCGCCGCCCTCGACCGGGTCAGGGGTCTCTTCGGGGCTGCGGGCGGCGAGCTCGAAGCTGGCCACGGGCAGGTTCTCGGCGAAGGCCACGTCGCCGTCGGTGCCCTCGCCCTGCAGGGAGAGCTCGCCGAAGGCCTCGCCGCCCACCAGCTCGAGGCTGGCGCCCATCTCGACCTCGTCGTAGCGCGAGAGATCGTGGAGGGCGCTGAGGTCGAGGCTGCCGCCGAGGGCCTCCGGGTCGAGCCGGGCCCAGCCCTGGATCAGCAGCTCGGCCGTGCCGGGGGCGTCGCCTTCTTCGTAGGCCTGGGTCGACAGGACCATCTCGAGCGACTCCATGAGCCGCCCGTCGGCGCTGGCGAGGCTCACGACCGCGTCCACCGAGACCCGGTCGTCGCAGATGACGCCGATGTCGGCCCCGCCCTCCTCCGGGTAGACCGCCTCGCTGGCGATGTGCTGCACGCTCTCGGGGTCGACGGTGATGTCGAGCACCCCGGACACGACGCTGTCGTCGGCGAAGCGCAGCTCGCCCTCGAAGTGGGCGGGAACGGCGGCCAGCAGCTCGTCGGCCGAGACCCCGGTGGGGCCCGCCTCGCCGGCGGACAGGGGCGTCGCGGTCTCTTCGCAGTAGGGGCCGCCCTCGTCGAGGCTCTGGGCCCCCGTGTCGTCGAGGTCGCCGTCCTTGTCGTCGTCGCCACAGCCGGCGGCGAGGGCGCCGGTGAGCAGGACGAGGGAGGGGAGAGCGAGGCGGTGGAGGCGGCGGGTGCGGGTCATGGCGTCTCTCGGGCGGGGGGTGGGCCGGTGTGGCGTCCGGCTGCGGAGGGGCAGTGCACAGCCCGTGCCAACACGATGAACACGGCATTGTCGCCCGCCATGCCCGGGTGGGGGGCCGGGGGCTGGGCGATCTCGCGACATCCCCGTCCCGGTCGGAGCGGCCCGGGGGTGTGCAGAACTGCCAGGGTCGGCGCGCAGACCCGCACGAGGAGCGGGCGCGGGCCCCGGCCAATTGCCGCGAGCGGACGGGGGCTCAGTGCTCGGCGAGCAGGGCGCCCTCGATGCCCGGTCGGCCCCGCCACGAGGCGGCGAGCGGGGCGGGCAGCCCCCCGAGCAGCGCGCGGGCCAGGGCGCCGGCGCTGCGGCGGGCCTCCTGGTCGGCCGGGGGATCGAGCACCTCGGCGAGCAGCATGCCCGCGCGCAGGGCCCAGGGCCGGAGGTTGCCCCGGCGGGCGCAGGCCCCGGCCTCGGCAGCGTGGCGGCGGGCCATGTCGAGCTCGCCCAGCACGAGCGCCGTCTCGGCCAGCTCGAGCAGGGTCTGGGTGCGGCGGGGCACGGGCAGCAGCGGCAGCACCCGGCCCACCTCGTCGGCGAGGGAGCGGGCCCGGTCGGCCTGGCCCTGGAGGGCGAAGGCCCGGGCGAGGGCGGCCTTGAGCGCCGGCGCGTAGGACTCGGGATCCTGGTTCTGGGCATCGATGATGCCCTGGCCGAGGGTGTTCCGGGCGTCGTCGATGCGGCCGCGGTCGAGCAGCAGCCGGCCGTGGATGAAGCGCACGGCCACGGCGTCGCCCGTGACACCGAGGTCTTGGAGGATGTCGAGCGAGCCCCGCAGGTCGTCCTCGGCGGGGGCCAGCATGCCCAGCTCGAGGCGCACGTGGCCCCGCACCAGCAGCGAGAAGGCCTCGCCCACCCGGAAGAGCACGGCCCGGGAGAGCTGGAGGGCGCGCTCGACGGCCTCGAGGGCCGCGCCGTAGTCGCCCTGCCAGCAGCGGAGCTCGGCGAGGTTGCCCCAGGAGATGGTGCCCTCGGTCTTGTTGCCCAGCTCGTCATGGATCTGGGCGGCCTCGCTCAGCCCCGTGGCGGCCGAGGCGAGCTGGCCGCGGCTGGCCTGGACGGCCGAGCGGCTCGTGAGGAGCTTGGCCCGGCGGGCCCGGTGGTGGGGGCCCTCGGCCGAGACCAGGGCCTGGCTGGCGAGCTGCTCGCAGGCATCGAGGTCGCCGGCGTCCCAGCTCAGCGAGGCCAGCCGGTGGAGGGCGTCAATGGTGACCCCCCGGTCCTTGCGGGCCCGGGCGCCGGCGAGCACGGCCTCGGTCATGGCCCGGCCCTCGTCCTCGAGGCCCAGCCGCACGAGCACCATGCCCAGCTCGAGGCCCGCGTGGTCGGCCAGGGCGTCGTCGCCGGCCCGCAGGGCGCTGCCCCGGAGCATGATGAGGGCCTGGCGGGCGTCGGGCCAGCGGCCCCGGTTCACCAGCACGGCGCTGCGCACCCGGAGCATGTCGCGGCGGGCGGCCTCGAAGTCCTCGTCGGTGAGCTCGGCCCGGGCCTGGGTCGCGAGGCCCCGGGCGCGCTCGACGATCTCTTCGGCCTCGCCGAGCATCGAGCGGCGCTTGAGGCCCACGGCGGCGCGCACGAGGAAGCGCCAGGCCTGGCCGGGCTGCTCGGCGAGGCGGTGGTGCTCGCCGATGGCCTCGGCCACGACCGGGCTGTCGGCGTGGCGGGCCTCGAGCGCCCGGGCCAGGGCGGCGTGGAGGGCGAGGCGCCGCGGGCCGGGCAGGTCGCGGTAGAGCACCTCGCCCGTGCGGGGGTGGGCGAGGTTGAGCAGCTCGGCGATGCCCACGGTGCGCTGGACCAGCAGCCCCGCCTCGACCAGGGTGTCGACCTCGTCGAGGATGGCCTCTTCGTCGATGTCTTCGGGGATGGCGTCGAGCAGGATGTCGAGCTCGAGCTCGCGGCCGTGGGCGGCGAGCAGCTCGAGGGCCACCGGGCGCCGGCCGCCG
>CAXQUZ010000619.1:0-3291 GCA_964226865.1 Myxococcota bacterium | reverse complement strand
CGCCCGGGGTGGTGGCCGCCCTCCCCGATACCCTCCAGCACGTCGACTTCGACCCCCTCGAGGCGCCAGTGGCACCAGGGGGAGCCCCCGACCTGCTGCCCCGCATCGACGCCAACCTCGCGACCCTGCGGGCCCTGGCCTCCGACAGCCCCTGAGGAACAGGTTACCGCGCCGGCTCCCCCCACTGAACCGTGCCTGGAGCCCAAGGTGGCCGAGCGCAAGCCCACCCTCGCGGTCCACCCGCGTCCCGTCGACCGCCCCTCCCGTGCCGAGGCCGAGGCGGCCGTGCGCACCCTGCTCGCGTGGGCCGGCGACGACCCCCGGCGCCAGGGCCTCGCCGACACCCCGGCCCGGGTCGTGCGCGCCTTCGAGGAGTACTTCGGGGGCTACGACGAGGATCCGGTCGCCCACCTCGCCCGCACCTTCGATGAGATTGCTGGCTACCAGGATGTTGTCGTCGTTCGCGACATCCGCATCGAGAGCCACTGCGAGCACCACCTCGCGCCCATCATCGGCAACGTCCACGTCGCCTACCTGCCCGGCGGGCGGGTGGTGGGCCTCAGCAAGCTCGCCCGGGCCGTCGACGCCCTCGCCCGGCGCCTCCAGATCCAGGAGCGCCTCACGGCCCAGATCGCCGACGCGGTCGAAGAGGCCCTCGACCCCCGCGGGGTCGCCGTCGTGGTCGAGGCCGAGCACCACTGCATGACCACCCGCGGCGTGCACCGCCCGGGCTCGCTGACCGTCACCCGCTCGCTGCGGGGGGCCTTCCGCGAGCCGGGACTGCGCTCCGAGGTGCTCGGCATGCTGGCCCCGTCTGGCCGGAGCTGAGCGCCGGCGTTATCCTTGACGTGTCAATACACGCTCGAGGAACGCCCGATGCGCAGTCTGCTCAAGTCCGGTCTCCGCCGCTTCTCTCGGGGCCGCGAGGCCGCTCCCGTCCCGGATGCCCCGGCGGCGCCGCCCCGTCCCCGTGGCGCGTGCCAGGCCCGGGTGATCGCCGTGGCGGCCCAGAAGGGCGGCGTCGGCAAGACCACCACCAGCGTGAACCTCGCTGCGGCCCTGGCCCGGTACCACGGCCTGCGGGTGCTGCTCGTCGATCTCGACCCCCAGGGCCACGTCGGCCGCGCCCTCGAGGCCCAGATCCAGACCGGCGGCGGCCCCCTGTCGGAGGTGCTCACGGGCAGCCCCGGCGCGGAGGTCATCGACGTCGCCACGGGCACCGAGATCGAGCGACTCGACGTCACCCCCGTCGACCCGGGGCTGGGCACGGCCGAGGCGGTGCTGGCCGGGCGCATCGGCAAGGAGTTCGTGCTGCGCGAGGCCCTCGAGGTCACCCGCACCTGGTACGACGTCATCGTGCTCGACTGCCCGCCCCACCTGGGCACCCTGACCATCAGCGGCCTCGTGGCGGCCGACGCCGTGCTCGTGCCCTGCGACCCGTCGCCCCTCGCCCTCGCTGGGGTCAACGGACTGGTGGACGCCGTGGCCCAGGTCGCCGCGCGCCTGAACCCGGGCATCGACATCCTCGGCGTGCTGCCCACCCGGGTCGACGGCCGCAACACCCGGCTGAACCAGGCCATCTTCGACGAGCTGGCCGAGGCCTGTGGCGACGCGCTGCTGCCCGTCCAGATCGGCATCAACAACCGGCTGGCCACTGCCCAGCAGGACGGGCGCGACATCTTCTCCCACGCCCCCGACAGCCGCGGCGCCCGCCAGTATGCCGAGCTGGCTCGCCACGTCGCCGCCACCCTCGCCGGCTGAGGCCCGCCCGCCCGCGGCCGCCTCCCGGCCCCCGCGCCAGTCCGTCCCCCCCGCTGCCCCCCCCCCGGCAGCGGGGGGCCGCGTTCTTGCAATGCAAGTGTGGTGTTACAGGCCGTTTCAAGAAGGCCCATGGATGGGAGAACACCGTCGGGTGCGACGTCTTGCTTGCGTGACTTTGCGCAATCCATACGCGATTCACCGCGGCGACATGCGCTTGCTCGTGCATGAACGCGCTATGGTGCGGTCGACCTTGGGAGCAAACATGCACGCTATGACTCTGTATGTCGCGGACGGTGACACGAAGTCACTGACCACGACCCGGAACGCCCTCGAAAACGCGGGCTTCCACGTCCTCACCTTCACCACCGGCGAGGCCCTGGGCGATGCCCTGCCGCCGTCGCCCCGCGGCTGCATCGTCGCGGCCCCGAAGCTGCCCGACGTGTCCTCCGTCCAGCTCGCGGCGTCGATGAAGGGGCTGCCGGTCGTGGTCTGGGCCCGCAAGATCGATGTGCCCGGCACCGTCGCCGCCATGCGCGGTGGGGTGGCCGGTGTGGTCGAGCACAGCGCCGGCATCGACACCCTCGTCACCCTCCTGCGCGAGGTGCTGCACGAGGAGAAGCGCAACTTCGAGCGCCGCGAGGCCCAGAAGGCCCTCGAGAGCCGCCTCGCGTCTCTGACCCCCCGCGAGGTCCAGGTCCTCGGTGAGCTCGCCCTGGGCAAGTCGAACCGGGCGACGGGCGCGGCCCTCGACATCAGCCCGCGCACGGTCGAGGTCCACCGGGGCCGGATCATGGGCAAGATGCAGGCCGGCTCGATGACCGAGCTGGTGCGCCAGCTCGTCGATCACCGGCTCCACGAGGCGCTGCCCCAGGCCGAGTCGGCCTGAGCGCGCACCGGTGCAGGCCTCCGCTGGGGGGCCTGCCGGGTGGTCTCGCCCCGCCACGCCCGCCCCTGCGCGGGCGTGTTGCCGTCTTGGGGGGCACGCGCGACCGGCCCCCGGGGCCGCCGAGAGAGATCAGGGGGCGGTCCTTCTCGGGTCTGGCCGCGATCTGCGCGGAGATCCTGTGCGGAGATCCTGTGCGGCGATCCGGGCCGGAAGGGTCTTGGGTTGGTCGTCTGAGAATGTAGCTTGTTGCTTTGTTCTCGCTGTCTTGCGTGCCGCGCCGCGCCGGCCGCCGGGGCCGGGTCGTCCCGGGTCACGAGGCGTCACGGCCGTGCTTGTCCACACCTGGGGGGTCACGGCCCCCGCGCACCGATCCGTCTCCTGGGGTGACCCCGAAACCGGAGGGTGCGATGCACGCCAACCAGTGGAACCGATTCTTCCTTTCTCCATCCAGCCTTGTCGCCCTGATCGCCATCAGCGGCTGCAGCGCGCCCTTCGCCGACGTCGACTTCGACGACAAGGCGCCCGCCTTCGAGGACCCCTCCTCCGACGGCAGCAGCGACGAGGGCACGGACGGCACGGACGGCACGGACGGCTCTGAGGCCAAGTCCGACGTGGACGGCGACGGCTACGCCGCCGACGTGGAC
>CAXQUZ010000618.1:0-7438 GCA_964226865.1 Myxococcota bacterium | reverse complement strand
CACCCGCGCCCGCCCCGCCGGCGGCGGCCGCGCGGCCCGGGGCGCGATGGCCCGGGGCGGCGCCCGGCGGGTGGGGAGCACCCTCCAGGGCGCCCTCGCCCTCGACGTCGAGGCCGACCGGGCCCTGCTGCCCCCGAGCCTGCAGCAGGCCCTCGCCGGCACCACGGGCGGCCGGCTCACGGTCGACGCGGCCGAGGGGGTGCTCGATCTGGACGATCCGGTCGGGCGCTCCACGGCCCGGGCCCGTCTGGCGCTCAGCGGCGGCAGCTGGCGCTTCGGCGGCTACCGCATGGCGGGCCTCGCCGGCACCCTGCCCCTCAGCTACGGCGACCAGGCCCTGAGCATCGACGGCGGCCAGCTCACGGGCCTCGACGGCACCCTGCGGCTGCCCCAGGTGCGCTGGTCGCTGGCCACCGACGACGGCAGCCTGCGCTGGTCGCTGCGGGGGCTGGAGCTGGGCCAGATGCTGCCCGTGGACGGCGCGCCCCAGGGCATCAGCGGCACGACCCACGGCGAGGGCACGGTGGCGCTGGCGCTGGGCGCGGAGGGCCTGGCGGTGACCGGCGGCAAGGGCGAGGTCCACGTCCGGAGCGGCCGCCTGCTCAGCGTGCCGGCCCTCGGGGCCATGCGGCGCAAGGAGGGCGGCGAGACCCCCGCCGGCGACCACCAGCTCGACCTGCGCTACACCCTCAACCCGACCGCCCTGCGGCTGCCCTCGCTCCAGGTCGACCTCGGGCCCGTGCGCTACCGGGGCCAGGGCGAGGTGCGCTGGACCGGCGCCGTCGACGTCCACCTCGAGGGCGGCGCCCGGCCGGGGGAGCGGGCCACGGCGGCCGATCTGGCGGCCCGGCTGGTGGCCTGGGACATCCGCGGCACCCTCGCCGAGCCCAAGGTGCAGGCGCTGCCGCTGGGCATCGACACCCGCACCTTCGACCAGGCCGCCCCGGCCTCGCGCCACGACGTCGAGGCCCTGCCCGAAGACAGCGTGCTGGGCAGCGATCCCGAGGGGGCCCTCGACGACCTTCCCGAGGTGGAGGGCGGCCACCTGGCCCCCGTCGAGCTGGGAGATCCCCGCGACCTCGACGACGGCGAAGACGACTGGTAGCCCCGGGCGCCGCACCGGCGCCCGAGGGGCCGGCGCTCAGCTGAGCAGCTCGGTGGCGATCTGGCGCACGAGGTTGCCGTCGGCCTCGCCCCGGTGGGCCTTCATCACCATGCCCATGACCTTGCCCATCTCGCGGGGGCTCGTGGCACCGGTGGCGGCGATGGCCTCGGCGACCCAGCCGCGCACGGTGGCCTCGCTCGGGCCCGCGGGCAGGAACTCCTCGATGACGGCGAGCTCGTCCCGCTCCTTCTGGGCGAGGTCTTCGCGCTCGGCCGAGACATAGGCCTCGATGCTGTCGCGGCGCTGCTTGGCCAGCTTCTTGAGCACCGCGATGCAGGCGGCGTCGTCGAGGGTGTCGCGACCGTCCTCCTTCATGGCGAGGATGATGCCGGCGCGGATGCCCCGCAGGCCCCGCAGGCGGTCGGCCTGCTTGGCGCGCATGGCGGCCTTCATGTGCTCGGTGACGCTCTCCTGGATGCCCATGGCACCCCCCTGTGTGTCTGAGGTTTGGGCCCCCGCCGTAGCACGCTGGCCACCGGGACGGGGGGTCGCCGGCCCCGCGCTCAGCCGGCGGTGATGGAGATGTCGTCCACGCGGGCCCAGGGGTAGCGGGCCGTGCCGTAGAAGGTCTGGCGCTCGCGGGACAACGCCGAGATCGCGCCCAGCGCCGTCCAGACATTGCCGGCGATGGTGGTCTCGCGAATGGGCCGCTGGACACCGTCCTCGATGAGGAAGCCCCCCTTCACGACCCCCGAGAAGTCGCCCGAGACCGGGTCGGCGGCGCCCGACCAGCGGGTCACGACCACGGCCGGTCCGGCGGCCACCAGCGCCGCCTGGGACACCGTGCCCGGGGCCACGCTCACGGCGCCGGCCGCACAGCGGGGGGGCGCGTCTGCGCTGCCGCCGGCGTCACCGGTCGGGGCCCGTCCGGCGGCCGCGGCCTCCTTGGCATCGTAGAAGAAGCCCTTGAGCACGCCGTTCTCCACGATGTTGCGCGCCTGGCGGGCCACCCCCTCCCGGTCGAAGGGGGCCATCGGGTGGGTCGGCAGGCCGGCGCCGCCCGCCCGCAGCTGGAGCCCGGGCACCGCGACCGCCGTGCCCACCTTGTCGGCCAGGGGGCTGCGGCCCAGCCGCACCTCGTGGGCCGAGAGCATGCCCAGCAGGGGGTGGATCAGCAGCTCGGCGAAGGTGGCCGGGGGCAGCACCACCGCCCCCCGGAAGGAACGGCCCGCCGTCGCCCCGAGGGCCCCGGTGGCGCCGTCGACGAAGCGCTGGAGCGCGACCTCGAGGGCCTGGGGCAGGTCGGCCCAGCGCCGCACGCTGTCGCCGTCGTAGGCGAAGCTGCCCACCTCGTCGCCCTCGGCGGCCATGCCCATCAGGTAGCCGCTGGCCCCCGAGCAGCGCCAGGCCGCCCGGATGCCCGTGCTCGACGCGATGGCCCGCCCCGACAGGTCGGAGGAGATCGCCCCCGAGTCGATGGTCAGCCGCGGGTCGAGGGCGCGCACCCGCCGCAGCTCGCCCATGGCCAGGGCCGCGAGGTCGGCGGGGGTGAGGCCCACGACCTCGTCGTCGATGGCATCGGGGGCGTCGGGCAGCGCCTCGCCGGGCTGGGCGAAGACGGCCAGGGGGTCGACCGGCGCCGTGCGGGCCACGGCCACGGCCTCGGCCACGGCCTCGGCGAGGGCATCGGCGCGGTTGGTCGTGGCGAAGCCGGGCCGGCCCCCCACGAGCACCCGCACCCCGATGGTGGTCTCTTCGCTGGTGCGGACCTGGTCGAGGTCGTTCTTCTGGAGGGAGGCCTCCTGCTCGCGCTCCCAGTCCACCACCAGCTCGGCCTGGTCGGCACCGGCGGCGGTGGCCAGGGCGACGCCCCGCTCACAGATGCCCAGCAGCCCCGCACGGCTGGGAATGCCGCGCTCGTCGAAGTCTTGGATGCTCATGGTCTATCCTTGCTCGCCGCCGAGCACGGCCCGGCAGCGGATGTGGGGGCCGCCGGCGTCGACCTTGGCGGGCTGGCCCTTGCCGCAGTGGCCGCTGCCGAGATCCCACTGGAAGCGGTCCGAGACGGCGTCGACGCTGCGCAGCACCTCGAAGGCGTTGCCCGTGACGGTCACCCCGCGCACCAGCTCGCCGAGCTGGCCCTTGCGGATGCGCCGGGCCGTCGTGACGCCGAACATGAACTCGCCCGTCGCGTCGGCCTGGCCGTTGCGGGGGCCGTCGAGCAGGTAGCCGTCCTCGGTCGAGGCGATGATCTCCGCGAGGGACTGGCTGCCGGGCTCGATGTAGGTGTTGCGCATGCGGATGAGGGGCTGATCAGCGTACTCCCAAGCCCGGGCGTTGCCCGTGGGCGCCACGCCGTAGTGGGCCGCCGACTCGCGGTTGTGGAGGTAGCTCACGAGCTTGCCGGCGCGGATGATCTCGGTGCGGCCGGCGACCACCCCCTCGTCGTCGACGGGGATGGTGCCGCCGGCGCCGGCGTGGTGCTCGCTCTGACCGGAGTCGCAGAGGGTGACCAGCTCGCTGGCGACCTGGTGGCCGAGCAGCCCGGCCGCGACCGAGCCCGAGCGCACGAAGTCGGCCTCGACGGTGTGGCCGACGGCCTCGTGGACCAGCAGCCCCACGATGGAGGGGGCCAGGATGACGGTCTTGCGGCCGCCCTCGGGGGCCTTGGCCGAGAGCAGGTCGACGGCCGTGGCGGCGGCCCGCTCGGCGAGGGTCTCGGGATCGACCCGGAAGAGGCACTGCCAGGGCCCGGTCACGCCGACGGACTCGCTGACGCTGGTGCGCTGGCCGTCGCGCTCGGCGACCGCCGAGACGTAGAGCTCGGGGCGGCCCAGGCGGAAGCTGACGTCGGCGCCGTCGCTGGTGACGATGGCCTTCTCTTCGATGATCTCGCGGTAGAGCGAGCTGGCCGTGGGCACGGCGCTGCTGGCCGCCCGGGCCCGGGCCTCGACCCGCAGCACGAGGGCGACCCGCTCCTCCATCGTCAGGGCGTCGAGCTCGTCGAGGCCCGCGGCGTCGAAGTGGCCCGTGGCCAGGGGCACCGGGGGCAGGTCGGCGATGCGCTCCTGGCGGAAGGGGGCGCTGGCCCGGGCGGCGGCGCGGGCCCGGGCGATGGCGGCCCGGACGGCGGCCACCGTCAGGGTGTCGGTGGCGGCGAAGCCCCAGGTGCCGTCGGCGAGAACACGCACACCGACGCCGTCCCGGCGCCGAGAGCTGGCATCTTCGAGGGCGCCGCTGGAGACGCGCACCGAGCGGAAGCGCTTGGCGTGGTAGCGCAGCTCGATGAAGTCGCCGCCCCCTTCGGCAGCGAGACAGTCTCTGAGCAAGGCACGCATGGGCACTCCCGGGGCAGCGTGGCCGCGGGACCTTAGCGCACGCGCCCGCCCGGGCCAGCCGGCGGGCGCCGCGGCTCAGGCCAGGGAGGGCACCAGGGGCACGGCCCGGCCGGTGCACTGGGGCACCGTGCTGCGGCGGGCCTGGAGCAGGGCCGCACCGAGGGCGCCGAGGCTGGCCATGCCCACGAGGCCGAGCCAGGTGCGCCGCTCGCGGGGCATCGCGACCTCGGCCGTGTCGAAGGCCCGGGCCCGGGTGGTGTCGGCCTCGCCGGCCTGGGCGACCCAGCGGCCGCTCTCGTCGAGGGTGGCGCCGATGGGCTCGGCGGCCCGCAGGTAGGCCAGCTCGGTGCGGCTGTCGGTCCAGGCGAGGGTCGCGCCCATGGCCAGGGCGGCCAGCACCACGACGGGCACGAGGGCGAGCACCTGGTCCATGCTGGTGGGGAGGCGCACGAGAGCGGGCAGGCCGCCGGGGCGGGCCGGGCTGCGTCGCGTCCGGGCAGGAGCCGTCTGGGCCATGGGTCGTCCTGGGCTGGAGGGGAGCGGCCGCCGCGCTGCCCCGCTCGGTCCGAGGAACGGACGGGGGGGAGCGCCACATGAGGGTGACGGCCGAGAACGGCTGCGGTACCGTCGTCCCATGCGATCCCTGCGCCCGTCCTGGACCCGACCCTCTGCGGCTGCCCGCTGGGCACCGGCCCTGTGGGGGGCAGCGCTCGGCCTGGGCCTCGGGGGCTGCTTCCCCCAGCGCGAGATCCTCCCCGGCAAGAGCGGGGCCGGCGACGGCGGAGCGGGGGCGCAGGACACGGCCCCGGGCCCGGCGGTCGACACCGGCAGGGCCGCGGACGACGACACCGGCGCCCCGGAGGCGCCCGGCGACCTCCAGGCCACCGCCATCACCCCCGACCAGGGCCTCGCCACCGGCGGCGAGACGGCGGCCATCGCCGTGTCGGGCGCCTCGGCGGCGGCCACCGTGCAGGTGGGCACGGCCGAGGCGACCGTCGTCTCGCGCACGGACGGGCTGCTGCGGGTGCTGCTGCCGCCCCAGAGCGTGCCCGCGACCGACGAGAGCGCCCTCCTGAGCGTCGTCGTGCGCGACGGCGAGGCCACGAGCAGCGTGCCCGGGGGCTTCCGCGCCTGGGCCGACGCCGGCGGGGCCGCCACCACCCTCGTCCACCTCTCCTGGCTGCGGTGGATCGACGTCGAGGCGGCCCGGTCCATCGGCGCCGAGGACGAGCTCGTGGCCCAGACCTGGCTCGTGCGCCCCACCGAGCTCTGGCCCGCGGCCCTGGCCCTGGGCACGACCGACGGGGGCTGCAACCTCAGCCCCGCCGCCCCGGCGCTGGTGCCCGCCACCGGCACGGCCACCCTCGCCCTCGGCAGCGCCCGCGCCCTGCCCATGGCCGCCGCCGGCGACGGCCACTTCACCGGCCGCTGGGCCCAGCCCGCCGGGGGCAGCGAGCTGGCGGGGCTGACCGGCCAGGCCTTCGACCTGCGCCTCGACACCAGCGCCCGCCCGCCCGAGTCCCTGGCCGCCGCCCTGGCCCTGCCGCCCGACTGGTCTCTCGACGCGCCCCGCCTCTCCGAGCTGGCCACGGATCTGCCCCAGATTGACGGCTTCAGGGTTGCCTGGTCCGGGGCACGGGCCGACCGCATGGCCGTACTGCTGCGGGATCTCAAGGGGGGCGACACGGTGGCCTGCATCGTCGAGAACACCGGCGAGTTCATCATTCCCGAGGCCTACACCGCCGGCTTTGTCGACGACTGGGGCGCCTTCGAGGTCGAGCTGACCGTGTGGGCGGTGGCCCGGAATGCGACGAGCCTGCAATACAACAACGCCACGATGCGGCTATCGGGAGCGACGGGATACCGCGGCCGACGGGCGTTCTTCGACTGGCGCTGAGCCGCCTCCCCCACGCGCAGGCCCCCCCGAGCCGGGGGGTGCGGCGGGCGCCGGGGAGCGGGCCAGCCGACCGCCCGCGGGTCGGGTGCGCGCCGGTGCCGTCCGTCCCCCTGGCCGTGGGCCCCCCACCGCGGGCTCCGGCCCCGTCTGCGTCTCGAGTGTTGTCCCCATGTCGTCCCTGCTGACCGGTTCCCTGTTGCTCGCTGTCGCCGCGGCCCACGCCGGCGGCACGGTCGAGCTGCGCACCACCCCCACCGGCGCGGCCGTGCGGGTGGACGGCACGCCGAGCCCCCAGCTCAGCCCCACGACCCTCTCGCTGCCCGCCGGCCGCCACCACATCGCGGCGGCCCTCGGCTGTGAGCGGGGCGAGGCCACCGTCGACGTCGTCGAGGGCCGCGCCACCCCCCTGACCCTCTCCCTCACCCGGGCCATGGGCACGGTGACCTTCCTGCCCGAGCCGCCCGAGATGCAGATCACGGTCGACGGCAGCCCGGTCTCGCGCACCGACCGCCCCGTCCAGCTGCCCTGCGGCGAGCACCGGGTGAAGGCCACCCTGCCCGGGGCGACCCCCGTGGTGCTGAGCCTCGACGTGGGCCCCGACCAGAGCCTGTCTCTGCCCATCGTGCTCGAGCAGCGCGGCGTGGGCAGCATCTCGGTCGCCGTCCAGCCGGTCACGGCCGTCGTCAGCCTCGACGGCACCGAGGTGGGCACGGGCGACCAGCTGCTCGCCGAGGTGCCCGAGGGGCCCCACCAGGTCGCCGTGCGCGCCCCGGGCCATGCCACCCACACCGAGAACCTCGTGCTCGGCGCCGGAGAGCTCCGCGAGCTGCGCTTCGAGCTGGCGCCCACCGGCGGGGCCCCCGCGCCCGACCGGGGCCGCCCGAGCCTCGGCCGCATCGCCGGCTGGAGCAGCATCGGCCTGGGCACGGGGCTGCTCGCGGTCGCCGGCGCCCAATACCTCGCCCTGAATTTGGTAAAGGCTCCGCTCGCCCGCTTGTCATCAACATCCACCAATGCAACAAGGTTTTGACTCGCTACTCCACTGACATTGGCGGATCCTCTACCGCCCACACCAATGCAAGCTAAGTTCAGTTTCTC
>CAXQUZ010000617.1:0-3005 GCA_964226865.1 Myxococcota bacterium | reverse complement strand
GAGATGCAGTCCTTCCGGGGCCGGAACGCCGCCCAGGTGAAGGCTTTCGTCTCCAGCGCCAGCGACCGCTTCCGCAAGCCCTACGCCCGCTACGCCGCCGACGTTCCTCGGCAGTGCGTGTTCGTCGGCACGTCCAACGACCCGGAACTGCTGAACGACCGCACGGGTTCGCGCCGCTTCTGGCCGGTCCTCGTCCGAGCCGTGGACCTCGATTGGCTCAAGGGCAACCGCGACCAGCTCTGGGCCGAGGCCCTGGTGCGCTATCGGCGGGGAGAGCTCTGGTTCCTCACGCCCGAACTGGAAGCTGCACGCGAGGCCGCCGCCGCAGACTTCGCCCGCACCGACCCGTGGCAGAAGCGCCTGGAGGCCTGGCTGGGCGGCGTCTCGGAGCCGTTCACCACCGATGCGGCCGTGGTCGGGGCGCTGGGCCTGCGCGGTGGCGACCGGAGCGTGGAGACCCGCCTGGGGGCGATGCTGCGCGGTCTGGGCTGCACCAAGCGACGCGAGCGCGGTCCCACAGGCCGCCGCTGGGTGTGGCTGCCCCCTCCGAGCGACCCCGACACTGTGGCCCAACCTCGGAATTCCCGCTGAACAGGTTGGGCCAGGTTGGGCCACCCCACAAAGCCCGCACAGTGGGCGTCTTCTGGCCCGGCCCAACCTGGCCCAACCTCTGGCCCGACCTTTCGGATTCGGAATCGAGATCGAGACCAGCGGTGCCGCCGTCGCGGCCTTCCGAGTGCGTCTACCCGTACCCGAACCGAACGCATCCGTGACAAGCGAAACGAAACGAAGCGCACAAGCACCCCCACCCCGTCATTCTCGACGGGTAGACCGAGGAGACTGCCGTGAAGCAGACCTGCGCCCACCCCTCCTGCAACCGCACCTTCACCCCGCGCCGCTCCGACGCGAAGTACTGCACCGACGTCTGCCGCTCGCGGGCCAGCCGTGCGCGCCGGCGGGGCGAGGCCGGTTCGGCTCCTCATCGGGAGGCGCCTCAGCCCGTCGGGGAACCGGTCCGAGAGAGGCCGAAGCCAGCTCCGCCACCCCCGATGCCCTCGCCGCCTCCAGCGGTCCGCACGCCGGCACGCCGTCCGCCCCCAGACGACGAGCCCCAGTGGGCCATCGACCTGGAGGGGAAGGTCATCGGCATCCGCAGCTACTCGCAGGACAACGAGCAGCGGATTCGCCGGCTTAGCAAGCGCGTCGACGAGCTGAACGCCGAGGTGAGCGACCTCAACGACGCGGTGGTGAAGGTGCAGCAGATGATGCTGGAGTGGGCGCGGGCGATGCAGGGGTGAGTCCGACGACGCGGCCATGTTGTGGGTTTCCGGTATGATGCTCCGCCGGAGGAGGCTCAATTGCTTAGTGAAGCGGAGACCCCAAAAAGCGCTCATCGACGAGGCCCTACGCCTCGCCGGGTGGAACCTTGGCGACCCCACCCAGGTCGTCGAGGAGTACGAGGTCGACCTCATCGAGGCCGGCGTCTTCCCGTCCGTCGCCGCAGAGCCCGGCGCGGGCGCGCACTTCGGCAAGCAGTACGTCGACTACGCGCTGCTCTCTCGCGGGCGGGTGGTCGCCGTGGTCGAAGCCAAGCGCACCACCAAGTCGGCGCAGCTTGGGCAAGAGCAGGCCCTCCAGTACGCTCGGAACATCCCACGGCTCCAAGGCGGCCGCCCGCCGTTCGTGCTCTACACCAACGGCTATGGCCTCTACCTGTGGGAGGTCGACGACTTCCCGCCGACAAGAGTGCGCGGATTCCCCACGCCGCTTGACCTCGAGTGGATGAAGCAGCGCAGAGAGACGCGCCGACCTCTCTCCATCGAGCTCATCGACACCGACATCTCCGGACGGGACTACCAGATCGGGGCCATCCGGGCGGTCCTCGAAGGCCTCGAGGCGAAGAAGCGGCGCTTCCTGCTGGTCATGGCGACCGGCACCGGCAAAACCCGGACGGCGATGGGGCTCATCGACGTGTTGCTGCGCGCCCACCATGCCAAGCGGGTGCTGTTCCTCGTCGACCGCATCGCCTTGCGGGACCAGGCCATCGACGCGTTCCGCGAGCACCTGCCGGACAGTCCGCACTGGCCTCGCATCGAGGGCACCCGCGTGGAGAAGGTCTGGGCTGCCAACCGCCGGCTCTACTGCACGACCTACCCGACGATGCTCAGTCTCATCGAGGGCGGCACCACTCCCGACGCATTCGTTTCGCCGCACTTCTTTGACCTCGTCATCGCCGACGAGAGCCACCGGAGCATCTACAACATCTACCGCGCGGTGCTCGACTGGTTCGCCTGTCCGCGCCTCGGGCTGACGGCGACGCCCACGGACCACATCGACCACGACACGTTCCAGCTCTTCGACTGCGACACCCACGACCCGGCCTTTTTGGATGCGTATAGAACTTTCTGGGTGGAGGCGGACGGGGCTGCTGTAGTCGAAACCGACCGCATGGTGGCGGTTTTCGCTGCAAGTCCATCTCACCGGGAGTGACGGCAGGTCGGAGCGTCCCAGCGCGCGGCTCTGCGCTCCGTTGCGGGTGTCGTCATAGGCCTCGAGGAAAGCTGTCGGACATCGTCGCCAGTGTCCATCGACGTCGTCCCCCCATGCCGCGCATGTGCGACGAATGACTCCCGACGCCTGGAGCAACCCGCGGACAGGGGCCTCACGCATAAGCCCATCTCATTCACCCGTTGGGTTGGTGGATGCCGGCGATGTGCCCCGTAGAAGCCCATAGGGCCGCCGAAGAGGACTTTGGGACATTGTGTTGGCGCGGAGGCACACCTCTCCGCCCCTGGGCGTGCCAGGTCAGCAGGTCTGGGACGCATCGTCGGCGGGCGAGGCCGGTCGGCTCACAGAGAGGCCGAAGTTCCTTGATCGCCGGAGCCGAACGGGTGATCCGTCTCTCCACTCGGGAGGAACGATGGGCCGTCCGTACTCGCTGGACCTTCGGGAACGTGTCGTCGCGCTTCATGCTGCGGGGGAGCTGACCCAGCAGCAGATTGCCG
>CAXQUZ010000616.1:0-5816 GCA_964226865.1 Myxococcota bacterium | reverse complement strand
ACGTGTGCTCTTCCGATCTCTTCGGCAAGCACGCCTGGTTCCCCCGCAGCCAGCTGCTGGTCGACGCGCTCTTTGCCGTGACCCTGGTGTCGGGCTCGGGCGGCCCCATCTCGCCCTTCTTCCCGCTCTTCTTCGTCAACATCGTCGCGGCCTCCTTCCTGCTGGCCCCGCCGGGCGCCCTCGTGGTGGCCCTGGCCGACAGCTGCCTCTACCTGGGCCTCATCGCCGTCCAGGGTCTCGTCTGGTTCCAGGCCCACTACGGCGGCGACGCCCTGCTGGCCTACTCCCAGCTGCTGCTGCAGCTCTTCGCCTTCATCCTCGTGGGGCTGCTCTCGAGCGTGCTGAGCGGCAACGTCCGGCGGGCCCGGGCGGCCCTCGAGCGCCAGGTGGCCGTGACCTCGCTGCTGCGCGAGCGGCACGAGCTCATCCTCGAGAAGGTCGAGTCGGGCGTCGTCGTGGTGGACGGTGCCGGCATCGTCACCGACACCAACCCGGCGGGGGCCCGGCTGCTCGGGCCGGTGCTCGGGCGCCAGATCTCCACGCTCCTCGCGCTCCAGGGCCGCAGCTGGGAGCAGCCCCTCCTGCGCGAGAACGGTCCGCTGACGGTGCTCTGCAGCCGCATCCCCCTCGAGGCGGGGGGCGAGATCGTGCTGGTGGAGGACGTCACCCGCGTCCGGGAGATGGAGCGGGCGATGGCCCGCCAGGAGCGCCTCGGCGCGGTCGGTCGGCTCGCGGCCGGGCTCGCCCACGAGATCCGCAACCCCCTGGCCAGCCTCTCGGGCAGCGTGCAGCTGCTCCGGGACGAGGGCCGCAGCCCCCTGCACGACATCGTGCTGCGCGAGGTCAAGCGGCTCAACGAGCTGGTCGAAGAGTTCCTCGACAGCGCCCGGCCGGTGCGGCTCGACGTGGCCCCCTGCGACGCGGGCCAGGTCATCGGGGACGTGGCGACGGCCTTCCGCAACGACGCCCGCTACAAGGGCAAGGTCGTGCTGCGCACCTCGGCGGTGGGGCTGCCGGCCGTGCCCCTCGACGCCAGCCGCCTGCGCCAGGTGCTCTGGAACCTGCTGCTCAACGCCGCCCAGGCCACGCCGGACTTCGGCACCATCTCCATCGCTGCCCGCACCGACGACGACATGCTGCTGGTGGTCGTCGAGGACGACGGGGTCGGCATCGAGCCCGTGGCCCTGTCGCGCATCTTCGACCCCTTCTACACGACCCGCTCGGGCGGCACGGGCCTCGGCCTCGCCAACGTCGAGCGGGTGGTGGTGGCCCACGGGGGCACGGTCGGCGTCAGCTCTGTGCCCGGCGAGGGCACCCGCTTCGAGCTGCGCTTCCCCCTCGCCGGCCCGCCGCCTCCCCCCGCACCGGCCCCCGACGGAGAGCTCCCGTGACCGCGTCCCGTGCCCGCATCCTCGTGGTCGACGACGACCTCTCGATGCGCCAGTTCCTCGAGATCCTGCTCACCCGCGAGGGCTACACCGTCGCCACGGCGCCCTCGGCCGAGGTGGCCCTGCAGCACTGCGAGACCAGCTGGCCCGAGCTGGTGCTCACCGACCTCAACATGCCGGGCATGTCGGGCCTCGACCTGCTGGGCGAGCTCAAGACCCGGGCGGCCCGCCGGGGCGAAGACATCGAGGTGGTGATGGTCACGGCCTATGCGACGGCCGAGTCCGCCATCGAGGCGCTCAAGCGGGGCGCCCGCGACTACGTGCGCAAGCCCTTCAACAACGACGAGCTCAAGCTCATCATCCGCCGGGCCCTCGAGCAGCACACCCTCGAGCAGGAGAACCTGCGCCTCAAGACCGAGGTCCAGGACCAGCTCCACTTCGGCCACCTCATCGGCAGCTCGCCGCCCATGCAGGCGGTCTACGACATGGTGCGCCGCGTGAAAGACACGCCCATCAACTGCCTCGTCGTCGGCGAGAGCGGCACGGGCAAGGAGCTCGTCGCCCGGGCCATCCACGACAGCGGCCTGCGGCGGGGCGGCTTCGTCGCCGTCAACTGTGGCGCCATTCCTGAGAACCTCGTCGAGAGCGAGCTCTTCGGCCATGTCCGGGGCGCATTCTCCGGGGCGGCCCGCGACAAGGAGGGCCTGGTCGCCGCCGCCGACCGGGGCACCCTCTTCCTCGACGAGGTCAACTCCCTGCCGCTCAGCGCCCAGGTCAAGCTGCTGCGGGTGCTCCAGGAGCGGGTCATCGAGCGGGTCGGCGACCTGAGCCCCCGGCCGGTCGACATCCGGGTGGTCAACGCCACCAACAAGGACCTCGAGGAGGAGATCCGCGCCGGCCGCTTCCGTGAGGACCTCTACTACCGGCTCAACGAGGTCGCGATCCAGCTGCCGCCGCTGCGGGACCGGGGCGACGACATCCACGAGCTCGCCCGCTTCTTCCTCCAGAAGTACGCCGAGCAGTACGGCAGCCGGGCGACGGGCTTCACCAACGAGTGCGTGCGCGCGATGCTGAGCTTCTACTGGCCCGGCAACGTCCGCCAGCTCGAGAACCGGGTGAAGAAGGCCGTGATCATGAGCGACCGGGCCCTGCTCAACGCCGACGACCTGGGCATCCAGGCCTCCGACAAGCGCCACATCGCGCCGCTCGACGAGGCGACGGAAGACTTCAAGAAGGGCTACATCCGCGACGCGCTCCAGCTCAACAACTGGAACAAGGCCCAGACCGCCCGCGACCTCGGCGTCGACCCCCGCACCATCTTCCGCTACATCGAGAAGATGGACGACTGAGGGGCCCGCCGGCCGCCCAGGGGAGCCAGCATGCTGCGCATCGGACTGACGGGGGGCATCGCCTGCGGCAAGAGCACGGTGGCCCAGCTGCTCGAGCAGCGGGGCATTCCCGTGCGCGACGCCGACCAGGTGGCCCGCGAGGTTGTGGCCCCGGGCACCGACGGACTGGCGGCCATCGTCGACCGCTTCGGCCCCGGGGTCCTGGCGGAGGACGGGGGGCTCGACCGACCGGCGCTGCGGCAGCGGGTCATCGCCAGCCCCGAGGCCCGCCGGGCGCTCGAGGCCATCACCCACCCGCGCATCCATGCCGCCCTCGAGGCCTGGCTCGCGGCCCAGGCCCAGGCGGGCGCAGCCGCTGCGGTCGTCGACGCGGCGCTCATGATCGAGACCGGCAGCGCCGCCCGCTACGACGCCCTGCTGGTGGTGGCCTGCCGGCCCGAGACCCAGCTCGCGCGGCTCATGGCCCGGGACGGCCACGACGAGGCCGTCGCCCGCCGGTGGCTCTCGGCCCAGCTGCCCATCGACGAGAAGGTCGACCGGGCCCTCGCGCATGGCCGGGCGGCCTGCATCCGCAACGACGACCCACCGGCCGCGCTCCCGGCCGCCGTCGACGCAGCGCTCGCCCGGATCGGCGCGGCCTGAGCCGGGCCTTCAGGCCCCGGGCATCTCGCAGACGAAGGGGTGGTAGCTCTCGTCGGCGTCGGCCCCGAGGTAGGCGTTGCCGCCGCTCTGGTCGACCACCCAGCCCTCGCCCTTGCTGAGGGTGAACTTGTCGATCATGTCTCGAGAGAAGAGGTCGGACTTGACCGCGCTGTCGAGGTTGCCGATCCAGGTGGCCCACCAGGGGCCGCCCGTCGAGTAGATCATGTCGAAGACATCGTCCAGCTCGTCTTCGTCGTTGAGGTAGGCCAGCTCACCGCCGAAGTCGTCGCAGGCGTCCTCGGCCAGCCCGAGCTGGACCGCGTCGAGCACGATGACGTAGTACTTCCCGTTGTCGCCCAGCCGCACGATGTAGGAGAAGTCTTCGGGCTCCCAGCCCGTGCCCGTGTCGGTCGGGTACTCGAAGGTGCCGCCGGAGCTCGACCCGCCAGAGCTGGAGCCGCCGGAGCTCGACCCGCCGGAGCTGGAGCCGCTGGAGCTCGACCCACCCGCGTCCGTGTCGCAGGGGTCGCTGGACGTGCCGCTGTCGCTGGACGTGCCGCTGGACCCGCTGCCCGTGCCGCTGGCGCCCTCGCGGGGGTCGCTGTCCCAGTAGTCGAAGCCGCCGCCGGCGCTGGTCCCGCCGGACTCGGGCCGGGTCGGATCGTCCCAGTAGTCGAAGCCGTCGCCGCTCTCGGCGCCGTCCCGGGGGTCGCCCTCCCAGTAGTCGAAGCCGTCGCTGGTGTCGCGGGCCGGCTCGTCCCAGGGGTCGAAGCCCGTGTCGTCGCCGGTGGCCTTGGCCGAGGGACCGTCGCCCTGGGCCTTGGCGTCGGAGCCGGCCCCGCCGCGGTCGACACAGCCCCCGCTCCCGAGGGCGAGTGCCAGGGCGGTGGTCAGCAGGACAGGAGACGAGAGTCGGGTGAACACGGGGACCTCCACGGCCTGCGAGGGTAGCACGGCCCCCCGCACCGGCGGACAGCGAAGTGGGCCCGCCCGGCGCTGCCAGACGGGGCCCCGCCCTGTCAGATCCCTGCGCCCCCCAGAGGAGCGCCCGCCCCCCCGGGGCCCGGGCAGCCTCAGCGGCCGGAGCCGGGACCCGATCCCGCGAGAGCGGCCGCCCTGTCAGCATTCTCGCGAAACGCCCGGCGGTCGGGGGCCAGGGCTGCGGCCCGGGCGAAGCGGTCGGCAGCGGCCCGGTAGTCGCTCCGGCGGGTCGCGACGATGCCCGCCGCGTTCCAGAGGTCGGGGTCGGCCGGCGCCCCCGCGAGCGCCACGCCACAGACCGCCTCGAGCGCCACCGGATCCTGCACGGCGGCCCCGCGCACACAGCGCGCCACCCGCGCCCACTGGCCCTCCGGGTCGTCCAGCCCGGCCACCGGTGCCGCCGCGGCGAGGGCCACCAGCGCGGCGTCCTCGCGACCCTGGGCCAGCAGCAGCCGGGCGACCAGGGCCGCCCCCTCCCGGGCCTTCCGGGGGTCGGGCTCGGCCGCGGCCGCCTGCTCGGCCAGGGGCAAGGCCGCCGCCGGATCCCGCTCGGCGAGCACCCGCGCCCAGCCCAGGGCGGCCCGGGGGTCGTCGGGGTGGGCGGCGTGGGCGGCCGACCACAGGGCCGCCGGATCGCGCCAGTCGCCGATCCGGCCCAGGCTCAGCAGGGTCCAGCCGAGCAGCAGCGGCGCCAGGACCAGCCGCGCCCGGGGGGCCGCCGCGCGGCCGAGGCGCAGGGAGAGCAGGGCCAGCCCGAGCAGCGGCCAGCAGAGGAAGCCCTCGGCGTAGCGCACGGGACTCGTGAGCAGCCCGCTCACGGGCACCAGCGGCAGCACGACCAGGCCGAGCTCGCGGCGCAGCGGCGGGGGCGCCCGGTGCAGCGCCAGCCCCAGCCCGCCGAGCAGGACCAGACCGAGCACCACCAGCCCCGGCCCCGGATCGGGCGGCAGCCGGGCGACCGTGCTGCCCAGGGGCCAGACCAGGCGCCCGAGGTAGGCGGCCACCACGCCCGGGGCCTGGAGCACCGAGGCCAGCGAGGGGCCCCCCAGATCCGCGGCGGCCACCCCCCAGCTCGCCACCAGGGCCGTGCGCACGAGGGCCCAGGCCGCCAGCGCGCCGAGGTGGGGCAGCCAGGCCCGGCGGCCCGCCGTGCCCGCCCCCAGCAGGGCGATGGCCGGCACCACCACGGCGGTCTCTTTGCAGCCGAGGGCCGCGAGGGTCAGCAGCGCCCCGGCCGGACCCCGGGCGAAGACCGCGAGGGTGCCCAGTGCCGCCGCGTAGAGGTCGGTGCGGGCCGTGATGTTGGCCAGGGCCTCGACCTGCATGGGGTGGACGAGGAAGACCAGCGCCGCGAGCAGGCCGAGCGCGCCCCGGCGCAGGCCGAGGGCTCCGGCGACCAGCGCCCCCACCACGAGGTTGTCGAGGTGGAAGGCCCACGGCGCCCCGCCGCCCACGG
>CAXQUZ010000615.1:0-3396 GCA_964226865.1 Myxococcota bacterium | reverse complement strand
GCTACCGCGAGGAGGAGGCCCTCTACCGCCAGGCCCTCCAGATCGATCCCCTCGACACCCACGTCCTCAACAACCTCGCCGTCTGCCTCGCCCACCAGGGCCGCTTCGACGAGGCCCTGACGACCATGGATCGCCTCGAGGCGCTCGACCCAGACGACGCCTACGCCCGGCTCCACCGGGCAAAGATCTACGCGGCCATGGGCAAGCGCCGCAAGGCCCTGCGGGCCCTCGAGCGTGCGCTGAAGAACTCCGAAGATCTCGACACCATGCACCATGTCGAGTTCCGCCAAGACATCCGGCTCGATCCGGTCTTCGACAGCCTCCGTGACGATGCGCGCTTCGCTCGCATCTTGCGGGACGCGTATGGCGAAGAAGCCGAGTATCTTCTGTCTCGTGGCGGTCGCGACGGGCAGGCAGGTGGAGGCTCCCGTGGGTGACCTCAGCGTGACGGTCCGGCTCAACGGACAGGTGGTCGAGCAGCGGGTGCTCCGCGTCCCAAGAGTCGTGCGCCTCGGAGAGGCCGCCGACGCGGCCGTGTCCTTCCCGGGTGCCGACGTGGCGGTGCTGCGCGTCGGCAACCGCCTCTGCCTGCGGGGCCACCGCCTCGACGAGGGCGAAGAGCTGCGTCTGGAGCTCGGCCAGGTCCACGTGAAGCTCGAGCACACGGCCCGCGCGCGGCTGCCCCACGAGCTCGAGGGCGTCTGGGACAAGCGCTTCCTCGCGGCAGTGGTGATGGTCGTGGTGGCCGGCTCCTGGGTCGAGGCCGCCGAGGCCTGGCTCAGCCGCCGGGGCGACGCGGGGCCCCTCCAGGTCGCCAGCCACGTGGCCACGGCCATCGTCGGTGAGCGCAGCGCCCTCGATCCCCGCCACGCCGCAGCGGTCGCCGGTCGCGACGCACCACCCCAGCCCAGCGAGACCGTCACCATCCCCGACGCGCCCCCCCACCGGGCCGACGACCGCCACAGCGGCACGGGCTGGTCGCGCTGGTACCGGCGGGCCGTGCCCCGCGACATCGACCAGGTCGACGCCGCCCACCTGCGGCTGCTGGCCAATCCCGAAGACGCCGTCGCACGCCGCATCCTCGCCCGGGCGGCCTACGAGCGGGACGACCACGCCGAGGCCGCCGAGCACTACCGCTGGATCATCCGGCGCACCCCGGCCGACCGGGACGCCCGCCTGCGGCTGGCCTGGGCCGAGAAGCGCCAGGGCTACCACCGCGCCGAGCTGACCCACTATGAGGCCATCCTCGCGGCCGAGCCCGCCCACCTCAACGCCCTGGCCGGCATGGTGGTGGCGCTGGCCCGCCTCAACCGGCTCGACGAGTCGGCCCGGGTGCTCGACGAGCTGGAGGCGGTCTACCCCGACACGGTCGAGACCGCGCTGGCCCGGGCCAAGCTCGCGGGCCTGCGGGGCGACGACGACGCCGCCCTCGAGGCCCTCGAGCGCGCCTACGCCCGCCGCGACCAGCTGACCCGCGAGATGCAGCTCGAGCTGCGCCGCGATCTGGCCCTCGACCCGGGCTTCAGCGCCCTGCGCCGCGACCCACGGCTGCGCAGCCTCGTGAACCGCCACCTCGGCGCCGCCGGCCCGCGCCAGGCCCGCTGAGCGCCGCGGCGCGGTAGGGTGGGGCCCCGCAGCAGGAGGCCCCCGTGGCGCGACGTGCAGTCTATGCCGGCACCTTCGACCCCATCACCATGGGCCACATCGACATCGTGCGCCGGGCCTGCACCCTCTTCGACGAGGTGATCGTCGCCGTGGGCCACAACCCGGCGAAGCGCACCCTGCTCGCACTCGACGAGCGGCTCGAGATCATCCGGGCCTCGACCGCCGACCTGCCCACCGTCCGGGTCGAGAGCTTCGAGGGGCTGCTGGTCGACTACTGCAAGCAGGTCGACGCCGTGGCCATCCTCCGCGGCCTGCGCGCGGTGACCGACTTCGAGTTCGAGTTCAAGATCGGGCTCGCGAACATGGACATGGCGCCCGAGGTCCAGACCGTGTTCCTGCTCACCGAGCCCGAGCGGCTGTTCATCTCGAGCTCGCTGGTGCGCGAGATCGCGAGCCACGGCGGCGACGTCACCCGCTACGTGCCCGCGCCCGCCCATGGGCCGCTGCTGGCCGCCCTCGCTGCGGCCGACTGAGCCCCGCCCGCGGGCGCGCCCGCCTCAGCCGGGCAGGCGGCGCCCCAGCCCGGTCGCCGCCTCGGTGGCGAGGGTGCGGTGCCAGGGCTCAAATGCGCCCGAGCTCACGTTGAGCAGCTCCAAGACGCCCACCACCACGCCGTCGCGGCGGATCGGCACCGCCAGCAGGGACCGGGTGCGGTAGCCCACCTTGCGATCCACGCCCGGGTCGTGGGCCGGGCCGCCGGGGGCCTCGTGCAGGGCAATGGCCGTGCCCGAGGAGAGGCAGAGGCCGGCGATGCCCGTGTCGTCGGGGATGCGCAGCCCCTCGACAGCGGCCGCCCGGGGCCCGCGGGCCGCCACGAAGGCGAGCTGGGCCGCGGCGGGCGCGTGGAGCAGCACGGCGCCGCTCTCGGCGGGCACCACGGCGAGGAGCCCGTCGAGGGTGGCGCCGGCGTCGGCGTGATCACCGACGCGGGGGGCGAGGTGGGCCGGGGAGGGGAGGGCGGTCGCGTCGCCCTGGGGACCGAGCAGCCGCCCCAGCAGCGACGGCGCGTCGGGCTCCAGCTCGACCTCGATCTCGGGCAGGGGCACCAGGGCCGCCCGCCGCCCGTCCGGGGCCTCGACGCTCCAGCGCCCGGCGGGGCTCAGCGCGCAGATCACCTCGTCGACGGGCTGGTCGTCGCAGCCCAGCTCGTGGAGCAGCTGGGAGATCGCGCCGGACCAGTCCTCGGCCGCGGCGACCTGGGTCTCGGTGTTCAGCTCGACCTCGCCGTCGCCCGGCGCGGCCCCCTCGTCGTCCAGGGGCGCGATGGCATCGGAGGGCAGCCACTCGATCTGGTAGCGGGCCACGGGGTCACCTCGGGGTGGCGGGGGGCACAGGCGGCCACAGCACGGGGCGGATCGGCCGCCGTCCGTGCCCTGGCCGCAGCCCTCCGGTTGCACGCGCAGGCCGCCCCGGCAAGGGGCCGACCGACGGTCTGCAAGGATCTGCAAGCGCCCAGCGGGCCCTGCGGGGGTGTCCCGACGGGGGTGCCAGGATATCGACTCGCCCCCCTCTCAGGGGCGCGGCAAGGGGAAGATCAGATGTGCGGAATCATCGGCTACACGGGCCCCCGGCGGGTCACCCCCATCCTCCTCGACGGCCTGCGCCGCCTGGAGTACCGCGGCTATGACTCGGCCGGCGTCGCCATCCTCTCTGCCGAAGGCCTCGAGGTCCGACGCACGGTCGGCAAGCTGCGCAATCTGCGCCAGAGCCTCGAGGACGGCCCGATCGAGG
>CAXQUZ010000614.1:0-4108 GCA_964226865.1 Myxococcota bacterium | reverse complement strand
TGCTCTTCCGATCTCAACCTCGAAGAAAACGCCACGCTCCGCGAGAAGCGCAACCTGCTGCTCGACAAGCTGCGGTCCGGCCTCAAAAGGAAGTTCGAGGGCACCGGCCAGGCCGTGCCGACATTCGAGCACCGCAACCAGGGCAGCTACGCCATGAACACCGGCGTCAAGCCGACCAACGGCCGTGACTATGATATCGACGTAGCGCTGGTGTTCAACATCAACCCGTCCGACCACCCGGACCCCACCGTCTTAAAGCAGTGGGTCTCCGAGATCCTGGACAGGCACCCCCACAACGCCACGATCAACCGCCCCTGCGTGACGGTCCAGTACACCACCGGCGGCGAGGATGCCTACCACGTAGACTTCCCCATCTATGCCGCTCCGGCCTACCCGGGCGACCTGCCCAAGCTCGCCCTGGGCTTCCCCGGCTCGATACCGGAGAACAAGCTGTGGCAGCCCTCGGACTTCCTCGGCTTTATCGACGCGATCGACCGCTGGTCCACCGACGCCGAAGACCGGCTCCAGTTCCGGCGCGTCGTGCGCTACCTCAAGCGTTGGAAGGACACGCAGTTCTCCGCTCGCGGCGAGGGGGCGCCCCGGGGCATCGGGCTGACCTGTGCCGCCCACCGCTGGCTCCAGGTCCGCCGCAGCATCGACCCCCTGAGCCAGGTGCGGAGCTACGACGACCTGGCTGTCGTCCGCGGCCTGGTGGCCACCATGCTTTCGCAGTTCATCAGCGTGCCGGGCGGCCGGAGCCTGTCCGTGCCGTTGCCGACAGCGCCGTTCGACAACCCCTTCGCCCGCATGTCGCCCCAGCAGGTGGAAGCCTTCGAGGTCAAGCTGCAGGCGCTGCTTGACGCGCTGGACGCCGCGGGCCGGGAGGACAGCGTCGTCGCGGCCTGTGAGCTCCTCAGGGAGCAGTTCGGCGACGACTTCCCCGTCCCGAAGTCCGCGGTGACGGCCGCCCCTGCCGTGATCTCCACGGCGCAGTACGCCTGATGCTCGTCGAGCTCCTGCGCCAACTGCCGGGCGCGATCGGCGGCGTGCGGGCTGACGAGGCCCTTCCGGCCTGGGCCTCGGAGTCGGCGGTGGGGCAGCTCGATACGGATGCCGGGCCGGTCGAGGTCCAGGTCGCCATCCGGGCCGGCTTCCCCTTCGCGGCGCCGGGGGTCTGGGTGCGGGAGGAGGGCATTCCCCAGTCCCCGCCGCTCATGCCGGACGGCTCGGTCTGCTGGCACGACGCGGCTGGCGAGGCGGTCGACCACACCCGCCCCCGGGAGGTGCTCCGCCACTGCCTAGATCGGGTGCGGTCGCTGCTGGACCAGTCGCTGCACGAGCGTCCCTGGTCGGGGGTGATGGCCGAGTACGAGACGTATTGGAGCCACCAGGCTAGGGATGGGCGGTGGCTGCTGGCGCCAGCGGACGGCCGGGTCCAGGCCTTGACCGACGTGCTCTGGGTCCTCCAGGCCACTTCGGCGGGCACCGACGGGCTCCTGGTGCCGCTGGAGGTCGGCGAGCTGCCTTTCCCGCCGGACAGGCTGGACATGGCCTGGGTCCGGCAGCACCTCCTGTCTCGGCTTACCCGGGAGCGGCGCCAGGAGCTGTCGCGGCTCATCGGCGACCGGCGCCGGGCCTTCCGTGTAGTCGTCTTCCAGGTCCCGAGAGACAACGGCCTGGACATCTACCTGGGCGTCCGCTTCCGTCCCTGGCGGGGCAGCCGGCACCCGTTGCGGTCAGGGCGAAAGAACGCCGAAGTGGAACCGATGGCGGTGACCTGCCTGGACATGGATTACCTTCGCGAGCGTGGAGGCGCAGACTTGAAGCTCAAGGACAAGCACCTCGCGGTGGTGGGCTGCGGCTCCGTGGGCGGGCAGGTCGCGTTCGACCTGGTGCGCTCCGGCGTCGGGCGCCTGAGCCTGGTCGACCACGACGTGATGACGGCTGGGAACGCCTTCCGGCACGTCCTCGGGATGCGGGGCACCTTCTTCCCCAAGGTGCAGGGGCTGGCCACCGACATCCAGCGGAAGTACTCCGATGTGGTGGTCCGCCCCTACCCCGTCACCATTGAGGCGCTGCTCGCGGAAGGCGGATTGCCGGAGGTCGATGCCGTCGTCGTGTGCGTGGATCGTCCGGCGGCGGCCCAGGCGGTCAACGCCGCGCTCCACGGATCCCGCGGTGGGCCGGTGGTCGTCTATGCTTGGCTGGAGGCCTACGGTCTGGCCTCCCATGTCCTACGCGCCCAGCCTGGGGCCCCGGGGTGCTTCGAGTGCCTTCTGCGGCACCCCGAGACCGTTGAACTCCAGGGGAACCGCGCTGCGCTGGCTGCTGGCGGCCAGGACTTCACCAAGGACCAGGCTGGGTGCGGCGGTCGCTACGTACCCTTCGGCGCCGTCCACGCCACCCGGACCGCGGCGGTGGCCGTCGAGGAGGTTATCAAGGGCCTCCACGGCGAGCAGGGCCCCGCCCTCGTGACCTGGCGGGGAGACGACCGGCCCTTCCTCGAGGCCGGCTTCCGGCTCTCCGGCCGGGGCCAGAAGTGGCCGCTGGACGCCGTCGTTCAGGTGCTTGGCCGGGACGCCATCGCGGTGGGCGCCTGCCCTGTCTGCGCATGAGGTGGCGGCGGCCGGACGGCGGCGTGATCGTCGCCTCCGACCAGGTGGTGGTCGCGTTCTCGGCGGCGATGCACGCCGCCCTCGCCGGCCCGGAACGCGGGGGGATTCTCCTGGGGCGACGCATGGGCGGTTCAGGCACTGGCGGGGACATTATAATCGAGCGCGCCCTGGGGCCCGACCGCCGGGATCGCGCCGGGCGCTTCGCCTTCACCCGTGGTGCACACCACCAGGTGACGGTGGACCGGGCCTGGTCGGACTCCGGAGGCGCGGTGAACTTCCTGGGCGACTGGCACTCGCACCCCGAAGCCGTCCCGCGGCCCAGCGGACGCGATCTGGCGACCTGGGCCCGGCTGGTCGACCTCCAGTGGGATGAGCACCTACCGCTCGTCTTCGTGATAGTAGGGGCCAACCGCGTTCAATCCTGGGAGTTGGGGCGTAGGTCCGCGCCAAGAGCGACGAGGCTGTTGAACTGCTAGGACCTCCCTCAGCCGCCTTCTCCCACGACCTGGAGTAGCAGCAGGACCGCGCAGCGGCTGTGCAACCACCCGATCCCTAGGTTGAAGCGGACGGAGTCGTAGCCGACGGGGCCCACAGTCTCATTGGTCACCACTCGAATCCGAGGGCCTCCTCCCAGTAGCGCACGGGGTCGTGGACCCTCCTCCGGGTGAGTGGGTGGAGGTCACGTAGTACGCTGCACCACACCTTCTACCTGGCCACCAGTCTCGCCCGGCCCCAGGCCACCTCCGAAGCCATCCTGGGGACGTACCGAGCCCGTGGCACCGCCGAAGCCCACATCGGTGAGTTCAAGCGCGTCATCGCCCCGAAGCTCTCCAGCGTCCAGCGACACCGGAACGGCGAGCCCCCCAAGAAGAGGAAGGAAGGGATGGCAGAGAACGAGGTCACGCTGCTGCTTGCCGCCATCGCCTACGAAATGGTCCACGCCATCCGGTGCCTGCTCGAGGAGGCCACGGGTGAGGGGATGTCGCTCGAACGCGTGCGCGAGCGTGTTCTCAAGGTGGCCACGGCAGTTGTCCGTCACGCCCGTGCGGTCTGCTTCCGCATCGCAGGCGCGAAGTCCGCCATGTGGGAGGCACTGGCCCACGCCATGTCCGGCTCTCTCGCCAGCGCGGAGGTGGCTGTCTGACAGAGCAGATCAAGTCCCCTGACGGAAGCCGCAATGCCGAAACCACGCCCTCGCATCGCTCCCGGTGATGAGGTCCATGGCGAGGGCGATTGCGTTGTTGAGCGCTTCTCGGGAGCGCGCCTTCGCGAGACGTAGGAAGCGCTTGCGCTTCGCCCATGCCAGCTCGATGGGGTTGAACTCGGGCGAGTAGGGCGGGGTGAACCAGAGACGGGCCCCCGCTGCCTCGACCAGCTCGCGAACCCTCTGGGTGCGGTGCGCGCCGAGGTTGTCGAGGACGACGATGTCCCCTTCCCGGAGCTCGGGCACCAGGATGTGCTCGACATAGGTCTCGAAGACGGCGGCGTCGGTG
>CAXQUZ010000613.1:0-21312 GCA_964226865.1 Myxococcota bacterium | reverse complement strand
GTCGCCGATCTGCTGGGTGTGGTCGGAGAGGGTGGTGATCTTGTCTTGGATGACCCCGACCCGATCCTGGATGCCCGTCATGCCTTCGATGCTCGTGTTGACGACCTCGATGCCCCGGCCGGCCCCCTCCCGGGCCTCCTTGGAGATCTCGCGCATCGACTCGGAGCGGCGCAGGGCCCCCTGGGAGGTCTGGGAGAGCTCGGAGAGGGCCGCCGAGACCTCGGCGACGGCCGAGGCCTGCTCGGTGGTGGCCCGGGTCTGCTCCTCGACGGTCAGGTTGAGGGTCGAGATGCCCTGGCGGATGTCGTCGGTGGCCGCCGACATGTGGGCGCCGAGGTCGTCGAGGGCGTCCGCAGCCTGCTGGCGGGCGGCGGCATCGTAGGTGTCGAGCACGGTGGCCATGTCGATGAAGATGGCCTTGGTGACGGCATCGATGCGGGCCTCGAGCTCCGCCTTGTCGGCCGTCTCGCCCTCGATGATCTCGTGGACGAGGTTGCGCAGCAGGTGGCTCTTGAAGCCCACGTACCAGCGGGGGGGGATCTTGTGGAGGTGGTGGGCGCGGCCGATGCGCTGGAGCATGGCCACGTGCTCGGCGTCGGTGCTGCCCCCGAGCAGGCTCGAGAGGTAGGCCCGCAGCATGGCCCGCAGCCGCAGCACGTCGCTCTCGTTGCCGGCCACTGCGCCGAGGTCGATGTGGTGGGCCATGTGGGCAAAGGACTCGTCCAGCCGCGCGCCGGCGACGACCTCGAGGTGGACCCGGCTGGCGGCGAGCTGGCGGGCGTCTTCGTCGGTGAAGACGGCAAAGGCGCGCCGCTCGGCGAGGTCGGCGGTGGCGGCGGTGTCGCCGAGGTCGAGAGAGGCGGAGGCGGAGGCGGAGGCGGCGTGCGACATGGTGACTTCCAAGGTTGGGGTCACCATGTTCGGCTTCGCTTGGCTCGCCATTGACCCAAACAGGCCATTGATTGTGACTTTCATTTTGGGGGTCGGTCCCCCGGCGGCGGGGGCGCGCCGAGCGCTCAGCCCAGCCGTGCGATCTGGGCCTCGGTCCATGCCCAGAGCTCGGCGGCCAGGGCGTCGTCCTTCGCGGCCGGGATGGGGTCGAGGGGGGCACAGTCGCTGAAGTAGGCCCCGCTGACCTCGGCCAGCTCGGGGGCCGTCGCCGCCCAGCACTGGGTGGCCGCGCCCTGGGGCACGGTCTTCTCGATGTTCTTGAGGCGGGCGAACATCTTGTCGGCGTCGGGGATGTGGCGGGCGAGACCCGTGCGGATCACCCCGGGGTGGAGGCTGTTGGCTGTGCGGCCCGAGCCGTCGGCGGCGAAGCGGGCGGCCAGGGAGCGGGCGAAGAGGATGTTGGCCAGCTTCGACCGGCCATACATGCGCCAGGGCTGGTAGTCGTCCTCGCCGGATGTGTTGCCAAGTTCCAGGCCCCGTTCGGCCATGCGGTGGGCCTCGCTCGACAACACAACGACCCGGCCGCCGGGCTTGATGTTGTCGATGAGTCCGGTGACGAGCGCGAAGTGGCCGATGTGGTTGACGAAGAGCTGGCGCTCGATGCCGTGGACCTGGTCGAGGGCGGGCAGGGCCATGATGCCGGCATTCGTGATGATGCCGTCCAGCACGGTGTCTCCGACGGCTTCGACGGCGGCGGCGACGCTCGAGAGGTCGGACAGCTCGCAGGCCACGGCGACGCTGCCGGGGGGAAGGTGGGCCTCTGCCTTGGCTGTGGTGCGGGCGAGGCCGACGATGCGGGCCCCCCGGAGGGCGAGCACCCGGGCGGTCTCGCGGCCGAGGCCCGAGCTGACGCCGGTGATGAGCCAGGTCTGGCCGTCGAGTGAGCGGCCGGCGGTTGCCTCTTCGGCGGTGCTGTGGAATCCGAGTGCGGTCATCGTGGGGCTCCAGGCGCGGGTGGGGGCCGCGGCGCGGCGACCCGGCGCCTCCTATCCCTCTGCGGGGGCCGCGGGCGGGACGGGGTGGGCGGCGAGCGCGGCGAGGAAGCGGGCGAGCACGGAGCGGTCGACGTGCTCCATCACGACGATCTTTCGCCAGGACGGGGCCGCGTGGTCGTCGGCCACGAGCAGGAAGCGGGCGCTGAGCGCCGGGGGCACCTCGTGCTCGGGCAGCACGACGATGTTCATGCCGGGGGTGTGGACCGGGTGGCGGCCCTGGTCGCGCAGGGCCTGGGCGAGCCAGGCGGCCCGATCGGCGAGTGCCTGGACGAAGCGGCGGCCCCCCTCGTGGCCCCAGGTCTGGAGGATCATCCAGACCGCGACGGCGTTGGCGCCGCTGCGGCTGCCGCTCAGGGTGCAGTCGAGGCCCGGCACGTAGGCGGCGGTCTCGGTGCGGGTGTGGGCCAGCAGGCCCTTGCGGGCGAGGTGGATGCCCGTGCCATAGGGCGCCTGGAGCATCTTGTGGGCGTCGAGGGTGACGGTGCTGACCCGGGGGTCGTGGAAGCCCAGCGGCTGGTCGGGCACGGTCAGCGGGTAGACGAAGCCGCCGAAGGCCGCGTCGACGTGGACGAGGCTCGGGATGCCGCGCCGGTCGAGGGCGGCGAGCAGCGGCCCGCCCTGCTCGACGGTGCCGAACATGGTGGTGCCCATGGTGAGCACGACGGCGGCGTGGGTGTGGCCGGCCGCCGCGAAGGCGTCGAGGGCGGCGGCGATGCCGGCGGCGGTGGGCTGGCGGCCCCAGCGGTCGAGGGCGACGGTGTGGAGCCCGATGCCCAGCAGATCGGCGGCCTTGTGCAGGGAGTAGTGGGTGTCGGTGGTGCAGAGGATGGCGATCTGCGCGGGGTCCACCCCTGCGGCGCGCCAGTGGTTGCGGGCGGCCCACATGGCCTGGATGTTCAACTCGGTGCCGCCGCTCGCGACGTAGCCGTCGACCGTGCCCGGCGCGGCCCCCAGCAGCTCCTCGGCGCAGAGCCGGACCACCTCGCGCTCGAGGTCGTGGGTGCCGGCAAAGGCTGGCTCGGCGGGGCCGAGGGTGTGGCAGCCGATGTGGTTGGGGTTCTCGAGCAGGGTGCGGAGGAAGGGCAGGGCGCGCACGGCGGGGCTGGCCGGGAAGACCCGCTGGTCGAGAAAGGTTCCGGGCAGGCCGAGGATGTCGCCGTCAGCGTAGGAGCGGTTGCGGTCGAGGGCGGCGTGGACCCGGGCGCGCAGGGTGGCGGGGTCGAGGGCGGGCCAGGGCACGGGAGCTCCAGAGCGCGGGGGGACCGCGGCGAAGGCGGCGTCGGATGTGGCCGGAGGGGCGCCAGCAGCGTAGGCCCTGGGGCCCGCTCCGGGCGCCCTGGCCGGGCGGCTGCCCGGACCTCGCACGCCCCGGGTCCCGCGGCCCGTGCGCTCCCCGTGCGGGCTGGGCCACGTCAGCTCTGGAGTCCCCATGTCCGCCCGCTCGCGGTCCCTCCGCCCCGTCTCCGTGTCCGTCCCCCGACACCGCCACCGGCCCGCCGCCGGGGCCCTGCTGCTCGCCTTCGTCCTGGGCTGCAGCGGCGACGACAAGACCCGCGACACCAGCGCCGGCGACGGCGAGGGCGGCGGCGACACGGTCGAGCTGGCCGATCGCTACGAGCTGACCGGCGACACCCTCTTCCCCGAGGGCCTGGCCTGGAGCACCAGCCAGTCGGCCTTCTACCTGGGCAGCCTCACGGCGGGCTCGATCGTGCGCCTCGACCCCGACGGCACCCAGACCGAGCTCTACCGCCCCGCGAGCGGCACCTGGATGACGCTCGGCATGAAGGTGGACGAGGGCACCGACAGCCTGCTGGTCTGCGCCATCGAGAACTACGGCACCGACGCGCCCCAGTCCGTGCTCCAGGTCTTCGGCCTCGCCGACGGCAGCCTGCGCCGCAGCGTGCCCCTCGACCCGGGGGCGGTCTGCAACGACGTGGTCTCGGTCCAGGGGCGGGTGCTCATCACCGAGCGCGAGGGCGGCCGCATCTGGCGGGTGGATCCGGACGACACGGCGGCCCAGGTCCACCTCGAAGACCCCATGCTCGACCCCGAGATCATCGGCCTCAACGGCATCGTGGCCCCGTCCCCCGACTTCGTGGTCGTGGGCAAGTACGCCCCGGGCCGCCTGCTGCGGGTGGACGTGGGCGACGCCCCCACCGTGCGCGAGATCACCGTGTCGGGCGACGGCCTGGGCTCGCTGCCCGACGGCCCGGACGGCATCGCCATGGTCCACGGCGACCTGGTGATCGCCGCCAACGAGACCGTCTTCACCGTCTCCAGCGACGACGACTGGCAGACCGCCACCAGCCGTGCCCACGTGCCCCCGGAGGCCGTGGCCGCCGTCACCCTGGCCGGCGACCGGGTCTTCGGCCTCAAGGGCGAGGTGGTGCCCTATGTGCTCGGTGCAGAGGTCTCCCTGCCCTTTGCGGTGGTCGCCCTCGACCTCGGCGACGCGGTCGACCTTCCCTGACGCCGGGCGCCCTTCCGCGGTCGGCGCTGCGGCGCTAGGGGCCTCTCGTCCGGCGCGGTCGCCGGTCCCCGCTGCCGGCGGGCGTCTCTGTGTGTCCCCCAGGTGTGGTCCCGTGTCTGTGTCTGCTCCGTCCTCTGCCGCCCCGTCCCCTGCCGCCCCGCCGTCCCCCGCCGCTGCGGCCCAGCGCGCCTTCGCGGACCTCCAGCAGCGCCTCGCGCCGCGCCGCCAGGATCTCCTGCTCCACCCGCTCTACGCGACGGTCGACAGCCTGCCCCGGCTCCGGGCCTTCATGGCCCTGCACGCCTTCGCCGTCTGGGACTTCATGTCGCTGGTCAAGCGGCTCCAGGGCGAGCTCTGCGGCACGGCCGTGCCCTGGTGCCCGCCCCGCGACCCCCGGCTGGCCCGCTTCCTCAACGAGATCGTGCTCGGCGAAGAGAGCGACCTCGGCCCCGACGGCGCCCCCACGAGCCACCTCGCGGCCTACCGCCGGGCCATGGCCGAGGTCGGGGCCGACGACACGGGCATCGCGGCCGTGCTGGCGGCGCTCGCCGCCGGGGCCTCTCCCGCCGCGGCCCTCGCCCTGCCCGCGGTGCCCGCCGTGGCCGCCCGCTTCTGCGGCCAGACCCTCGCCCTCGCCGTCGAGGGCAGCGCCCCCGAGGTGGCGGCGGCCTTCCTCTTTGGCCGCGAGGACGTCATTCCCGAGATGTTCCAGGCCCTGCTGGACCGGGGGGCTGCCGGCTGGGGGGCCCCCGACCAGACCCGCTGGATGCGCTGGTACCTCGACCGCCACATCGAGCTGGACGGCGAGGAGCACGGCCCGATGGCCGGCGCCCTGCTCTGCCGGCTCTGCGGCGACGACCCGGCGGCCTGGGCGGCGGCCGAGGCGGCGGCGGTCGCGGCCATCACGGCCCGCATCGACCTGTGGGACGGCATCCTCGCCTCGCTGCCCCCCCGGGGAGAGCCCGGCTGGGCCCCCGACGAGGCGACGACCGGGTCGGTGCGCCCGCCGGCCTGACGGCCCCGGGGGGAGCGATCGGGCTACCTTGGGTCTCCCTGCCCGGAGTCGCCGTGTCCTCGCCCCCCTCCGTGCCCGGCCCCGCGGCCCCTGACCCTGCTGCTCCCGCCCCCGCGGCCCCTGACCCGGCCCCCCGGCCCTTCGCGGCGCTGCCCCTGGCCCGGGGCTGGCCCGTGCTCGGCCAGGCGCCCCGCTTCCTCCGCGATCCCTTCGGCTACGTCGCCCACGTCCGCAGCGTCGGGCGCATGGTGCGGGTGCCCTTCCCGGGCGCCGAGCTGCTCTACGTCTTCGATCCGGAGGCCCTCGCGCCGCTCTTCGGCCGCGACCACCGGCGCTTCACAAAGGGCGCCTTCGCGGGCCGGGGCGCCCGGGTCTTCGGCGAGGGGCTGCTCCTGGCCGAGGGCGAGCACTGGCGTCGCCAGCGGCTGCGCATGGCCCCGGCCTTCTCGCGGGCGGTGGTCCAGGGCTTTGCCGACGCGATCGAGGCCCTCGTGGGCGACCACCTCGACGGGCTCTGCCCGGACGGCGACCCCGCGGGAGCCGAGGTGGCGGCCGATGCCGAGATGATGGCGCTCACCCTCGCCGTCGCCGTGCGCACCCTCTTCGGCGCGGCCACCCCCGCCGGCGACACCGACCGGGTGGCCTCGGCCTTCTCGACCATCAGCCAGTACTTCGCGAGCGTCGAGGGGGTGGTGCTGCCCCTGCCGGCCTGGGTGCCGACCCCCGGCAACCGGCGCTTCGGGCGGGCCATGGTCGAGCTCGACGGCGTGGTCCAGCGCCTCATCGACGAGCGGCGCCAGGCGGCGGCGGTCCCGGGCGGCACCCTGGGCGACGACCTGCTGGGCCGGCTGCTGGCGGGCCAGGACGACGACGGCGCGGGCATGTCGGACGCCCAGCTCCGGGACGAGGTGCGCACCCTGCTGCTCGCGGGCCACGAGACCACGGCCATCGGCCTCGCCTGCGCCCTCTGGGAGCTCTCGGATCCGGCGCGAACAGAGCTCCAAGACGGCCTCGCACAGGATGTTCTCGCGGTCACGGGCGGGGCGCCCCTCCGGGCCTCCCAGCTCGCCGAGCTGCCCGGTCTGGCCCATGCCTGGAAGGAGGCCATGCGGCTGCATCCCCCGGCGCCGGTCTTCTTCCGCGAGCCGGTCGAAGAGGTGGTGCTCGGGGGCCACCGGGTGCCCGCGGGCACCACCATCGTCGTGCCGGTCTGGCAGCTCCACCGCGAGGCCGCGCTCTACGACGAGCCCCTCCGCTTCTGGCCCGGGCGCTGGGCCCGCCCCAAGGACCGCCCCCGCCACGGCTTCCTGCCCTTCGGGGCCGGGCCGCGGGTCTGCATCGGCCTCCAGCTGGCCATGCTCGAGGGCCCCCTCATCCTGGGCGAGCTGCTCCGGCGCTTCCGCCTCGTGCGGCCCCCGGGGGCGACCCTCTCCCTCACCCCGGCCGTCACCCTGCGGGCCCAGGCGCCCATCCGGCTGCGGCTGGTGCCCCGGTGAGCCGGAGGGGGGCCGGGGGGCTGGCGCTCGGCCTGCTCGCCGCCTGTGGGTCCGGTCCGCAGAAGGAGGCGCCGGGCGCGGGCCTGCCGCCGGGGCCGGGCTGTGTGGCGGTGGCCTGGCTGCAGAGCGACCCCGAGCGCTGCTTCGGGGATGTCCAGGATGCCGTGGACGCGGCCGCAGACGGCGACCTCCTCACCCTGCTGCCCCCGGCCCTGCGCGCGCCCCCCGGGGGCCCGGCGGGCCTCGTCATCGACCGGGACCTGCAGCTCGACGGCGGCGGCGGGCGGTGGGAGGGGGACGGCACGGCGCCCCTGATCACGGTGCGGGGCGGGACGGTCACGGTGCGGGACCTGCAGCTCGCGGGGGGCGGCGGCGGCACGGATCCCGACTTCGCCGACGGGACCGAGACCCTGGGCGGGGCCATCAACGCCCTGTGGGCGGACGGACTCGTGCTCGCGGACGTCGAGCTGCGCGACAGCCGGGCCGACTGGGGGGCGGGGCTCTTCGGTCCCGTGGCGGGCCCCCTCCACATGGAGCGGGTGGTGGTGGCCGACAACAGCGCCGCCATGCTGGGCGGGGGCGTCTGGATGCAGTCGGGCACCCTGCGCGAGGTCGAGATCCGCGGCAACGACGCCCGCTACGCCGGGGGCCTGGCGCTGCGGGCCGTGGGGGAGGGCGGGGCCCAGGTCACGGCCACGGCGCTGGTCATCGAAGACAACTGGGCCCTGGTGAAGGGCGGGGGCCTCCACATCGCCGGCGACACGACCCTCGTGGGCGACGCGGTCACGCTCCGGGGCAACGGCGCCCAGCAGGGCGCGGGCCTCCACCTCTACCAGGCCACCGGCGCGGTCTCGGGCCTCTGGATCGGCGAGAACATCGCCCAGGTCGGGGGCGGGGGCGCCATGGTCGACGAGGGCCAGCCTGTGCTGGCCGCCAGCGTGCTGGTCGACAACGTGGTCACCGGGGCGGGGCTGCCGGACGAGGAGGGGGTCGGCGGGGGCCTCTGGGTCGCAGACGCGGCGCCCACGCTCGAAGACCTCGAGCTGGAGGGCAACGTGGCGGGCTGGGGCGCGGGCCTGAGGGTGGCCGCCACCCCGGGCCTCGCCCCGGAGGCGCCGACCCGGCTCGCGGGGGTGGCGCTCACCGACTGTGGCCCGGCCGGCGATCAGCGGGGGGCGGCGCTCGCCGTCGAGGGCGGCTGGGTCGAGGGCACCGGGCTCACCCTGGCGGGCGGCAGCGGGCGCGAGGCGGGCGGGCTGCGGGTCGCCAGCGGCACGGTCGGGATCGCGGGCGTGTGGCGCGACAACACACCGGCCGATGTGTGGTCGCCAGCGGGCGGCACCCTCGCCGCGGTGCCCGCGGGCACGGGGGTGCGGTGCGACGACGCCGGGTGTAGGCTGGAGGCGTCGGCAGCGCCCCCGGGGGCGATCGGAGGCCGGCCTGCGGCCCCTGGGGCTTGCAGCCGGGCCGATCGCTGCGATGGACAGGGCGCAGACCTGGGGGCCTCGTCCCCCTGAGGAGGACGGTGTGCGGCTGTGGGGGCTGGCGGTGGTGGTGCTGGGGGGCTGCGTGCTGCGCGGCCCCGGTCCGGCCGATGTGGCCGAAGATGCCCTGCTGGCGGACGCTCTGGCCCGTGCCGAAGCCAACAGCGCGGCCGCCTGCGCCCACGTCGTGGCCTGCATGCCCGGCACGGGGCCCGACGAAGAGGCCGCCTGTCGCTGGGGCAACCGCAGCTTCCTCCAGTGGGACGGGGCGGACGCCGAACCCGCCGATCGGGCGGCCTGTGTCGCCGCCGTCGACGGCTGGTTCCGCTGTGTGGGCGAGACGGCCTGCCCCGAGCTGCGCGGCGCGCTCCGGGCCAGCGCCCCGCTCTGTCCGTCCGCCTACGCGACGATGCAGGCGGCCTGCCCGGCGCCCCCCGGTCCGAGCATGGCGGCGCGCCAAGCGGTGCTGCGGGCGCCCTGAGCCGGGGCGCGCCTGACCCGATCGGGCCGGTCTCCGCCGGCGCCCGGTTGCGCTGGGTTGTGGGTGGTGCAGGGTGTCCGTGCGTTTTCGGCGGCTTCGCGCTGCCATGCACGACGGGATTGTCGTGCCTTGAGTGGTGGCGGGGCCCCGTGCCGCGAAGCTTTTGCCAGTCTCTCTAAGGTTGTCGGGGAGCCGGGCCGTTGATGCCCCCAGATGGGCACCGCCACCCCCCTTTTCCCCCCGTGTCCCGGGCCCCCGCCCGGCCGAAGACGAGGCACCTTGTCATGCAGCACAGCCACTTCCAGTTCATCGAGAAGCTCGCCAACGAGATGGTCGCCACCCTGATGGAAGAGTACGGCGTCACCGTCGAGGGCCTGACGCCCGGTCACCACGAGAACTCCATGGATCTCGTCGCCCTGATCGGCTTCTCGGGCGACCACATCCACGGCACCCTGGCCTTCGCGGCCACCTCCTCGCTGATCAGCGCCTCGAACGTGCTGTCGGCCAACCCCTCCGAGGCCGAGTGCCGCGACTGGATCGGCGAGCTGTCCAACCAGCTGCTCGGCCGCGTCAAGAACCGCCTCGTCGCCCACGGCCCCGTCCTCTCGATGGGCACGCCGATGGTGGTCTCGGGCCGCGAGATGCAGCCCATGTACGGCAAGCACGACCTCGCCAGCCAGAACCGCTTCTCGACCAGCATCGGGCTGGGCGAGGTCTGGATCCAGGTCACGATGGCCCCCGAGTTCCACCTCGACGAAGAGCCGGCGGTCGACGCCGCCGACACCTGTGAGGAAGAAGGCAGCCTGCTCTTCTTCTGAGACCCCCCACCGGGCCCCGCCCCGCAGACCAGCGCAGCCTGCGCCCTGCCGCCACCCGGGCCCCCCCGTTCCCCCATTTCCTTCATTCCCCCCCTCCGGCCCCCTTGGGGTCGGCCCAATGCCGGTTCCAACACCCGGGAGACACCCATGAGCAAGAAGATCCTGGTCGTCGACGACTCCGCCACCGTTCGCCAGCAGGTCCGCCTGGCCCTGACCCAGTCGGGCTTCACCGTCGTCGAGGCCGTCGACGGCGAGGACGGCAAGAACAAGATCGACCAGAGCGCCGACATCGCCATGGTCATCTGCGACGTCAACATGCCCCGCATGAACGGGCTCGAGATGCTCGAGGCGGTCAAGGCCCAGCCCCGCCACGCCAACCTGCCGGTCGTGATGCTCACCACCGAAGGCCAGCCGGCCCTCATCGCCCGGGCCAAGAAGGCCGGTGCCAAGGGCTGGGTCGTCAAGCCCTTCAAGGCCAACCTGCTGGTGGCCGCTGTGAAGAAGCTGGCGGCCTGAGCGCCGGGCCCTCGGGCCTCCAGACACCGCACCCGCGGGCTCCGGCCCCCGGGTGCGGTGGTCGTCTTGGGGGACGTCTCGGGCCCCCGTGTCTCCCTGCTGCACCCGCGGGCGCCGGCCCACGGGTGCGGTGGTCGTCTTGGAGGGGCGCTGCGGGCCCCGGGCCCAGGCGGAGGGCGGGGGCGTCTCTGGGGCCCGGGAGGGACGGGCCCGGCCGGGACGGGGACGGGGACGGGGACGGGGAGCGGGACGGGAACGCCGGTGTGGCGCGGGCGGGCGGCCAGGGCTGGCGGTGCGGCCTGCCGGGCGACAGAGAGGCCGGCCCGAGGGGCAGGCCGGGGGCCCAGGACGGCGCGGACGCCGGGCGGTCGGGGACGGTGGCGGGCCCGCTCGGACGGGCCGAGCATGGGCCAGCACGGGCCATCTTCGCCCGCTTCGCACAGCCCGGGAGCGGCCCGGCGGAGGGGCGACCGGTCCGGGCGGCGGGGCGGGGGCCATGACGACGACGCCCCGGGCCAAAGGCGGTGGGCCGGGGCCCTCGGGGGGGGGGGCTGCGCGGGCGCGGGCGGGGGCCAAGACGGCGACGCCCCGGTCCGCGGGGGGCGGGCCGGGGCGGTCGGCGGGCGGCTGCGCGGGCGCGGCTCAGAAGAGCAGCAGCTCGCCGCTCTCGGGGGCGTCTTCGTGCTCATAGCCGCCGCCCAGCTCGACCTGCATGGCCTCCTGGACCTCGACGGTGAGCTCGCGGTTGTCGAACCAGGCCGAGAGCCGGTGCTGCATGGTCTCGAGGCGCCGATCGATGCGCATGAGGCGCTGGGCCATCGGATCCTGGAACTGGAGGTTCGAGAGGGCGTCCTGGGAGGTCGACATGATGTGGGCGATGCGGTCGTCCTGGTGGTCGGCCACGTCCTTGAGCACCTCCTGCAGCTTCGTGGTCTCGGCCCGCAGGGTGCGGGTGTCGGACTGGAAGCGCGAGCGGAAGGTGTCGGTGTCGTTGGCCATGCTGCTCGCGCCCTCGAGCACCTGGGGCAGCAGCTCCATCATGCCCTCGACCAGATCGCGCACCAGCGTGTTCGACTCGTGCACCCGCTCGCTGAGGGTCTGCATCTCGCTCGCGATGACGGCGAAGGAGCGCCCGGGCACCCCGAGGCGCGCGGCCTCGATGCTGGCGTTGAGGGCCAGCATCTTCGAGTTGCGGGCCACCTCGTTGATGGCCGTGCCGATGCGCATGATGTTCTCGGCCCGCTCCAGCGCGGCCTCGGCGACCTTCTTCTGGTCCGAGGTCGACGTGCGGACCCCGTCGATGAACTCGCGGGTGGTCGTGGTCTGGGCCGTGATGGCCTCGACGATGCCCGAGCTGTCCTTGCTGGCCTGGAGGGTGCCGAAGCGCTGCTGCAGGTCGTCGGCGTAGGCGTTGGCCGTCGACACGATCTCGTTGAGGTCCTGGCCGATGCGCAGGGTGTACTGCTCGGTCGACTGGTTCGACTCGCGCACCACCTCGGCGATGGTGGCCCGCGCATCGGAGACCTCGTCGAGCACCCGCTGCTGGAGGCCGCTGCACTTGGGCGTCGCGGTGCCCTGGGACGGGGCGGGGGCGCCGCCGCCGCCCTTCCACTGGGCGAGGAACTGCTGCATCAGCGCGGGCGGGATCTGGTCTGGCAGGGTGCTCATGGCAACCTCGGGTCAGGCGGTGGGGGCCTCGGGGGCCCGGGACTCGAAGAGGCCATCGGACCTGACCCTCCCGCCTTGAGCCGATGCGTGTCGCCGCAGGTCAGCAGCGCCCGGGATCGTCTCCCGGGGCCCCGCTCTGCCCTGCTGCGCGCGGCCCGATCCCGGGCCCGCGCCGGCCGGTCTCGTCCTGTGCCGCGACCCAAGACAAGCCAACGAGCCCCCCCCGCAACCCAAGCGGGGGGGGCCGGGCGCGTGTGTCGCACCCGCCTCAGAAGAGCAGCAGCTCGCCGCTCTCGGGGGCCTCCTCGTGCTCGAAGCCGCCCCCCAGCTCGACCTGGAGCGGCGGCGCCACCTCGGGGGCCACCTCGGCCGGCAGGCTGGAGCGGTGGAGCTGCTGCTGGAGCTGCTCGATGCGGTGGTCGATGCGCAGCAGGCGCTGGGCCATCGGATCTTGGAACTGGAGGTTCGAGAGGCCGTCCTGGCCGATGCGCACGACCTGGCCGATGCGGTCGTCCCGGTCGTTGGCGACCGCGTCGAGCACGCCCTCGAGGCGCACGGTCTGGCGCCGGAGGCTGTCGGTCTGGTGGGCGAAGCGGCTGTCGAAGTCGGAGGTGTGGCGCTCCATGGCCGTGGCCCCCTCGAGGATCTTCGGCAGCACCTCCATCATGCCCTCGACGAGATCCCGCACCAGCAGGTTCGACTCGTGCACCCGCTCGCTCAGGCTCTGCATCTCGGCGGCGATGACGGCGAAGGAGCGCCCCGCGGCCCCGAGCCGGGCGGCCTCGATGCTGGCGTTGAGGGCGAGCATCTTCGAGTTCCGGGCGACCTCGTTGATGGAGCTGCCGATGCGCATGATGTTCTCGGCCCGGTCCATGGCCTGCTCGGCGGCCTGGCGCTGCGCGCCGAGTGCGGTGTGGACGCCGTCGAGGAAGGTCTGGGTGGTCTCGGTCTGGGTGTTGATGGTGCGCACGATGCCGCCGTCTGCGCCGTCCGCGCCGTCGCCCTGGAGGCTCTGGAACTGGGTGCGGAGGTGGCCCACGTAGTCGCTCGACAGCGTCACGATGTCGCTGAGGTTCTGGCCCAGCGCCAGCACGGCCTCCTCGGTCATCTGGTTGGCGTCCTGGACGATGCGGGCGACGTCTGCCCGGGTCTCGCCGAGGGCGTGGGCGAGGGAGGTCACGCTGGCCCCTTCGGGCTGGGCCGGGGCCGGAGGTGCGGCGGCCGGCGCGGCGGCTGCGGGGCCGGTGGAGCCCCCGTTCATCGCCTGCCAGTGGGCAAGGAAGCGCTGGAGCAGGGCGGGAGAGATGTGGTCGAGCTCGCTGGACACGGTGCCCCCCGGGGTAGACCTGTTTTGGTTACAGGCTGTGTTCGAAAGTCGTGGTCAAACTGTGTGCTTCTGGTCGGGCAGGGGGCGGTGCTCTTGAGCGCGAGTGGGGGCCTGGCGGGCAAAATGCCGCTGCTGTGGGACATCGTGGGCAACGGGGATAGGACGGCGGCCGGCGGAAGGCGCAGGGTCTCCGCCCACTCTCCCCCGGCGGCCCTCCCGCGCCCCCGGGCTCCCCCTGACCCGGACCTGTCATGCCCCCCCAAGATCTCCGCCGCTACTGGGACGGCCAGGCCGCCGGCTACGATCGGGCCATGGCCCTGCTCGGCGGGCCGCTGCCGGCGGCGATCGACGGTGCCGTGGCGGCGGTGGCCGGCAAGGGACGGGTGCTCGAGCTGGCCTGTGGCACGGGTCTGGTCACGGTTCGGCTCGCTGCGGTCGTCGACCAGCTCGACGCGACCGACTTCTCGGCGGCCATGGTGGCCCAGACCCGCGCGCGCCTCGCCGGCCGGCCCGGGGTGCGCTGCTGGGCGCTGGACGTGGGCGAGCTGGTCCCGCCGGATGTGCCCTACGATGCCGTGGTGGCCGCCAATGTGCTCCACCTGCTGCCCGACCTGGACGGCGCGCTCGCCCGCATGCGGGCCGTGCTGGCGCCGGGGGGCCTGCTCGTGGTGCCCACCTACTGCCACGCCGAGACCTGGCTGTCGCGGGGGGTCTCGGCCGTGATGGGGGCGGCGGGCTTCCCGGGCCAGCGCCGCTTCACGGTCGCCAGCCTCGCGGCGCGGGTGGGGGCGGCGGGCTTTGTCGGGATCGAGGCCCGGCGCATCCCGGGGCTGCTGCCCATCGGGCTGGTGGTGGCCCGGCGCCCCTCAGCGGCCGAGGGCGGTGGCGACGAGGGCCTGGCGGGCGGCCCAGAGCCCGCTGGGACCGTCCGTGGCCGCCACGAGGCGGTCGAGGGCGGCGGCGTCGAGCACGGGGGTGTGGCCGGTGGCGGCGGCGACCGCGGGGGCGATGTGGTCGCGGATGATGGCGGCGCGGGCGGGGGCCGGCGGTAGGGCCACGGGCAGCACGAGGTCGATGCGGTCGAGCAGCTCGGGCATGAGACCCTGGTCGACGAGGGCGGCCCGCAGGGCCCCGGCCTCGGTCGGCGGCGCCGCCATGCGCGCGGTCCACACACAGAGCAGCCCCGCCGGCGAGAAGCGCGCGCCGGGCACCATGCTGTGGATGCGGCGGGTGGGATCCTCGGGCAGGTAGAGGTCGCGGCCGTCGAGCAGCCGGACGAGGTGGGGCTGGACGTCCCGGCCGCCCACGTCGCGGGTCAGGCTCGCGTGGGGGCCGGCGAGGGCGAGGTGGTGCAGATCTTCGAGCACGAGCAGCCCCCGCTCGGCCCCGCCCGGGCGGTCGCCCGCCGCGAGAACAAGCTCTTGCACGATGTTCTCGACGTCTGCGCCGATGTAGCCGGTGGCGGTGATGCGGTGGGCGTGGGCGTGGGTGGCGGGCAGCCCGCAGGCGGCGACGAGGGCCTGGCAGAGGGCCGTCTTGCCCGCGCCGCCGGGGCCCACGAGCAGGATCCGGGGCGACCGGCCGCTGCCCGCGGCGTGGGCGGCGACGACCCGCGCCAGCAGCGCGACGAGCTCCGGGTGGCCGCCGACGGCCGCGTCCATGGCGGCCGCGACCCCGGCAGCGGTGGGCGGCGGGGGCGGGGGCGGCGCGGGGGTGGTCTTCTCGACCACGATGTCCATGCTGATGCGCACGCAGTCGTCGCAGATGTAGACGGTCGGGCCGGCGATGAGCTGGGCCACCTCGGTCTGCTTCTTGCCGCAGAAGGAACAGGCCAGGGGGGCCTCGTCGGCGGCGGGGCTGCGGTTCCAGAAGCCCATGTCTGCTCCACGACGCGGGGGCGGGGGCCGTATCCTGGGGCCCGGCGGGCGGTGGCGGCCATCCGGGGGCCGCGCCCGCCTCAGCCCGGCGGCGCCACGGGGGCACGGGCCGCCCCGTCGCGGTGGGCGCCGCGCCGTCCCGCCCCGGGGCCCACCAGCAGCCCCGCGAGCACGAGGCCGGCCAGGGCGAGCAGCCGGGCCACTCCGCCGCCGGGGCTCTCGTAGACCAGCGCCACCCGGTCGCCGGCCCGGGCCTCCACCGCCAGGAGGCCGTCTTGGGCGCGGGTGGGTGCCGGGCGCGCGGGGCCGCTCTTGGGGGTGGCGGTGGCCTGCCAGCCGGCGGCCCAGGCCTCGGGCACCTGGTGCCAGCCGTCGGTCTGGGCGGTGAAGGCGACCGCCCCGGGCGCCCAGTCCACCCCGGTCACCGGCGGCACCACGGCCCACGGCCCGAGGGCCAGCCCCGGCGGCGCCTCCACCAGCATGGCATCCGAGCAGTCGAGGCAGCGCTCGTTGCGCCCGATGCACTCGAGGTTGGTGCGCCAGGGCTCGGCGACCGCGGTGGGGGCGGCGAGGGGCGCGCGCTGGACGGCGTCGGGGGTGATCTGGTCGATGCGCGTCCGGGCGGTGGCGGGCCCGAGGCTCAGGCCGGCCACGCCGAGGCTCGCGGCCCCGAGCGCCGCGGCTGCCCCCCGGGCCTGCCACGGGCGCCCCGCCCCGGCCCACCGGGCGAGCTGGCCGGCCCCGACGGCGGCGAGGGCCGAGAGCAGCGGCAGCCAGACGAGGGCCCAGCGCTCGGGGTTGCGGAAGCGATCGAGGGGCGGCACGGCGTGGAGCAGCCCGAAGACGTTGACCGGCAGGTTGTGGCCGAGGCTGGCGAGCGCGGCGACCAGGGCGGTGGCGGCCCCGGCCCGGCGGGCGGGGGCACCGGCCACCCCGGCACCGGCGGCGGCCCCCACCAGTGCCAGCGCCAGCCACCACGGGCTGTGCCAGCTGGGCAGCCCCTCGTGCAGCCCGGGCGCCCCCCCGAGGGGCCACCAGGGGGCGTCCAAGACGACCCAGCCCAGCGCCTCTCCGAGCCCGAAGTCGCCCATCGCCTGGGGGGCATGGGGCCCCCGGAGCCGGGCGCTGTCGGCCCCCTCGACCACGACGGCCACGAGCCGCGGGGCCGCCACCAGGGCGGCCACCAGTCCCGCGATGGCCAAGCGTCCCAGGGGGGCGAGGCGGCGGCGGGCCAGGGCCTCGGCGCCCGTGGCCAGGGCGAGGGTGGCCGCCGCCAGCCAGGCCGGGGTGTGGCCGCCGCCGTGGGCCGCCGCCGCCACACAGAGCCCGGCGAGGGCCCCGCTGCGGCCGGCCCGGGGCCCCCGGATGGCCCAGAGCGCCCACGGGATCCAGGCCGCCATCACCATCATCGTGTGGCCATGGGCGACCCGCCAGACGATGCCATCGGTCGCCAGCAGGGCCAGGGGGGCCACCGCCAGGGCCCAGCGCGGCGCGCCCCAGCGGCGGGCCAGCAGGGCCGTGCCCGTCCCCAGCAGCGCCATGTGGGCGAGCAGGGCCACCCGCTGCACGGCGGCGGGGTGGGCCACGGCCGCGGCCAGCCCCATCGGGCTGAAGACGGGCGCCTCGGGGTTGCCCAGCAGGGGGCTGCCCCCCGCCGTCCAGGGGTTCCACTGGGGCAGCCCGCCGGCGCGCCAGCCCTCGCCCACGGCCCGCAGCAGGGTGAGCTGGTAGTCCCAGTCACTGGCCTTGGTGTGGCTGATGGGCAGGTCGAGGCGCCACCAGCCCGTCGCCGCGGCCGTCACCGCGGCGAAGGCGAGCCCGAGGGCGACCGCGAGACCCCCGCCGCCGCGGGGGGGCGGGGCCGGGCTCAGCGCCCCCAGGCGTCGACCACGTAGTGGGCCAGCTCGTCGGCCAGCGCGGCGTCCACGGCCACGGGGGGCATGTCGCCCGTGCCGTTGAGAATGATGTCGCTGACGGTGTCTTGGTCGTGCCCATCGAGCACCAGACCCAGGGCCGGCGCCGTCATGCCCTCGCCCTCCGTGCCGTGGCAGCCCGCGCACTGCTCGCGGTAGGCCACGGCGCCCACCGCCGAGCTGCACAGGGCCCCGCCGTCGATCCAGTCCCGCACGACCCGCAGCTCGGTGCTGCTGAGGGGGCCGTCGGGGGGCATGGGTTGCTCGAGCTGGGCGAGGCGGCTGTAGAGCAGCCCATCCTCGATGCGGTCGAAGTCGATCATGTCCTCGGCGGCCATCGTCTCGCAGAAGACCGCCGGGTCGAAGTGGATCGGGGCCGCGCCCTGGCCATAGGCCGCGAGCGCGTCGACGCCGGCCTCGCTGGGGGTCGCGCTGTGGCAGTCCACACAGGCCCGCTGGACGAGCGAGACCACCGCGTAGAGGCCGCCGTCGCCCGTGCGCGCGTCGTCGGCCGGGGGGCCCGCGGCCGTGTCGGCGGTGGAGGACTTCGTGGGGCTGTAGCCGGGCTCCTCGGCGTCACAGCCGGCGAGCAGCAGGGCCAGCAGCAGCGGGCGGGCGGGGCTCATCGGGGCTCCGGGTCGGGGGTCTCGCGCCGGCGGATCAGCACGAGCACCAGGGGCAGGCCACCGAGCAGCATGGGCAGCCCGCCCGCCTGGCAGCCACAGGCGGTGGCCCCGGCCTCGTCCTTCGAGACCGGATCGGCGGCCGGGGCGGCGGCCGTGTCGGTGGTGGGCGGCGCCGTGTCCTCGGCGGGGCGGTCGGGGCTCGTGCCCGAGTCGTCGGGGGCGGGCCGGCCCGTGTCTTCGGGCTCGGGGCTGCCCGTGTCGGCGGGCGTGGGCGCGGCGGCCGACACGGCCCAGATGGCGATGTCGTCGAGGTTCCAGCCACACCAGGTCTCGGAGCTGTCGGTGGCGCCCATCGTCCAGCGGATGCGCACGTCGGGCTGGTCGTCGGCGATGCCGGCGAGGCTCAGCTCCTGGTCGATCCAGCGACCGTCGTCGAGCTCTGCGCCGTTGGCCCAGACCACCGTCCAGGTCGTCCCGCCGTCCACGCTGACCTGGACGTCGGCGTTGTCGTAGGCGGGCTCCTCAACCCCGAGCCAGCGCGAGAAGCGCAGGGTGGGCGACCAGAGCCCCGTGAAGTCGAGGGCGGGGGTCGTGAGGTGGCGGGCCCGCTCGTTGTTGTCGTAGTCGCCGTCGAGGTTGTAGCCGTAGACATGGTCGCCCGTGGCCCCGCTGCTCGGGTCGGGCGCGCCGTTGCTGCCGCCCCGCCCGGTCGGCACCCCGAAGGCCCAGTCGCCCTCGGTGGCAAAGCCCGGGTCGCGGTCGAGGGGCCACCAGAAGTGGCGGGCGGGGGTGCCGACGGTCAGGGCCAGGGGCACGGTGGCCGGGGCGTCGAGGCCCGGACCGGAGACCGTGAGGGTGCCCGTGTGGCGGCCGACGGGCAGCGCCTCGGCGGCGCTGCTGAGGGCGACGGTGAGGGTCTCGCTGGCGCCGGCCCCGACGGTCAGGGTGGCCGCAGCCGGGACCGCCCAGTCCACGTCGCTGCTGACGCTGAGGCTGTGGGCCTCGTCGTCGGCGTTGTCGAGCGAGAGGGTGGCCGTCTCGGGCACGAAGGGGCCGCCCTCGGGGCCCGCCGCGTCGAGGCCCGTGCCCCGCAGGTGGACCCCGGTCATCCAGGGGGCGTGGGTGTCGACCGTGGGCTGGCCCGTGCTGTCGGGGTCGAGCCAGTCCCGCAGCCGGCGGCTGGCGCTGCTGCCGTCCCAGGCCGTGGCGAGGCGCCCATACCAGTCGGGCTCGTCGTTGCCGCAGGCCGCGTAGCCACCCGTGAGAACGCCGGCGACGCGATGGTTCTCGTCGAAGAGGGGGCTGCCCGAGGAGCCCCCCTCGGTCGTGCCCAGGTCCCAGTCGTCGACCCGGATGTGGGTCTCGCTGGTGTCTTCGCGGTCTTCGTAGTCGCCGGTGATGCGGGTGGGCGCGGTCTCGAAGGAGATGGCCTTCTCGTCGGTGCCCGGGTGGTGGATGGCCGTCGCGGTCTGGGGGGCGGCGCCGCTGTTGTCCCAGCCGGCCCACGAGACCCCGAAGGCCGGATCGGGGGCGTCGTCGAGCCGCAGCAGGTTCCAGTCGGCGGCCGAGTCCGACATCAGCACCGCGGCGCCGGCCTGCCAGTCGTCGAGGGGCCCCCCCGAGAGGCGCCCACAGCTCGGGCTCTCGTAGTTCCAGTAGACGACGAGGCTGCGGGCGGCGCTCGTGCCCACCCCGCAGTGGTCGGCCGTGGCGAAGAGCGGGTCTTCGTCCCCGCGGGTGTTGTTGAGCAGCACCCCCGAGCACCAGAACTCGCCGCCGACCGAGTAGACGGCCACCGAGGCGATCTCGGCCTCCCAGCCGCTCGACTCGGGGCAGACCACGTCGACATTGCAGCTGCCCTGGGGCGGGGGCGCGCCGATGGTCCGGACGCCGACCTTGGCGGCCTCGAGCTGGAGCACGGGCAGGGGCCCCGTCGCCGGCACCTCGATGGTGAGCTGGAGCTCGTCGCCCCGGACGAGGGGGGTCCACAGGGGGGCGCCCGCCGGGCCCGCGGCCGGGTCACCGTCGGCGGCGGTCAGGGGGCGGCGCCGGGCGTCGGTGCCGTCGCCGTTGTCGAGCCACAGCCGGACGCCGGGGGGCAGCCAGGCCCGGGAGAAGGCGAGGCTCATGCTCGCCGCCGAGGGGGCCCGCACGGCGACCTGTCCCACCCGGCGGCCGTCGGCGAGGGTCTGCCAGCGGGCGGCGGCGGTGAGGTCGCGGACGAGGGGCCGCGACACGGCGAAGCGCACCGGGCCCCCGCTGGCGTCGGCAGCGGCGCTCTTGCGGTCACCGGGAGCGACGGCCAGCACGGGCAGCTGGGCCGGGTCCAGGGCCGCCCGCAGGGCCGGGGGCAGGGCCGAGGCCGGAGAGACGAGCGAGAGCAGCAGAGGGAGCATGGGGACCGGTCCGGAGGGGGCGACCAGTATGCCCCCCCAGGCGGGCGTCGTCACCCGCGCCGGCGCCGGCGTTCAGCGGGAGGCAAGGGCCGCGCCCCCCGGGGCGGCGACCGGGGCCGCCGGGGCGGGGTCGACGAACTGGGCGTACCAGCGCCGCAGGGCCCGGACCGGCCCGTCGATGCCCACCAGGATGGGCTTCTCGACGAAGACCTTGTCTTGCCAGATGGGCAGGTCCGCCTTCCAATTGGCCACCCACTGGCCCACGATGATCCAGGCCATCAGCCGCGAGATGCCCGGGTCGGCGTACCAGCGGAACACGACCTCCTGGGCCAGGGGCCCCCGGGGCAGGTGGGTCTGGAACAGCACGAGCTCGCCCAGCTCGGGGATCTGGAAGTGGAACCAGATGGCCCCGCCCGGTCCGAACATGGTGACCTGGACGAAGCTGCGGGTCTTCTCGAGGATGCGCCCCCGGAACACCGTCGCCGAGCTGTTCTCGAAGAAGCAGACGTGGGGCGCGGTCTCGGAGACCCGCCAGGCCGGCTCGTGGTGGAGGCGGAAGCCGGGGATGGTGCGGGTGGTCCAGGGCACGGTGAGGCCGTCGTGGACATGGGCGAAGTGTTGGAAGTCGACGCTGTTCTCGCAGAACTCGCGGATGTGCATGGCCGCGACGCCGGCGTGGTGCTCGCCCCGGAAGACCATGCCCCGGTCGACGATGGGGGCGACGGGGGCGAAGGGGTAGTCGGGGGCCACGGGCCGCCCCGAGACGTGCTGCCAGGCCCAGATGGCGCCGTGGGCCTCGGTCAGCGACCAGCTCCCGACCCGGGCACGGGGGCTGCGCTCGAGGCCGGGAATGTCGTCCAGCTCACCATCTCCGCGAAACCGCCACCGGTGGAAGGGGCAGCGCAGGGCGTCGCCCTCGACACAGCCCCCGGCCAGGCTGGCGCCCTGGTGGGGGCAGTGGGCGTCGACCATGTGGACGGCGCCGCTCTCGCCCCGGAAGAGCGCGAAGTGGCGGCCGAAGGCGTCGAGGGCCCGCACCTGGCCGGGCTTGAGCTCGCGCGAGGCGGCCACCCGGTACCAGCCCGTGGGGTAGGGCGCCCCGTAGGCGGCGGCCCGCTGGTCGGGGTCGAAGGCGTGCAGCGGGGGCGTGGTGGGGGCGGGGACGGTCGGCGACATGGGGCCTCGGGGCTGGCCCCGCCATCATCGCCCGGGGGGCCGCCGTCCTGCAGGAGATCGGAAGAGCACACGTCTGAACTCCAGTCACCGCATGCTATCTCGT